>NZ_JAFEJR010000013.1:0-91862 GCF_018555335.1 Bifidobacterium sp. SO1 | reverse complement strand
CGACCGGCCGCCGCGCCACAACCATCCCCGGGTGGTCCGGATCATCCAGTCCGAGCACCCCACCCAAGCACTCAACGGCCGTATCTCAACAAGAACCACAAACCCTTGCTGAGATACGGCCGTTTTCCATACCCAAAACGGCCGTATCTCAACATAAACGACGAACTCTTGCTGAGTTACAGCCGCTGCCGGACCGAATACCGGCCGTCGCCGAGTCACGATGATGCGATGCGAACTCAGTAACGATCACCAACCATCTGATACCCACTCCGAGACTTACCAGCACATGAAATATTACGTTTTCATGTATAATTTGTACACAAAATAGTAATTATTTGCGTACAAACACAACTCTGGAGGGCTGGATGACATACATGCGACGCAAACTGGCCGGCGACATCCGCCAGTGGAAGGATGCCGGCGACACGAAACCCCTGCTCATCCGAGGAGCGCGTCGCATCGGCAAGACGTTTCTGATCGAGCAGATCGCACACGACCTGTTCGACGACGACATGGTCAAACTGGATTTTCAGACCGATCTGACCACCATCGAAAAGATCTTCGACGTTCCGACCAACGACACGGAAGCCATCATCAACCGCATTCGGGAATATACCGGCAAACCATGCGAGCCGCAGTCCACGCTGCTGTTCTTCGACGAAATACAGCTCAGCGACAAGGCATTGAATTCATTGCGATTCTTCTCCGGAACCCAGTGGCGGGTCATCGCAACCGGCAGCCTACTCGGAGTCACGGTGAAGAAACGACGGCTGCCATTCCCGTCGGGCGTACGCCAGCTTGACATGTTCCCGATGGATTTCGAGGAATTCCTCTGGGCCGTGGACGAGCAGCCACTCGCCAAGTCGATCAGGGATCATGCCGCCGACCCACGCTCGTTCATGCTGCACGATAGGGCGCTCGACTGGTATCACCGGTATCTCGTCATCGGCGGCATGCCCAAGGCCGTGGACGCATACCGCACTACGCGATCGTTTGCATCGGTCATGCAGGAACAGCACGAGATCAACGACACGTACGTCAACGACATGACTGATCCGGACAACGGCATCAGCGGCATCTCCGCGAAGCGCATCTGGGACAGTCTGCAGAAGCAGCTCCTGCGATCGTCCACGAAAAAATTCAAATACGCCGACGTCATCCGCGGAGGACGTCGCGAACGTTTGCTGGAACCATTGGAATGGCTGGAAGCCGCCGGCATCGTCAGTCGGAACGACATGACCAAGGACAGCGAAGCGCCGTTGACCCCGTACTGCGACGAGGAAGGCAGTTTCTTCAAGATCTACGTGGCCGATACCGGCATCATGTTCTCCAAGTTCGGCATCGATGCGGAACTGTTGCTGCGTCCCGACGTCGCACAGATCCTGTCATCCGACTTCCGCGGCGCACTGGCCGAAAACTATGCCATGCAATCGCTGAAGGCCGCGGGATTGCATACGTTCTACTGGACGCCCGCCGGCAACGGCCAGGGGGAACTGGACTTCGTATTCCAGAACCGGCAAGCGCAGGTCATTCCGGTGGAGATCAAATCCGCCCGCAACGTCACGGCCAAAAGCCTGCGCAGATTCGTGGAGGAAGGACATTCCCCGCGCGCATACCGGCTGTCCGAACGCGACTTCGGCATAGATACCGTGGCCGGCACCGATGTGCCGCTCATCAGTCTGCCGTTGTACGCCGCGTTCGCGCTCGATCAAGAGGCAGGGGAGCGAAACGACAGGTAATACAGAAAGTGGCTCCCCGCGGAGAGTGCGGGGAGCCACTTGCATACGGTTGCGAAACGGTCGATCGAAGTCGGTCAGTCGTCGCCGAGGGTGACGTGGACGCCGCCGACGAGCGCGGTGACCACGTTGTACAGCAGCGTGAGGATGGTCACGAGCAGCGTGAAGATCACGACCTCGACGATCGCGAAGATCGTCGTGGCGCTCAGCACCGTGGGCAGACTGATGATGCTGGCCAGATCGAAGCTGCCGGTGTCCAGACCGGTGGACTTGACGATCGTGGTGATCTTCTCGAACACGCCGGCCGCGTTGAGCAGCAGCCACACGATCAGCACGGAGACGATCTGGATGATGCCGCCCGCGATGCCCAGCAGGAACGACACCTTGGCCGCCGACCACGCGCTGATGTGCGTGATCGACAGGTTCATGCGGCGGGCGCGCGGGGTGCCGCGGCGCTTCTTCTTCGGACGATCCGCCGGCGGCACCGACGCGGGCGCATGCGCGGTGCCGTTCGCCGCGCCGCTTTCGCCGACCACGGAACGGGCCACGCGACCGATATGCGCGGGCTGTGCGGGCGCGGTCTCCTCGGCCTGCTCGGCGGCGAAGCTGACGGGCTGGGCCATGCCCTCGCCGTCGTCCTCAAAGTTCTCGCTCATCGTTGCTCCTTGTCTGAGCCGTTATCTTATGCGAGACTACCAGTCTCAGCAGACGGTTACTGCTCGGTGGATTCGGCCGGCTCAGCCGCGGACTCGTCCGCGTCGTCGTCCTTCTCCTCGTTGCGCGCGATGGAGATGATCTCGTCGCCCTTGTCCGGCTTGGCCAGCGTCACGCCCTGCGTATTGCGGCCGGTGCGCTTGACCTCGGCCACGTCGGAACGGATCACCTTGCCGGACTTCATGATCGCGAGCACCTGATCGTCCTCGGCCACGATCACCGCGCCGACCAGCGAACCGCGTCCCTCCGCAAGCTGCAACGCCTTCACGCCGAAGCCGTTGCGGCCCTGCAGTCGGTACTCGGAGATCGCCGTGCGCTTGGCGAAGCCCTCATTCGTCACCACGAGCAGATCCTGATCGGAATCATCCGGCACGACGTCCATCGCAAGCAGGCTGTCGCCGTCGCGGAACTTCATGCCCTGCACGCCGGCGGTCTGGCGGCCCATCGGACGCAGCTGATCGTCGTCGGCCGCGAACTTCAGGCTCATGCCGAGTCGCGACACCAGGATGATGTCGTCCTCCGCGTTGCACAGCGCGGCACCGACCAGCTCGTCGGCCGTCTCGCCGTTCTCGTCCTCGATCAGACGCACGGCGATCAGGCCGCCCTGTCGCGGCGAATCGTACTCGGCGAGCGCGGTCTTCTTGACCTTGCCGGAACGGGTCGCGAGCACCAGGTACTTGGCGACCTCGTAGTTCGGGATCGACAGCACGGTCTGGATCGTCTCGTCGGGGCCGAACTGCAGCAGGTTCGCCACATGCTGGCCCTTGGAGTCGCGCGAACCTTCGGGCAGCTCGTACGCCTTGATGCGGTACACGCGGCCCTTGTTCGTGAAGAACAGCAGCCAGTTGTGCGTGGACGTGAGGAAGAAGTGGTCCACCACGTCGTCCTCGCGCAGCTTGGCACCCTTGATGCCCTTGCCGCCGCGGTGCTGGGCGCGGTATTCGTCGGCCTTGGTGCGCTTGATGAAACCGGAGTGCGTGACCGTGACGACCACGTTCTCCTCGGCGATCAGGTCCTCGACGTTCATCTCGCCGGAGTACGGCAGGATCTTGGTGCGGCGGTCGTCGCCGTACTTGGCGACGATTTCGTCGAGTTCGTCGCCGACGATCTTGCGCTGGCGTTCCGGCTTGGCGAGGATGTCGTTGTAGTCGGCGATCTTGCGCTGCAGTTCCTCGTGCTCGTCGATGATCTTCTGGCGCTCCATGTTGGCGAGGCGCACGAGCTGCATCGACAGGATCGCGTCGGCCTGGACCTGGTCGATGTCGAGGAACTCCATGAGCTTCGGACGGGCGTCGTCGCGGCCCTGGCTGGAACGAATCAGTCTGATGACCTCGTCGATCGCGTCCATCGCCTTCAGCAGGCCCTGCAGGATGTGGTCGCGTTCCTCGGCCTCGCGCTTGAGGTATCGGGTACGGCGTTCGATGACTTCGAGCTGGTGGTTCACCCAGTGGCGGATGAACGCGTCGAGGCTGAGCGTGCGCGGCACTCCGTCGACCAGCGCGAGCATGTTCGCGCCGAATGTCTGCTGCAGCTGCGAGTGCTTGTACAGGTTGTTGAGCACGACCTTCGGCACGGCGTCGCGCTTGAGCACGAGCACGAGGCGCTGGCCGGTGCGGCCGGACGTCTCGTCGCGCATGTCGGCGATGCCCTGGATCTTGCCGTCGCGCACGCCTTCGCGGATGGATGCGGCCAGGCGGTCCGGGTTGACCTGGTACGGCAGCTCGGTGACCACGAGGCACATGCGGCCCTTGATTTCCTCGGTGTTGACGACCGCGCGCATGGTGATGAGGCCCCGTCCGGTGCGGTACGCCTGTTCGATGCCCTTGTGGCCGAGGATGGTCGCTCCGGTCGGGAAATCGGGGCCCTTGATGATGCCGATGAGCGCGTCGAGCAGCTCCTCGCGGGAGGCTTGCGGATGGTCGAGCGTCCAGTGGACGGCGGTGGCCAGCTCGCGCATGTTGTGCGGCGGGATGTTGGTCGCCATGCCGACGGCGATGCCGGACGAGCCGTTCGCGAGCAGGTTCGGGAAGCGCGCGGGCAGCACGGTCGGCTCCTGCGTACGGCCGTCGTAGTTCGGCACGAAGTCGACGGTGTCCTTGTCGATGTCGCGCACCATCTCCATCGCGAGCGGCATCATGCGGCACTCGGTGTAACGCATGGCCGCGGGCGGATCGTCACCGGCCGAACCGAAGTTGCCCTGGCCGTCGACGAGCGTGTAGCGCATCGACCACGGCTGGGCCATACGCACGAGGGTGTCGTAGATCGCCGCGTCGCCGTGCGGATGGTAGTTACCCATGACGTCGGCGACCGGGCGGGCGCACTTGGAGTAGCCGCGGTCCGGGCGGTAGCCGCCGTCGTACATCGCGTACACGATGCGGCGATGGACCGGCTTCATGCCGTCGCGCACGTCCGGCAGGGCGCGTTCGACGATGACGGAGATCGCGTAGTCGAGGTAGGACTGGCGCATCTCCTTCTGGATGTCGGTGTGGGCCACGCGGTGCTCGTCGAGGACCAGGTTCTCGCTGGCCTGCGGGCTCGTGGGCTCGAGCGAGTGCTCGGCCCGCTCGTCGTTCTGCTCCGGCAGGTCGTTGCCGCCGGTGCTGTTTTCGTCTGCCACTTATTGGTTCCTTTGTGCTGATGTTGACAAGAAAGTCAGGCGGATCATGTCATTTCGACCGAGCGAAGCGAGTGGAGAAATCTCTTACCGGATACCGGTTTCGGAAGATTTCTCGACTTCGCTGCGCTCCGCTCGAAATGACACGTTCTTGGCGTGGTGATGCTCACGCATCAATGAAGCGCACGTCCTTAGCGTTGCGCTGGATGAAGAGCCTGCGCGGCTCCACGTCGTCGCCCATGAGCATCGAGAACGTCTCGTCCGCGGCCGCCGCGTCCTCGATGTGGATCTGCTTCAAGATGCGCCGCTCCGGGTCCATGGTCGTCTCCCACAGCTCCTGGTACGTCATCTCGCCCAGACCCTTGTAACGCTGGATGCCTTCGCCCTTGGGCAGCTGGCGTCCGGCAGCCTTGCCCTCGGCGAGCTTCTCGTCACGCTCGCGGTCGGTGTACACGAAATCGTGGTCGCCGCGCGTCCACTTCAGGCGGTACAGCGGCGGCATGGCCACGTACACGTAGCCGGCGGTGATCATCGGGCGCATGTAGCGGAAGAACAGCGTGAGGTTCAGCGTGGCGATGTGCGCGCCGTCGACATCGGCATCGGCCATGATGATGACCTTGTGGTAGCGCACCTTGCTCACGTCGAAGTCCTCTCCGTAGCCGCCGCCGACGGCCGTGATGAGCGACTCGATGGTGTCGGACTTCATCATGCGGTCGATGGACGCGCGCTCGGTGTTCAGAATCTTGCCTCTAAGCGGCAGGATCGCCTGCGTCTCCGGATTGCGGCCCTGGATCGCGGAGCCGCCTGCCGAATCGCCCTCGACGATGAACAGCTCGCACTCTTCGGGGTTGTTGGACTGGCAGTCCTTGAGCTTGTCGGGCATGCCGGCCGATTCGAAGATCGACTTGCGGCGCGTGTTCTCGCGGGCCTTCTTGGCGGCGATGCGCGCGCGGGACGCCTCAATGGCCTTCTGGATGATGTTCTTGGCCTCGCTCGGGTGCGCGTCGAACCAGTCGCCGAGCTTGTCGGTCATCACGCGCTGCACGAAGGTCTTCGCCTCGGAGTTGCCGAGCTTGGTCTTGGTCTGGCCTTCGAACTGCGGGGTGGTGAGCTTGACGGAGATCACGGCCGTGAGTCCCTCGCGCACGTCGTCGCCGGAGAGGTTGTTGTCCTTGTCCTTGAGGATGTTCTTCTCGCGGGCGTAGCGGTTCACGAGCGAAGTGAGCGCGGCGCGGAAGCCTTCCTCGTGGGTGCCGCCTTCGGTCGTGGAGATCGTGTTCGCGAACGTATGCACGGCCTCGGAGTATGCGGTCGTCCACTGCATCGCGATCTCGGCAGAGATGCCGATCTTGAGGTCCTCGGCCTCGAAGTCGATCACGTCGTCCTCGACCGGCGTCGCCTTGCGGGACTTGACGAGATAGTCGACGTAGTCCTTGATGCCGTTCGCGTACTGGTACGTGACGCTCTGGTGCTTCGTCTCGCCGTCGTCGTCCTGGCCGGCGACCTCGTCGCCGGCCATGTCCGGCTCGCGCAGGTCCGTCAGGCTGATCTTGAGGCCCTTGTTCAGGAACGCCATCTGCTGGAAACGGGCGCGCAGCGTCTCGAAGTCGTAGACGGTCGTTTCGAAGATCTTGCCGTCCGGCCAGAACGTGACCGACGTGCCGGTGGACTCGTTCTCGTCCATCGGACGGCCCTTGGCCAGTCGTGCGGTCGGATGCTGGTTGATGTACGTCTGCGTCCAGTGGAAGCCCTGACGGCGCACCTCGATGTCGACGCGCGTGGACAGCGCGTTGACGACGGAGATGCCGACGCCGTGCAGGCCGCCGGAAACCGCGTATCCGCCGCCGCCGAACTTGCCGCCGGCGTGCAGCTTGGTCATGACCGTCTCGACGCCGGAGACGCCCTCGCCGGGCACCTCGTCGACCGGGATGCCTCGACCGTCGTCGACGACGCGGATGCCGTTGTCCGGCAGGATCGTGACCTCGATGTGCGTCGCGTAGCCGGCGAGCGCCTCGTCGACGGAGTTATCGACGATCTCGTAGACGAGGTGGTGCAGGCCACGCGGGCCGGTGGAGCCGATGTACATGCCTGGGCGGATGCGCACGGCCTCAAGGCCTTCGAGGACCTTCAGATCACTCGCGTCGTAGTGGTCGGGGGACATGCTGTCGTCAAGCTGCGCGTCGACCAGTTCGTCGTTGTTGATCTGTTCGGCGGCCGCGTTGAGTTCGGCCTGTTTGTCGGTGATGGGATCGGTGATGTGCTGATCGTTGTTGTCGGTGGAACCTTCAAGCGAATCTGCTTCGTCTGCCACAGGATTCCTTTCTGCGTTGTAACCCCCGCTTGAGAGGCCATTCGCAAGGGCGATATGCCCTAGAACGCAAATAATGGGCTCTTCCAGCCTTTTACATGTTGTGCACGTAAGTCTACTCGTCTAGCCCGACACCGCCCACAGCGGCGAAAATCGCGATCCTGCCCGACTTCTGCGGAACCGTCAGTATTCGCGGCGGCCACGGTAGGCGCCGCGACGGTATCCGCCGCGTCCGCTGGCCGGCCCGGTCACGCGGATCTCCTGGATGTCCAGTCCGGCCAACCGTTCGCGGATCGTGGCGGTCAACTGCGGAATCATATAGGTCAGCTGCGTGGCCCAGACTGCGGATTCGGTACGGATCGTCAGCACGCCGTCGCGCAAGCTCGCCACGGACGAATGCATGGCGATACCGGGGCCGACGACCTGATCCCAGTGTTCGCGCAGTTGCGCGAGTTTGAGCTGCGGCACCCAGTGCCGCCCGTTCGCGATGCCGGCCATCACGCTGCCCAGCGTGTTCGGGTCGCGCCCGGGCTTGCCGAAGCTCTCCCACGCCTTCTCGCGGTTGGTTTCGCGGGTTTTGCGGTCGCGCATGATGTATCCGCCGCGCTGGGCGAGCCGTTCGAAGACCTGCGCCGGCAGCTTGCGTTCGTCGAGTTTGAGCGTGCGTTCGATCGGCGGTTTCACGAGTCGACCTCGATGCCGAACGCGGACAAGTCGGGATGCAGGTACGCATCCTGCTCACGTTTGAGCGAGGCCACGTCGATGATGTGCGCGGGGCAACCGTCCGCCGTGCCTCCGTCGAGCATGTTGATGTCGGGGATGTCGCTGGCCGCGGCGACGGTGATGAGCACCTGGTCCTGCCGTGCGGCGAAGTCGAGGATCTGCCGGCGACGCGACTCGTCGAGCTGGGCGAACACATCGTCAAGGATGACGATCGGCCTGACGCCGCGGTCGGCCGCGACGGCCTCGTACAGCGCCATCTTGAGCGCCAGCGCCATCGTCCACATCTCGCCGTTCGATGCGAACTCGCGCGCCGGCATACCGTTGAGCAGCAACGACAGGTCGTCGCGGTGCGGGCCGATCAGGTTCTGCCCGCGTGCCACCTCGCCCGGATAGATGCGCTGGAAGTGCTCGCTGATGTGCGGCAGCGGGTCGGGATAGAGGAAGATCTCCTCGAACGAGGGTTCGTAGACGAGTTCCGCGCGTTCGCTCTCGCCGGCCAGTTCGCGGTAGATTCTGGTGAAGGGAGCGGCGAGACGGTCGACCAGTTGCCGGCGGTCGCGGGTGATGGCGACGCCGGTTTCGATGAACTGGCCGGTCCAGATCTCGAGGCCGTTGAGCGCGGCCTCGGCGGGGGAGGACAGGCCGTAGCCGGTGTCGGGCCGTCCGTTCGCCGCGGTGCGACCGTCGCCGAGCTGCTTGAGCAGCGCGGCACGCTGCCGGGCGATCTTCGTGATCGTCTGCAGCCGGTCGGGGTAGCCGGGGACGAGGAGGGCGCCGGCCTGATTGAGCAGGGTGCGACGGGAGGCCGGGTCTCCGGCCACGAGACGCTGGTCTTCGGGGGTGAACGAGACGCTGGGGACCTGTCCGATCACGTCGCGCAGGTAGGCGGATCTGCCGCCGTTGACGCGGGCGCGGTTCGCGCCGCGGGCCGTGACGGTCAGCTCGTAGGTTGTCGTCTCGGACGGGGACGAATCATTCACATTCGCACGGATGACGGCCGAGGTCTGACCGCGTTCGATCAGCGGCAGGGAACCGGAGGCGCGGTGGCTGGAACCGGTGGAGAGCACTTCGACGGCCTCCACGAGGTTGGTCTTGCCGAGCCCGTTCGAGCCCTGCAGGATGTTCACGCCGGGCGTGAAGTCGACCACGAGATGCTCCCACGAGCGGAAGTGGTCAAGCGCGAGGCGCGACACGTACATGCGAGATTCTCCAGCCACAGAAAACGGAAAGCGTTTACCGTTTGTCTTCTCCAAACTTTGGTAAGCGCTTTCCGCATTGTCTTTCCAACGATTTTGTTGAGTTATTTCGATCGGCCGCACACCACGCGTACGCCGATCGAACGTCAGTTGAATCGCACCGGCACCAGCAGGTAACGATAGTCCATCGACTCGTCCGAATCGGATTCCTGCTGACCATTGAACTCGACCGGCTTGACAGCGGTCGTCATCTTCATGCGCACGAACGGTTCAGTGATCGCCGACAGACCCTCGATCAGGTAGGACGGGTTGAACGCGACGGTGATGTCTTCGCCGTCAAGATCGATGTCGAGGATTTCCTGAGCCTGGGCCTCGTCGGCGGCGCCGGCCGACAGCGTCAGTTCCTGTCCGGAGAACGTCATGCGGATCGACGCGTTGCGTTCGGCGACCAGTGCGACTCGCTTGATTGCACCGATCAGTTGCAGGCGATCGATCACCGCTTGGATCGGATAGTCGTCGGCGAACAGGCGATCGGTCGCCGGGAACTCGCCGTCGATCAGCTGCGAGGTCGAGACTCGGCCGGCATTCTCAAAACCGAGCAAAGACGACGAATCCTGATCAAAATCGATCACAACATTCTGGTGCTCGTCGAGCGAACGGGCGATATCGCGCAGCAACGAGCCGCGAACCAGTGTCGTGGCGTCGATGTCTTGGTCGACCGGGGTCCACGTGAAGGTCGCGCGGGCCAGACGGAAGCGGTCGGTCGCGGTCATGATCACTTTGTCGCCATGGAACTGGACGCGTACGCCGGTCAGCACCGGGCGATTCTCCTCGCGGGACACCGCGACGCACGCCTGGGACACTGCCTGGGCGAAAGTCGGCGCGTCGACCTGACCGATTTTCGCTGGAACGACGGGCATATCGGGGTATTCGGTCTCCGGCATGAGCTGCAACGTGAACTTCGACTTGCCCGAAGTGATCGTCAGCGTCGAGTCGTCGGTCGACAGGTAGGTACGTTCGGCGGGCAACGACTTGGTGATATCGGCGAGCAGTTTGCCGAGCACGAGCACGCTTCCGGATTCGTCGACTCCGGCCTCGATGTGGTGACGCGCGGAGATCTTGTAGTTGTACGCGGAAAGCTGCAGCGTTCCGTCAATGGCCTCGAGGCGGATGCCGACGAGAATGGGATTGGCCGGACGAGCCTCGATCACGCGGGTCGTCCATGCGACCGCGTCGGCCAACGCGGCGGAATCGATTTCGACTTTCATGAAAATCCTACTTTCATCGCTTGCTGTCTTGATCGTCATTCTAACCAAGAGCCGTGGGATTGCGAATCGTGAAGGTGGGATGCGTTATCGTGACGGCGACGACCGTACGTAAGTGGGTAGATAGTCGTAGTAATAAGCGCTGTGGAAACTGTGGATAACTCTCGTGACGGTAATGGCGAGTAGCGCTGACGAGATGGAGATCAATGTGGATAACTTCTGCATTTCTGTGGATAAAACGGCAAGTTATCCACATGAAAAATCGAGATTGAAAGTTATCCACATTCGACGACGAGTATTCCACGAGTTATCCACATTGGAGCGGCGGGTTATCCACCGGTTATCCGCAGGGTTTACCCACATTTGTGCATAACTGTGTGGATAACTTTTTCTGTTCGCGCGTCACAACCCGGGCGTGTCGAGGTATGTCGCGGACGCTTCCGACACCGCCCGTCCACCACAATCGCGCTCACAGACCAAAATCGGGTGTTTTCCCAAACGAGCCGAAAAAGTGCCGAAATCGTTCGCTCAGCGCCCTTGTGCTGAATGGCATGAGCTGTCGTGGCAGGACACGTGGCATGCGTGCCGTAATTCGGATGATATTCGTTCGTCGATCCGATGCCGGGAGGGCGGTTGTTGCCTGAAATGGACGCCGGAACGCGTGGCCGGTTCCGTCCAGTACAACCGCTCTCACAGACGAAAAACGCATGGTTTTTATATCGCTTGGAAAAAACGCTGAAAACGTTCGCTCAGCGTGATCGTGCTGGACGGTGGGTTCGGTCGATAATCAAGAAATATACGAACATATTGCGGGAAATAGTGCAGGGCATATCGATCGGAATATCCCGTCATGTGTCGTACGGCGTCGAGAACGATTATTCGGCCGCTGGACGAGGGAGTCCCGTGCCTGGTGATCGCGAATCGCGCGCGGAGTGGGGTGCAGCGTCGCTCGGTCGCCGTCCGTCACAGCCGCGCTCACAGACGAAAAACGGCACTTTTCCGCGAAGCCGCGAAAAAGTGCCGAAAACGGTCTGTCAGAACGATTCTGCTGGACGGCGCAATACGTCCGTCCGGCGAAAAAAACACGTGGAAAACGGTCTACTTGTCGTTCGACTGCTGCTTGAGACGCAGCGTCAGTTCCACAACGTAATTGTAGATCTCCTGTTTCTGCTGCATTTTCTGGTTGATCTGCTTCACCGCATGCATCACCGTGGTGTGGTCACGCCCGTGGAACACCTCGCCAATGTCGACCAGGCTCATGCCGGTATTCTCTCGGCACAGATACATCGCGATTTGACGTGCGATCGACACGTTTTTGGTACGGCCCTTGCCAACGATGTCATCGAATGACAGGTGGAAATACTTCGCGACCTGACTGATGATGTCGGTCGGCTTGATTTCGACGTCCGCCGTGAAAAAGTCCTGCAATGTCTGCTCGGCCAGCGCGCGCGTGACCGGCTGGTTGCTCAGCGAGGCGACCGCGGTGACGCGGGTGAGCGCGCCTTCGAGTTCGCGGATGTTCTCGGTGAACCGTTCCGCGATCAGATCGAGCACCTCCGGCGGGATATTCGCATGGTTGATCGAGGCCATCATGCGCAGGATCGCGATGCGCGTCTCCAGATCGGGCGGCGTCACGTCGACGACGAGGCCGGACTCGAAGCGCGAGATCAGTCGCGCCTCGAAGCCTTTGAGGTTCTTCGGCGGCACATCGGATGCGATCACGATGCGCTTGTTTGCCTGATACAACGTGTTGAACGTATGGAAGAACTGGTCGAGTGTCGCGTCCTTGCCGCCGAGGAACTGGATGTCGTCGATCAGCAGCACGTCGACCGCTCGGTAGCGGCGGTTGAACGCGGCGATCTGGCCCTGACTTTGGTTCGGGGTCTGCAGCGCCTCGATGAATTCGTTCGTAAATTCCTCGCTGGTAACGTACCGCACCTTGAGGTTCGGATCCTTGACCAGCGCATAGTTGCCGATGGCGTTCAGCAGGTGGGTCTTGCCCAGGCCCGACCCGCCGTAGATACACAACGGGTTGTAGTCGCGCCCTGTTCCTTCGGCCACGGCCTGCGCCACGGTCCATGCGAATCGGTTCGACTCGCCAGGAACGAACGTGTCGAACGTTGCGTTCTTGTTCAGATGCGTTTCGGGATCGCGCGCCACCTGCGTGCGATTGAACGTCGGATGCGCGGGCTGCTGCGCGATGTCCGTTGCATTCGCCGGCTGGGTCGGTGCGATCGGCTGTGACGTTGCGATCGGCTGGGGCGCGGGGGCCACCGGTTCCATGCCGTCCGGACGATACGATTCCTGACCGAGATCGGCGACGGTCGGCGCGTTGAGCGCCTCGATCTCGTCGTCGGCGTGTCGGGATTCGGGATATTCCGGGGCCGCCGCCGGCTGCGGCTTGGTCTTCGGACGCGGCTCCACCTTGAACGCGGGGAACATGTCGACGCCCGAGGCGATGTTCAGCGCCTGGAGCATCGGTTCGCTCAGATCCTTCTGCAGCGCCTGCTGCGTGGCGAGGTTCTCGACGCACAGCACGATCGTCGTGCCGAATACCGCCTCGGGAACCACGCCTTCAAGCCACGCCTTGTCGCGGACGGTCAGCTTGGAATTATGCTTGAGCAGTGCCAGCGCATCCGCCCAGATCCGGGTCGCCTGCGCTGCGGGGTCCTGCGGCGTGTGCGCCATGCGGGCCTCCTCCACTCGAGCGAATAATATGACAACAGATCATTTTTACTCCAAAACCTAGAAGTTATCCACAGGCTTGCGTGTTGAAAACATTGGAATGTGAATAACATTCGTGTAATTTGTGGATAACTCGCCGCCGTGAGGGCTTGATTTTTCAACGGTTATATGCAAATGAACCGTTATGAAACAACGACCGAAATGTGAAAATACGCTCGGCGTTTTGACTTGTGGGCAGGGGTAAGAGTACTTTGGTATAGCTTGACTCATGAGGAGCCGTGCCTTGGCGCGGCTAAAACACCGGGAGCTAAATTATGAAGAGGACATTCCAGCCGAACAACCGCCGCCGTCACATGAAGCACGGCTTCCGCCTGCGCATGCGCACCCGTTCCGGCCGCGCGACCATCAACCGTCGCCGCGCCAAGGGCCGCAAGTCCCTGGCCGCCTGACCTATACGCTCGGCGGCAACATCGACGTGGAGCGGCTGAAGAGTCATCGTGACTTCGTCACCGTGCTCAAGCGCCGTCGTAAAGTCAGTGACAAGGATATCGTCGTGCACTATCTGGTGCGCGACGATTCCTCAGTTTTGGGCGAAACGACGGCGAATGGCCGGCGACTTGGCCTTGCCGTATCCAAATCGGTGGGGCATGCGGTCACGCGCAACACCGTCAAGCGGCGGTTCCGCGTATTGGCCCGCGCCCACGAATCGCGGCTTCCCGAATCCGTGGACGTCGTGATGCGGGCGAAGCCGAGCGCCGCACATGCCGATTTCCAGTCGCTGGACCGGCAGGTGGCGTCGCTGTTCGACGCTGTTTCACGTAAAACAGCGAAGCGTGTCGCCGATGCACGCGGCTGACGGCATGATCCGCGCGATCCGCTGGTATCAGCGATCGATTTCCGCGAACCGTCCGGCCTGTTGCAAGTATTACCCCTCCTGCTCGAACTATGCCGTCGAGGCATTGGAGCGGTATGGGGCGTTCCGCGGCGGGTTGCTCGCCGTATTGCGTCTGCTGCGTTGCCGACCGTGGAATCGCGGCGGCATTGACGATGTGCCGCAGCGGTATTCCGTTTTTTATCGATTTTCATGGTCGAAGGCCCATGAGGAGCCCCGACTGACACCACTGGCCTGGCATGATGATGCCGACGAGCCGGATCATCATGCGCAACGTAAGGAGATGGCCTAGCGATGATCAATTACGATAACTTCCTGCTGGACAGCGGCTTCTGGGGCTGGCTGTACAAGCTGCTGACCCCGGTCGAGTGGCTGATGACCCAGATCATGGCCATCTTCCACAGCTTCCTGACCCTGCTCGGCATGTCGCCCGTCGGCTTCTCGTGGGTGCTGTCGATCATCTTCCTCGTGCTCGTCGTGCACGCGTGCGTGTTCCCGCTGTACTACAAGACGATGAAGTCGATGCGCAAGATGCAGGCGATCCAGCCGCAGATGCAGCGCATCCAGAACAAGTACAAGGGCAAGAACGATCAGGCCAGCAAAGAGGCCATGCAGCGCGAGATGATGAAGCTGTATCAGGACAACGACGCGAACCCGGCCGGTTCGTGCCTGCCGATGCTCATCCAGTCGCCGGTCTTCATGTGCATGTTCTACGTGCTCTCGGCCATTCCGTACATCGCGCGCGGCAAGCGTGAGGCGCTCGGCGCGTTCGACGTCGCCACCGCCAAGCAGTTCTCGCAGACCACCGTCTTCGGCGTGAACGTCACCGACGTGTTCGGCTCTGCTTCCACGCACGGCAAGATCATCATCGGCGTCTTCGTCGCGCTCATGTGCTTCTGCCTGTGGTTCACCACGTACTTCAGCATGAAGCGCAACACGAATCAGGAGGCGATGGTCGGCCAGGCCGCGGCCATGCAGAAGGGCATGCTGTGGGTGTTCCCGATCATGTACATCTTCTCCGGCGTGACCATGCCGTTCGCCGTGCTCGTCTACTGGCTCACCAACAACGTGTGCAACCTCGCCCGCACCGCGTGGCAGGTCTACGCCTTCCCGACGCCCGGTTCGCCGGCCGCCAAGGACAAGGAAGTGCGCGACCACAAGCGCGAGAACGAGCGCCGCGCGAAGGCTGGACTGCCCAGCCTCGAAGAGGAGAAGCTCATCAAGGCCAAGGAAGAGGCCGAGCTCAAGGAGAAGCAGGGCTATCAGCGCGCGCAGCCACAGCGCAAGAACCGCAATAAGAAGAAATAACGTGCCATGATCTCACGGAAACGGGCGTGATTCGTTTCCGTGAGATTTTTTGGTTTAGACTGACTGTAGATTTGACCACCTTTGGCCTCGCTGATAAGGAGTTGTGATATGGCGCAGGACGACGAGAAGACGATCGATCAGCTCAACGAGGAAGCTGACATCGCCGCTGACTATCTCGAGGGACTGCTGGACATCGCCGATTACGACGGCGACATCGAGATGGGCGTGCGCAACGGACGGCCGATGGTGCAGATCGTCGCCGACGACGATACCGACATCAAGCATCTGATCGGCCGCAACGGGGAAGTGGTCGACGCGTTGCAGCAGCTGACCCGGCTGGCCGTGCAGCAGAAGACCGGCGAGCGTTCGCATCTGATCGTGGACGTGGACGGATTCCTCAAGCGCAAGCGCCAGCGCCTGCGTGACATCGCGCTGGACGCGATCGACGAGGTGAAGGAGACCGGCGAGCCGGTCGACCTGAAGCCGATGAACTCGTTCGAACGTAAGGTCGTGCACGACGTGGTCCGTGAGGAGGGCATGAAGTCGCGTTCGCACGGCGAGGAACCGCATCGCTATGTGACCGTCTATCTCAAGGCCGCTGCCGACGATTCCGCCGAGACCGACGAGATCGACGAGTAGTCCGATCCGTATTTTCCTCGATCGTATCGTCATTTCGACCGAGCGCAGCGAGCGGAGAAATCTTACCGGAGGTTTCCACCTCCCAGAAGATTTCTCCGCTCGCTTTCGCTCAGTCGAGGCGGTATGACCAGTCATGAAGGGCATTCCATGAACACCGACGTTTCACATGAAACATCCGAACCCGTCGAACCGGTCGTCGACCAGCTCGACGGTTCGCCCGTACTCGCCGAGGTGCTCGGCGACGCGCTGCCCAAACTTGAGGTGTTTCACGAGAAACTCATGCGCGAGGGCGAACCGCGCGGCCTGATCGGCCCGCGCGACGTGCTGATCGTCTGGGAACGGCATATCCTCAACTCCGCGGCGATCGTGCCGTTCGTGCGCGAGGCGACCAAGGACGAGCGGTTCAAGACCGTCGCCGACATCGGATCGGGCGGCGGATTCCCGGGCATCGTCGCCTCGGCCTGCCTGCCGGACCACAAGTTCACGCTGATCGAGCCGATGGAACGCCGGGTCGAGTGGCTGAACGAGTGCGTCGAGGAGATGAACCTCAAGAACGTGACCGTGTTGCGCGCGCGGTCCGAAGAGGTGATCGCGAACCTGCGCAAGCGTGCCTCCGGCCTGCATCCGTTCGCGGTGGTGACCTGCCGTGCCGTTGCCCCGATGACCAAGCTGTCCGGCTGGACGCTGCCGCTGTTGAAACCGCATGGCTGCCTCGTCGCATTGAAGGGCCGTTCGGCCCAGGCGGAAATCGACAAGGCCGCCAAGGAGATCGCCAAGCGCGGGGGAGTGCGGCCGCGTGTGGTCGAAGCCGCCGTCGGACCGGATCTGGAGCCCACCCACGTCGTGATTGTGGATAAGCGATAGTAGTTATCCACAGACTTGAACACCGACGAACGCAAGTTATCCACAATCTGTATCTGTGTATAACTGCCTGTGCCAAACGTTGAAAAATAACGGTTTAGATAAACGTTGACCAAAGATATACACACGTTATCCACAGTCTTATCCACATCGTTATCCACATGTATGTGGATAACGATGTGGATAACTGCCGAAAATGACGTTTCATGTCCACGCGAACGATGAAACTGGAACGTACTGTCTTGTGAAGGAGGAACTCGTGTCCACAGCAGATGAC
The DNA here is from genome assembly GCF_018555335.1 of Bifidobacterium sp. SO1. Taxonomy (NCBI): domain Bacteria; kingdom Bacillati; phylum Actinomycetota; class Actinomycetes; order Bifidobacteriales; family Bifidobacteriaceae; genus Bifidobacterium; species Bifidobacterium sp. SO1. Next base: position 74,644 of record NZ_JAFEJR010000013.1, on the reverse strand, counting down.
CAGACCGTTGGGGGCCTGCAGGAGCCGGAAACGGTGACGCAGACCATCAATCGCATCTTCAAGGATTCTGCTTCTCCTCTGGGTGCGCAGATCGCGCAGGAATCGTTGCGGTACAAGGCCATCGAGGCCGCCGTCTTCCCCAAGCCGCAGCAGACCCGCATGATCGCGGTTGCCAATCAGAAAGGCGGCGTCGGCAAGACCACCACCACCGTCAATATCGCCGCGGCCCTGGCCCTCGCCGGCGCCCGCGTGCTGGTCATCGACATGGACCCGCAGGGCAACGCGTCCACCGCGCTCGGCATCCCGCACGGTTCCGGCATGCCGTCCGTCTACGACGTGATCGAAGGCCGCCTGACCATCGAACAGGTCAAACAGGTCTGCCCCGACTTCTCCACGCTCGACGTCGTGCCGGCATCCATCGACCTGTCCGGCGCCGAACTCGAGGTCGCCGACTCGCCGAACCGCAACAACCTGATGCGCGACGCGATCAACGAGTATCTCGCGCACTGCGGCGATCACTATGATTACGTATTCATCGACTGCCCGCCAAGCCTCGGTCTGCTCGTCATCAACGCGATGTGCGCGGTCAACGAGATGCTCATCCCGATCCAGGCCGAATACTATGCGCTCGAAGGCCTCGGGCAGCTCATCCACACGATCGGCCTCGTGCAGGAGCACTTCAATCCGTCGCTGCTCGTCTCGACCATGCTGGTCACCATGTTCGACCGGCGCACGCTGCTCAGCCGCGAGGTCTACGACGAGGTCAAGCAGCACTACCCGTCGATCGTGCTCGACACGACCATTCCGCGAACCGTGAAGATTTCCGAAGCGCCGAGCTTCAGCCAAAGCGTGATTTCCTACGAGCCGCAGTGCATGGGCGCCACCGCATACCGCGAGGCGGCGCTGGAAATCGCGAAGCGTTCGGCGCAGGCGTTGCAGGCGATTGCGATCAAGCGAGGAGAACACTGAGATGGCAAAGTCACGTTTGGGCAAAGGACTGGGTGCGCTGTTTCCCGATCTTCCCGGAGAACCGCACGAGCAGAAGACAGACGAACAGTCGGTGATCGCCGGCATGCCGGCGGCTGCAGCCACCACCGGGACGGGTGCCGTGATCGCGAAGAACGACCATCCCGTCAAGACCACGGTCGTCGTGCCGGCGAAGGACGCGTCGACCGTCGCGGCGATCGCGTCCGCGGCCGCGTCGATGGGCCGGAACAGTTCCGGCGATCCGTTGAGCGCCGTGGGCAAGACCGATGCCGCAACCGACGGCGGCAAGGTCAAGGCGGCCAAGACCAAGCGCGCCGCGATGCCCGGCATCGGCGATATCGCGCATCCGAGCGACCTGTTCTTCGGCGGCGATCACACGGCCCAGTCGGCCGTCTCCGCTGTTCCCTCTGCTGCGGCGAACGTTGTCACGCCGACTGCCGCGGCCGAACGTCCGACGACCCAGACGGCCGCCGGCAAGCAGTCCAAGAACGACAAGGACACCGAGGAAGTCGAACTCAAGCCGGTGCAGGGCGGCTATCTGGCCGAACTGACCATCACCGACATCGGTCCGAACGCGCACCAGCCGCGGACCGTCTTCGACGAGGACGAACTGGCCGAACTGTCCGCATCCATCAAGGAAGTCGGCATCCTCCAGCCGATCGTCGTGCGTAAACGTCCGGCCTCCCAGCTGGCCGCTGCACATCCGAATGCCGACGAGCTGAGCCGCACGCCGTACGAGCTGATCATGGGGGAGCGCCGGTGGCGAGCCTCTCAGCTGGCCGGGCTCACGACCATCCCGGCCATCGTCAAGACGACCGCGGACGACGACATGCTGCGTGACGCACTGCTCGAGAACCTGCACCGCGTCGCACTCAACCCGCTCGAAGAGGCCGCCGCGTACCAGCAGATGATCGACGAGTTCGGTCTGACGCAGGCGCAGCTGTCGAAGTCGGTGTCGAAGTCTCGTCCGCAGATCGCGAACACGCTGCGACTGCTCAACCTGCCGGCCAGCGTGCAGAAGAAGGTGGCCGCGGGCGTGCTGTCGGCCGGTCATGCGCGTGCGCTGCTCGCGTTGGGCAGCGAGGACGAGATGGAGCAGCTGGCGCAGCGGATCATCGCCGAGGGACTGTCGGTGCGTTCCACCGAGGAGATCGTGGCGATGAAGGTCGCGGAAAGCGATCAGCCGCGCAAGGCCCGCGCCAACAAGAACAATCCGTGGGCCAACTCGCCGATCCGCGAGCATCTCGAAAACCGTTTCGACACCAAGGTGTCGATCAAGGGCTCCGAGCAGCACGGCCGCATCGAGATCGTGTTCTCCTCTCCCGAAGACATGAACCGCATCCTCGACCTGCTCATGCCCGAAGGCACCCCCGCCCCCGACTCCGACTGGAAGTAGGATAACGAAGCTTCCTGTCATTTCGACCGATGTGATATCTTTTTCTGTCATTTCGACCGAGCGAAGCGAGTGGAGAAATCTTGTACTACGTATACATCTTGACCAACTGGAATAACAAGGTGATGTATGTAGGCATGACGAATAACTTGTTTCGCCGGTTGAGTGAGCATCGAAATCACAGAGTGAATGGCTTTACTGACCAATATAACGTGACCAAACTGGTTCACTACGAATCCGTGGAAGATGTTTGTGTGGCGATCGAGCGTGAAAAGCAGATTAAGAAGTGGAACCGTGACAAGAAGAACCGTCTTGTCGAACTGACTAATCCGCAGTGGAATGATCTCGCTAAGGATCTGGTCGGGTAATAAAGATTTCTCCGCTCGGCTATCGCCTCGGTCGAAATGACATTCTATTTGTCATTTCGACCGAGGCGTCATGTATTCTCCTGTCATTTCGACCGAGCGCTCTACTTCTTGTCATTTCGACCGAGCGAAGCGAGTGGAGAAATCCTAAAAGCCACTACTCTTGCGTGAGGTAGGACTGGGCGTCGAGGGCGGCGCGGCAGCCCATGCCGGCGGCGCTGATGGCCTGGCGGTAGACGCGATCCACCACGTCGCCGGCCGCGAACACGCCCGGCACCGACGTGCGCGTGGACGCGCCGTCGACCACGATATAGCCGTCCTCATCCAGCTTGACCGAGTCGCCGAGGAATCCGGTGCTCGGCGTGTGTCCGATCGCCACGAACACGCCTTCCGCCGGCAGTTCGCGCGTCTCGCCGGTCACCACATCACGCAGCGTCACCGACGTCGCGCCGTCATCGCCGCCGTTCACCGACTCGACCACCGCATTCGTCACGAACGAGATCTTCTCGTTCTCGCGGGCACGGTCGACCATGATCTTCGACGCGCGGAACTCGTCGCGGCGATGCACCAGCGTCACCGACGAGCCGAAGCGCGACAGGAACTGCGCCTCCTCGAACGCACTGTCGCCGCCGCCGACCACGACGATCGGCTTGCCGCGGAAGAAGAACCCGTCACAGGTCGCGCAATACGAGACGCCGCGGCCGGAGAACTCCGCCTCGCCGGGCACGCCGAGCTTGCGGTAGCTCGAACCGGTCGTGATCACTACCGCGCGGGCTCGGTAGGTTTCGCCGCCGTCCACGGTCACCGACTTGACCGCGCTCGAGTCACTCGGGTCGGTGCCGTCGCCGAAATCGACCGACACCACGTCGTCGTATACCAGTTCGGCGCCGAACTTCTCGGCCTGCGCGCGCATCGCATCCATCAGATCCGGACCCATGATGCCGTCCGGGAAACCGGGGAAGTTCTCGACCTCCGTCGTGTTCACCAACTGGCCGCCGGGCGTGAGGGCGCCGGCGATCACCAGCGGGCGGTATCCCGCCCGGCCGAGGTAGATGGCCGCCGTATAGCCGGCCGGGCCGGAACCGATAATCATCACATCACGAATCTCATCACTCATGCGCCCCACTCTACCAACCGCCGGCTATGTCGGCCCGCGTCACGCCTCCCGCTGAATCGCCGGACTGGCGCCGTGATAGATCGTTTATACGGTGTTATAACAGGCATCTTTTTGTTATGTAAAGATGCCTTATCGCCACCACCAGCATCACCGCCATGATCCTCATGACCGGACTCCACATGCTCATGCAGTAGCCCCGCCAAGCTACAAGGCCGTCCTAAGAGGAGGTATGAGTCTCACTATATAGATTATTCTAATATAGAATAATCTATATAGTTTTTTCTATATTAGAATAATCTATATAGTGATGGATATCGATGTGGTTTCGGGGAGGCTTTCATGTTCATCGGCAGACAGCATGAACTGATTGCATTGCAACGCATGTACGACAGCAAGCGATTCGAGATGATGGTGATCTACGGTCGCCGACGAGTCGGCAAGACGGCGTTGATCGACCATTTTCTTGACGGCAAGACGGCGTTGTACTTCACCGCCCGACAGCAGAATTCCCGACTGATACTGCAATCGTTCGCCATGGCCATCGCCGCGTATTTCAATCAGCCTGAAGTCGATTTTCGTAGTTGGGACAATGCGATCGATTATCTGGTGAGTCAAGCACGTCGTCACGCGGGCGACAAGCTTGTCATTGTATTGGATGAATTTCCATATGCCGCCGAGGCCGAGCCGAGTCTGCCGTCGATATTGCAAATCGCCATCGATCATGGCCTGAAGGACACGAATACCATGCTGATTCTGTCCGGAAGTAACCAGGGCTTCATGGAGAGCAAGGTACTTGGCGTGCACAGTCCGCTGTACGGCCGACGCACTGGTCAGATCAAGTTGCAGCCGTTTGATTGCTTCGATGCTGCCCGATTCGTAGAACACTGCACGGCCGAGGACGCCGTGAGATATTATGCGACATTCGGCGGCACCCCATATTACTTGGCACAGCTTGATCCGCAGCTGTCGTATGAGCAGAACGTGGCGATGCTATGTTTCGATCAGGCTGGTTTGCTGTATGAGGAACCTATGATGATGTTGCGGGAGGAGTTGAAAAGCCCCGCCATCTATGATTCCATTCTCCAAGCTGTCAGTAATGGGTGCAATACTCCGAAGATCATCGCCGATCATATCGGTTTGGAACCAACATCTGTGTCGTTCTATCTCAAGACATTGGAAGAGCTGCGTCTCATTGAGCGTTCCATTCCCTTTGGGGAAAAGCCTACGTCGCGCAAATCCAGAATACACATCAAGGATCCGTTCTTCGCATACTGGTACAGGTTCGTCGCGCCGAACGTAACCTTGATCGAGACCGGCAGTGGCGTGGAAATCGCGCGGAAAACTGCCGAGAGTGCCGTGTTCGCCACATATGTCGGACAGCAGTTTGAGACGATGTGCATGCAATGGATATTCAGGGCATTCCGAAGCGGCAAACTGCCGCTCATGCCGGTGCTGACCGGAAAATGGTGGGGCAACAATCCGCTGAAGCGGGAGGAAACGGACATCGATGTGGTGGCTGCCGAGCCTGACGAGAAAAAGATATTGCTGGGCGAATGCAAATGGCGCAATACGGTCAACGAAACTGAAATGATCGCGTCGTTGCGGGATCGAATCGGACTGATTCGCGGATATCGAGAGACGACATTGGCGTTCTTTACGAAGAACCCCGTGCACGAGACCACACTGGCCAAATACCGCAATGATCCTGACATGATCTTCGTGTGTGCGGATGACATGTTCAGGGAACGATAGGTTCGGTATCGGGTTTGCGAAAAGCTTGGTTCTCCGGTTCAATGGAGAAGATTGCGCAAGAAGACGATGGGCGTCCGCTGCGAGACGGCGACGTTCGTCTCAGACAAAGGAGTGTGCGATGAGTGTTCCGCAACGGGTGCTTGACGTGATGCATTCGCCCGGGATCTATTTCTGCAGCGACCCCGAAATGGGCGCGGCCCAGCAGGAGCAAATGAGGTTGCTGCATGAACTGAACGCGACGATGCCGGGCGATCCGCGGCGCAGCGAGCTGCTGCACGAGTTTTTCGCCGAGTTCGGCGAGGGAGCGTACGTAGAGCTGCCGGTGCACGCGAACTGGGGATGCAGCACGCACTGGGGTGCACATTCGTACGCGAATTTCAACCTCACACTGGTCGACGACGGCGAGATCTTCATCGGCGACCACACGATGATCGGCCCGAACGTCACGCTCGTGACGACCGGTCATCCAGTCCGTCCCGACCTGCGCGAGCGGATCGCGCAGTTCTCCGAGCCGATCCATATCGGCCGCAACGTGTGGATCGGCGCGAACGTGACCGTGCTGCCCGGCGTGACGATCGGCGACAACTCGGTGATCGGCGCGTGCAGCTTGGTCACGCGCGATGTGCCGGCGGACTCGGTGGCGTTCGGCTCGCCGTGCCGTGTGGTGCGTGAGATCAACGACCACGATCGGGAATACTACTGGCGCGACCGTCGCATTCCCGACGGCATCTGATCGCGGTTTCACGGTTCAGGGCACGATCCCTCCCGGGCATACGGTCGGCTCATAGGCGCGAAACGGCCGTAAGCCCGGGAAGGAGCGGCTGTAAGCCCGGAAGAAAGGCTGTGTCTGGGGATCTTCTCCCGGGCATACGGCCGGTTTCCATGTCCGTAACGGCCGTATGCCCGGGAATGAGATTATGATGCGGGCTTCCTTCCCGGGCTTACGGCCTTTTTGGACACTAAAACCGGCCGTATGCCCGGGAGCAACTGGAAACGGCAGGGTATGACCAGGAGCAGCCGGTAACGTCAGAGGGCGACAGGGAGCAACCGGGGACAGCCGGGGAACGGCAGTGTGCAACTAAGGCGCAACCGGGTATGACTGGGAGCAACCGGGGGCGGCAGGGAACGGCAGGGAAGCAACTGGGGAACGACAGGGGAACTGGCCTCCCGGGCTTACGGCCGTTTTGTGCCTAAGAACCGGCCGTAAGCCCGGAAGGGATAGGCTGTATGCCCGGGAGAAGGGTTGTGCCCGGGAAGGTGGATAACAACAGCCGGGGCGGCAGGCGGCACAAGGAATGGGGGTGACTCAACCCCGACCCATAACCTGTGGAGGAAGGAACGGCCGGCTATCACCCCAACAACGAATAAGCCCGGCTGCGGGGCCGGGCTTATTCTCAGAGAGGAGAAGGAAGAAAGGAAGTTCAGTTGTCGCGGTCTTTCAACCGCTGACTACGATATAACCACCTGATTCCTGACGCTTCGTGTGTTCTTCCTGAGTGTTGTCTGGGAATCGCGGCGCAAGGCCGCACCGCCTAGAACAGCTCGACCTTCTGGATGTAGAGCTGTCCGTTCGGCAGTCCGTCCATCGGCACCCAGATCATCACGTCCTGCGTGGTGACCACGGAGTTGAACTTGACCTCGGTGGTGCCGCCCTCCGCGAACGTGAAGTCCGCGACCTGCTTGCCTTTGGTCGGATCGTCCGTGGTGCCGGTGCGCACGTACGCCTTGCCGCCCGACGTGCTGATCGTGATCTTGAGACGGTACACCTTCGTCGCTTCGTTCAGGTGTAGATGGTACGCGAAACCGCTCTGGCCGGCCGGGCTCGACAGGAACGACTGGCTTGCGATCGTGACCGGGGTGTCGTTGTGGTACTTCGGATCCGGAACCTTCTTCGCCTCCTTGTCGGCGGTGACGACCTTGGATTTGCCGGACGAGGACGACGACTTGTCGGACGAGCTGCTCGACGAGTTATTCGAGCTACTCGAGCCGTTCGAAGAATTGTCGGACGAATCGGAATCGTCCGATCCCGAAACCTCGCCGTTCGTCGTGTTGCCGAACGGCACGTCGTTGAGGTTGTCCTTCCACGGATCGGCCTGCGAGGACGAACCGCCGCCCACGTTGCCGGTCGCCGCGTTGTTGAGCGCGCGCACCGCGAAATAGCCAGCGCCGACGACCACCGCGATGCCGACCAGCACCGTGATGATCTTGGTCGGCAGACCGATCATGAGCGTCTCGTCGGCCACGTCGGCGTTCAGCGCGGCGTTGGCGATCTTGTCGGGTCGGGTCACAGCGGTCTTGACCGTGATCGGAGGCATCGCGACCGTCTCGTTCGGATCGGGGGCCGTGTTCTTGACCGGGTCGATGACCTGCGTGGCCTCGAGGGCCGGGTCGGCGACCGGCGGCGGCGCGACCGGCGGCGCGACGGCCGCGGGCAGCGTCTGCGTCGCCTCGATATCGTCGGCCTTGGCCGCGGCTCCGGCTCCGGCGGCCGCAGTCGGGGAGCCCGCCACGATCGGGTTGAGCGGCAGCGTCGGCCGCGACACCGCGTCGGAGACAGGGAACGAGTATCCCGGCACGTTCTGCACGGCCGGAGCCGCGGGCGGGTTCGGGATCGCGTCGTTGTGGCGCACGGACGAGACGTTCAGCGGCACGGTCGGCAGCGCCGCGCCATTGCCGTCGGTGTGCTGCCCGTCGAACGCGGAGAACAGATCGCCGGTCAGCGGCGTCACGTCGACCACGTCGTCGGAGGTCAGCGCGGACGCGTACTTCGGCGTATTGAGCGACAGCGGCGGCAGCGGGTTCGTGTTGACCATGCCGGCCGGAATCTCCATCAGCGCATCCTGCGGGGTCGGGTTGATCGCGGCGAGCATGATCGACGCGGTGCCGGCGATGCTCGGCAGCGCGATGTCGTGCTCCATCAGCTGGTTGAGCGGATACCACGCGCCCAGCAGCGCATCGATTTCAGCCAGCGACGACATCGGCGCGTTGAACGTGCCGTTATCGCCGTGCAGGCCGAGTCCGCGGCGGCAGATCAGCTTGAATTCGCCCGGAATGTCGTCGTTCAGGCGGGACATGTCGTATTCGGTGTGCGCGTTCGACGGCGTGCCGTTGAGCAGCGAGTACAGCAGCGCCGCGAGTTGGCGCACCGCGCGTTCCTCGTCGCCCGTCGAATCGTCGGTCCTGCCGGAAACGTCCTGCAGCATCATGCTCACTGGAATGTCGGCCAGCTGCACGCCGGCCGCACTGATGCGCACGGTGTCGGTGCTGATCGCATGGTCGACCACGCCGCGCGCGAGCAGCGTGCGCACGATCAACGTGGTCTCGCCGAGGATCGATCGGATTGCGGCGTAGCTCAGGATCTTGCGTGCCGGGCCGCGCAGATAGTCGCTCAGCGACAGTCCGGCGTCCTCGCGGGTGACGATGATCGGCAGTTCGCCGCTGTGATGCAGCTGAAGCACCTGCGTGAGCCGCTGATCGTGCATGGACGCAAGGATCGACGTGACGTCGTTGACCTGCGTGACGACGCGGCGGTCGGTGATGACGAACACCTGGCAGTCCTGCGCGAGCATGCGATCGTTCGCTTTCCATGCCTGCAGGCCGGGGGTGTTACGCAACGGTGATACCAGCGTGTATCGATTGATGATGGTATCTCCCAGTTGAGGCTTCATTCCGACTCCATATTGCGAAGATGATTCTGACGAGGGTTTCGGTGTCATTCTAATCGTCGGTGTGGTCGAGGCCATCGGCTGTGCGGACGATTGCGCGGGCTTCGATTCGCGCGTCTGCGCCGGCGGCGCGGGCGGCACATCAGCCGCTGCGGTAGCGGCCGGCTCGGGGTCTGCGGGGGCGACCGGCCGCCGCGTGAGCCGCGACTTCACCATGTCGACCGCCATCATCAGTTCGCGCGACCGCAGCAGCCACAGCACGCCGACATACACGACCGTGATCACGATCGTCAGCAGCACGCACGCGCCGATCGCCTGGAACCAGTTCATGTTCATGGCCTGCGCGGCCGTAATCGGACGGCCATGACCGGCCGCTCCCGCATCGGGCGATCCCGCCGCCGCGGCGTCCTGCGGCGACCAGACGCCCAGCAGCGAGTACACCGGATCGCGCGCCAGCAATCCCACGATCACCGCGGCCGCGCCGGCCACCAGCGACTGCCCGTACGACCACGCGATGCGCCGGCCGTCCAGTCGGCCCTCGAACCGCGCGCGCAACGGCGGGATCAGGAACGGGAACGCGACCAGATGGCCGAGCGCGGAGCCCGCGCCCACCAGCATCACCCACTGCGTCGGCGGGGTGACGCGGCTCAGGCCGAACACCGATCCGATGAACAGCACGTTGAACAGCAGCATGAACAGGAACGGGTTGCGGCCGTCCTCGAACGAGTAGAACGTGCGCTGGATGACCAGATACGCGCTTGAGATCGGCAGGCCGAGACCGAGCGTCATCAGCGGCGCGGCGATGAGCGTCGCCTCGTGCATGCTCACGGACGGCAGCAGCGCGATGATGATCGGTACCGGCATCACGATGAACGCGGCGGTGAAGAACATCATAAGCACGCCCATGCTGCGCAGCGACAGGCTGAGCGTCGAGCGCGCGCCGTCGATGTCGTGGTCGGCGATCGCGCGCGAGATGCGCGGGAACAGGGCGGTCGCGACCGATACGGCGATGAGCGAATACGGCAGCATGTACAGCGTGAACGCGTTCTGATACGTCGCGTTGCCGGCGACCTCGACCATGTCCAGACCGAGACGCGCGTGCGCGGCTCCCGGCGCGGACGTGGTGATGCGCGTGGCGAGCAGGCTCGCGACCTGGTCGACGACGACGATCGCGACGCTCCAGCCGGCCACCGAGCCCATCGACCGCAGGCCGATGCCGTGCAGACCCCAGCGCGGCCGGTACCGGATGCCGCATTTCGTGAGCGGCACGAACAGGATCAGCGCCTGGAACGCCACACCCAGCGTCCACGTTCCGGCCGTGAGCATCAGCTTGTCGCCGGTCCAGAACCCCATCGGCTGTTCGGTGGCGCGGCCGAACAGCAGGATGAACGCGGTGAATCCCGCGCAGCTGATCACGTTCGCACCCACCGAACTCCACGCGTACGCGCCGAAATGATCCTTGGCCGCCAGCACCTGGCCAAGCACCGTGTACAGGCCGTAGAAGAAGATCTGCGGCATGCACCACAAGGTGAACGCGTTGGTCAGTGCAAGCATCTCCGGGGTGCCGTCGACGTACAGCATGGTCAGCAGCGGCGTGGCCGCGGCCATGACGACCGTCATGAGTGCCAGCAGCGAGATTGCCAACGTAATCAGCTTGTTCAGCCGCTCCTCAGCGTCATCCTGCTGCAGCGTGCGCACGATCTGCGGCACGAGCACCGCGTTGAAGATGCCGCCGGAAACCAGCGCGAACACGGCCTGAGGGATCATCGCGCCGGCCTGATACGCGTTCGCCGCAAGGCCGGTCGTGCCGAGTGCGGCGGCCAGCAGGATCGTGCGCACCTGACCGGTCACGCGGGAGGCCGCCGTGCCGGCAGCCATGATCAACGAGTTGCGGCCAAGTGATGAACTCATTCGTCGGGATCCTTCTTGCGGTTGAACTGACGCCACAGGCCGAGCAGGCCGAGCACGATGGCGAAGCCGATGATCACGAAGCCGCTCATGTCGCTGATGCGCAGCACGCTGGTGATGCTGGTGGACTGCGCGGCGCCGAACGGATGGCCGTCGCGATCCTGCAGACTGATGGTGGCCGTGGCCTTGCCGGACGTGGCTACGCGGATGGTGAACGTGACCTGCGATTCGCCGTGCGCGGGCACGTTGGTCTCGGCGATGCGCGAGGTGACGATTTCCGGCGAATCGGTGAGCGACGAGACCTTCACGTGCACCGGATACGGATGCTGGTTGCTGATGGTGACCATCATCTTCGCGGTTTCGCTCACCACCGTCACCGATTCGGACGGGGCGATCGAGACGCCGTTGAGCAGTTGCGTGGACAGGCTGACCGCACCGGTGGCCATGTGCTCGGCCGTGGCGGTGTGCCCGGACAGCGCGTGCAAGGCGAACGTCGACTGCGCGTCCAGCAGCGTGGTTGCCCAGTTCTTCGCGTCGTCGCTGTCGGGGTCGAGCACGGAGGAGCCGAACTGGGAGACGTTGCTGCGGCTTGCGGTCAGCGACGCCAACGTTTGCTGGAATTGCTGCGACTGCGTATCGGTGAGCGCGACGCTGTCCTGGACGAGCTGCAGCGCGTCGTCCCCGCTGGCGTACGCGTCGGCGTCGCTGAGCGTGTTCAGATCGGTCAGATTCAGCCACGGCGACTGTTCGACGGCGCTCATCAGCGCGTCGATCATGGCCGCGTCGGTGCCGGTGCCGAAGCAGACCAGCAGGTTGCGGCTGGTGTACGGCTGTTCCATCTGGTAGAACGCGCTCTGCGCGACGAAGCGCGCGAGCCGTCCGGCCGCGCTCGTCTCGCTGTCGGCGGTGTCGCTGGTCGCCTTGCCCTGCGCCAGCCGGCTCAGCTCGCGCTGCTCGGTGAGCACGGTCACCTCGCCCGCGTCGGTCGGCACCACGATCTTGCCGGTGTGCACGGTCGAGTCGTCGCTGGCGTCGAACTCGTGGTCGGCGATCACGGTCGAATATCCCTGCCGTTTCGCCTCGGCCAACGATTGCAGCGACCAGACGGCCTTGCCCTGCCACGCGTACGTGTCGCGCGTCGCGTTCTGGTCGCCGATCGCCGAACGGTAGTCGGCCAGCGCGGCGTCCGCGTTCCATGCCGACGATTCCACGCCGGCCTCGCGGTAGGCGTCCGCGTCGCCGTACGCGCTGTACGAGGAGATGTCGAATCCGGCCGGCTGCATGATGCCGCTGACCTGCGGCGGCATGGACAGCGCGTTGAGCGTCGTCGGGTCGGCGATGACCTGCAGCGCCGGATGCTTGGATACGGCCTGCAACCGTGTGCGTTCGAGCTGCGCGTCGTCGCCGAGCGTGACCACCTGGCCCGCGTCCGCGGACGCGTTGGACGGGGTGCCGGATGCGCTGCCGGACGTGGCGTTGGACGAGCCGGTGCTTGCGCCGCCGGACGAGCTGCTGGATGCGCCATCGGATGTGTTGCCGGACGATTCGCCGGACGAGGAAGTGCCGTTGTCGCCGGCATTGTTGCCGCCGTTCGCGAGGCCGGAAGGCTGGCCGTTGACCAGTTTGGTGACGGCCGTTTCGTCCGCCTGCCATGCGGTCGACGAGATCGGCAGCACGATCGTCATGTTCATGGCCGGCGTGCTCGCGATGTTCAGCCCGTCCGTCGAACGGGTCAGAAAGCTGTGCGTTACCCGTTCGATCTGGCCGTCCACCGCATACGTGAGCGCCAGCGGCTTCGGTCCCCACGAGACGATCTGCTTGAGGTCGTCCTGGTCGACGTTGACCGTTACGCTCGTCGATGCTCCCGGCGCGAGTTCGGCCACGTCCGCGGTGCCGAGCACGTCCATTGCGGGGATGGGCGTCGTGCCTTCCGCCCACTGCTGGATGTCGGTGCGCGAGAAGAACGTGAACCGCGCGTTGACGGTCAGCGTGAGCGTGCCGGCCGGCAGCGTGTCGGCGGTCGGGTTGGCGATCGTGGCTTTGAGATGGTAGCCGGAGGATGCGGTGACGACAGCCGTGGCCGAGTCGATCGTGATGGTCGGTTTGGTCGCGGCGTCCGTCGTCTCGCTGGTGCTGGTGTCGGCCGTGCTGGTGTCGGCCGATCCGTCGCCGTCCTCGGCCAGCGCGATTCGCGCGGGCACGGCGAAGCATACGGCCAGACTCATCACAACGACCAGCAATGCGGTTAGGGCACGGTTCACAGCGCGTCGTGCCGAAGCTGCGGGAAGGTTCACGTCATGCCTGCCTGTTCAGTTTCCTGGCATAGAGCCAGGCGATCTTGCGCTCATTAGGATAGCTGAGCACGCCGTCCAGATCGTCGAAATCGACCCAGATGGCGTCCTCGGCCTCATGATCGGGGTCGCCCTCAACGGTCAGCTCGCCGCCGACCTGTTTGAGCGCGAAATGATGCACGAGCTTGTGCACACGTTGGCTGGTTCCGGTGAACCAGTAGTCGATCGTCGCGATCGAATCGACCACCTCGCCCAGGATGCCCGTCTCCTCGTGCACCTCGCGCACGGCCGTCTGCTGTGGGGTCTCGCCTTTTTCGATATGGCCCTTCGGCAGACACCATTCCAGATGCCCGCTACGCGAATGCCGCGCGATGATCGCGACGCGGCCACGCTCGTCGAACACGAGCCCGCCCGCAGAATACTCGCGCACGACCGGCAGTTCCTGCGCGTCCAGAGATGCGAACGTTGTCGGGCCGTCCGACGAGCGACGCTGCGGCATGTTCGCCGGCGACGGCCTCGACGGCGTGACCTCGACGGCGATCTCCGCGTCGCTGGCGTCGCCGGTCAGCGTGCCCGGCGTGTCGGAATCGGCCGGATCCGACGGTTTGATCGTCGCCCGCACCCGGATGGTCGTGGATTCGAATTCCCCCGATTCCGCGTCATCCGTGCGCGCGGCGGAGGTCGTGGAGTACATCAACTTGTCCGGCGCCAACGGATCCAGGGCATGACGAAGCGACGCATGGTCGAGCATGCGTGCGAGGTCCGCTGGCGTAATCATGCTAACCACCTTACTCATACTTTGCGCAGGTGGGGTAACGCTATGCTGAGAAGAACAAAAGTTCCCCAAGTTGCGAAAGGGTGCGCGTGAATTTCGAAGTATGGCCCGAGGCCATCGAATTAGGCCGTTTGTTCGCCGAACAGGGCTATGAGCTGGCGCTGGTGGGCGGTCCGGTCCGTGACCTGCTGCTGCGCCGCAAGTCTCACGATCTGGATTTCTGCTCGTCGGCGCGTCCCGAGCAGTTCGAGCCGATCCTGCGGCGGTGGGGACGTGACGGCTTCTGGGATATGGGCCGCAAGTTCGGCACGCTCGGCGCGATGCGCCGCCGTCCCGACGGCACCGAAGTGCAGGTCGAGGTCACCACATACCGGTCGGACGTCTACGATCCGGACTCGCGCAAGCCCGAAGTCAACTACGGCGACTCGCTCGAAGGCGACCTGTCGCGCCGCGACTTCACCGTCAACGCGATGGCCCTGCGCGTTCCCGATCTCGAATTCGTCGACCCGTTCGGCGGCGCGAACGACCTCGCCAAAGGCGTGCTGCGCACCCCGGTCGACCCGCGCCAGTCGTTCGACGACGACCCGCTGCGCATGATGCGCGCCGTGCGGTTCGTGGCCCAGCTCGGCTTCTCGATCGAACCGGAGACGGCCGCGGCGATCACAGACATGGTCGACCGCATCGAGATCGTCTCGGCCGAACGCGTACGCGACGAACTCGTCAAACTGCTGCTGTCTGACCGTCCGCGCGCCGGCATTGAGGCGCTCGTCGAATCCGGACTCGCGGACATCGTCTTCCCGGAGATCCCTGCGCTGCAGCTGGAAATCGACGAACACCACCGTCACAAGGACGTGTTCGAGCACACGATGATCGTGCTCGACCGCGCGGTGGCGCTCGAGACCGGCGACGACGGCCCGGTGCCGCGGCCGGATCTCACGCTGCGCCTCGCCGCGCTCATGCACGACATCGGTAAGCCGAAGACGCGCAAGTTCGAGCCCGGTGGCAAGGTCAGCTTCCACCACCACGACGCGGTCGGCGCGAAGATGACGCGCAAGCGGCTGCGCGCACTGCACTTCGACCACCACATCGTCGAGGACGTGAGCGAGCTCGTGAACCTGCACCTGCGTTTCCACGGGTACGTGGACGAGCCGTGGACCGACTCGGCCGTGCGCCGCTACGTCAAGGACGCCGGCCACCTGTACGAGCGGCTCAACCGGCTCACGCGCGCCGACGCGACCACGCAGAACAAGCGCAAGGCGATGATCTTCTCGTCCGCGATGGACGAGATGGAGGACCGCGTGCGCGAGCTTAAGAAGAAAGAGGACTTCGACGCGATCCGGCCGGACATCGACGGCAACGAGATCATGTCGCTGCTCGGCCTGGAACCCGGGCCGATGGTCGGCCGCGCCTACAAGCACATGCTTGAATACCGTCTCGATAACGGCCCGGTCGAGCACGATGTGGCCGTGGCGGAGCTCAAGCGCTGGTACGCCGAAGCGGCAAACTGACCCGCAATGCGGAAAGGGTCGCACGAACGGGATTGTTCGTGCGACCCTTTCCGTCGAGGGGAGGCCGGATGACCTGCTGCCGTCACTGGGTGGCGGACTGGTCGGTGCTGATCGGCTCCACCGGATCGTGTTCGATCGCCTTGGGCAGGTTCGTGATCTTGTCGGCCGCCACGCAACCTGCAAAGCTCGTGATCTCCGTATCCGAACTCGGCACGTCCTTCTGGTCGATCAGATCGTTGAACGTCGCGCCCAGCACCACGTCGACGAGCATGTCGGTGCGGTCGTCCATGATCATCACCGCATCGTTGAAGTTCGCGTTCACCGTGTACGCCTCGGGAATCGCGTTCTTGCCGAAATAGATCGTCGTGCGCTCGACCGAGGTGTTGTAGACCGCATTGCCCTTCTTGTCGGTGCCGGTCTGCCAGTTGCCGGTCTGCACGTTCGGGAAGTTGCGGTTCGTGCCCAGCTCCTCGGCCACGGCGCGTGCGAAGCCGGCGAACTGTGTACCGTTGATCACGCGCACGCTGATCTTGTTGTTGTCCACGTACTTCACCGGATTGCCGTCCGAGTCCTTGGGCACGCACGGCACGGTCACGCCATAGTTCGGCTTCGTGGCGGCCGTCTTGATGCTGCCCAGCCCGAACACGTGGAAATAGAACAGAAGCGAGATCACCAGCGCCGCCGCCAGGGCCGTGACGGCGATACTGAACACCGTGCCCTGACGCTTGCGCATGTAGGCCTTACGGGCCTGCCGCTCGTCGTAATGTTCGCTCATGACCTTGCCCTCCGAATCGACTGGTTCAACATTAGCGGCACTCGCTGACGCGCGGGACTGCCGGGGCATCGGCCGCGATGATGCGGTCCACGCAGCGCGACGACGTCCAGTTGTCGCGTACGTTCGCAGCGGTTTCATTGTCCGGTACGAACGCGATGACGGACGGTCCGGAACCGGAGACGAACGCCTGCCGCGCGCCCGCGGCAAGGGCCTGTTCGATCGCCTCGCCGCTGCGCGGATGCAGCGAGATGGCCGCATGCTGCAGGTGATTCGCATCCGTCTCGCCGTTGCGGTCGACGCCTGCGCCGACGAGATCGTACTGCCGGTAGACGGCCGGCGTGCTGAGCGCATCGTGATACGCGCCGATCAGCAGCGCATCGCAGTATCCGGCCTGTCTGAGATCGTTCGCAGCGCGGCTATCGTTGTCAATCGGTTCGATCTGTTCGCCGAAACCGGTGCCGTGCGCGTACCCGCCGCTCAGGCAGAACGGCATGTCCGCGCCGAGCGTCGCCGCTATTGCGCGCAGCCGTTCGATCGGCCAGTCGAGATTCCACAGCCGGTTCAGACCGAGCAGCGTGCCGGCGGCGTCGGCCGAACCGCCGCCCAGACCGGCCGCGACGGGGATGCGTTTGTCGAGTCGGATCGCCACGTCGGGGGAGCGGCCGCTTGCCTCGGCCAGCGCGAACAGGGCGAGGACGGCGTGATTGCGGCGCATGTCGCTCGCCGTGGACGCGAGGTCGCCCAAATGGCCGCCCGCAAGGTCAAGGGAGAAACCCGCGCCGGGTTCCTTATCGGTGAGGGTGACGGTATCGTAGACGCCCACGCCGCAGTAGATCGTGTCGAGCGCGTGCCGGCCGCTCCATTCGGCGCGGGGCGCGCCCACGTGCAGCGTGAGATTGGTCTTCGCCGGCACGTCCACGATGACCGATGTCATGACCGCACCTCCGCCGCAAGGCGCGCGAAATCGGCGACGGTGAGCGTCTCGCCGCGGCGGGTCGGGTCGATGCCGGCCTTGGCGAACGCCTCGTCCGGCACCTCGTGCTTGAGTGCCGCGTGCAGCGTCTTGCGGCGCTGGCTGAACGCGGCGTCGATCAGACGGAACGTCGTCTCGCGGTCCGCGCCGCCGGACAGGTCGGCCTGCTCCTGCGGCGTGTGACGGTCGAAGCGCACGAGCGCGGAATCCACGTTCGGCGCCGGCCAGAACACGTTGCGGCCGATATTGCCCACGCGCCGCGCGGTGCCGTACCACGCCAGCTTCACGCTCGGCGTGCCGTAGATCTTGTTGCCGGGCGTCGCCGCGAGCCGGTCGGCGACCTCCTTCTGCACCATCACGAGGAACGAACCGAGGTTCTCGAACCGTTCGAGCAGCGTCAGGATGATCGGCGTGGCCACGTTGTACGGCAGGTTCGCGACGAGTGTGAACGAGTCGTTGTCGTTGAAATCCGGCACGTTTTCGGGCGTGACGGTGAGCGCGTCGCGGTTGACGACGCGGAACCGGTCGACCGCGTCCGGCATGAACTCCGCGATCGTGCGTGGCAACCGCTCGGCCACCGGCGGATCGATCTCGATCGCCGTCATGCGTGCTCCGGTCTCGAGAATCGCCAGCGTGAGCGACCCCAGGCCGGGACCGACCTCCATCACATGCGTGTCGGCGGTCACGTCGGCCTCGCGCACGATGCGGCGCACCGTGCCCGGGTCGATCACGAAGTTCTGGCCGAACTTCTTCGTCGGGCTGATGCCCGCGTCGGCCGCGATGCGGCGGATGTCCGCCGCGCCCAGCAGACGGCCCTGCTGTTCCTGTTCCTCGCCCATGTGCTCCCTCTCTGGTTCCGTCATCAGTACCAACCTACTTCCTGGAAGTACTTCCATGCCTTCGCTGGCGTGCCGTATCGTTGCGCGATGTAGTACAGGCCCCAGTCGATCTGGACGGCCGCGTCGTTCTTCCAGTCCGAGCCGAACGCCGCCATCTTGTTGCCGGGCAGCGCCTGCGGGATGCCGTAGGCGTGCGTCCACGAGTTCTCGGCGTTCCAGCGCCAGCTCGATTCGCGCGTCCACAGTTTGACGAGCGCCGTCCACTCGTCGCCCGTCCAGCCGCGTTGCGCGGCGGCGCCGGCTGCGTACGTCTGCGCTTGGGCGACGGTCGGGCGCCACAGGCGGGCGGTGGATTCGGAGTCGGTGGAGCTGCCGGAGCTGTTCGAATTGCCGGACGAGCTGCCGGAGGAGTTGCCGGAACCTGAACTGCCCGAGGAGTTGCTCGAGGAGTTGCCGGAACCTGTGTTGTTCGATCCAGAGTTATCCGATCCGGAACCCGTATTGTTCGAGTTATTGGAGTTTCCGGAGTTGCCCGATCCGGCGGAACCATTGGAGTTCCCGCTTGAACCATTGCCGGTGGTGCCCGATCCGGAACTGTTGCCGTTCGAGTTGCCGGAACCGTCATTGCCCGATCCGCCGCCGGAGCTTGACCCGGAACCGCCGGTTCCCGTACCGCCCGAATGCTGTCCGGAACCGTTGCCGGATGCCGAGTCGCCTGCGATGCTGCCCTGCGTATTGCCCGACGTGCCGGAATCCGTGCTATCGTTCGCGTCGTTCTTGCCGGAGGTTCCCGAGTTATTGCCGGAACCACTACCCGAATTGTTGGAGGTGCCGCCCGAGGTACTCCCGGAAGAGGTGCCCGAGTTGCCGGTTGCGCCGCCGTTCGTGTCACCGGCGTCCTGCTTCGAGTCGCTGCCGGCCGAATCGGTCGAGTCCTGTGACGACTCCGACTTGCTATCGTTCGCGGTGCCGTTGCCGCTTGTGCTATCGTTCGCAGCGTCGCCGCTTGTGTCGGCGTCACCTGAATCGCTCGTATCGCTGCCGGACCCGTCGGACTGCGTCTTCTCCGGACCGACCGCGACGATCGTGTCGATCGCGATCTTCTCCGTCGTAGACGAGACGAGCGTTTCCGATTCGGCCACGCCGTCCACATACGTCACGTCGAACACCTGCCGTGTCGCACCATCTTCGCCCTGCTGGCGGATCTCGGTCTGCCCGGGCTCCAGCGCGGGGTCGAGTATCGTCTGTGTGCCGTGCGGCACTGCGATCGTGCGCGTCTCCTGCTGATGCGTGATCCGCTGCACGCGCAGGATCGTCTCGTCGCCGTCCTTCTCGACGCTGATGCGGTCGTTCTTGCCCACGGTGATGCCCTTGGAATCGAGTATCGAGGCGGCCGGAAGCTTGCCGTTCGGCGCCTGCGAACGCTTGCCGTCGGCGATGACCGTGACCGGTCCGCACTCGTTGATCACCAGTCCTCCGGTCAGTCTGTTGTATACGTTGTCAATATTGACCGTGACCTTGGCCGCAGCGGCCTCGTTCTGCTCGAAGAAACTGAGCAGCTGCTCCGCGCTGGTTGCGGTCGTCCAGAACGGCACCTTCTGCCCGTCGATCGTGATCGTCGTCTGATATGCGCTGCGCACCGTGACGACCGAGCGGTCGGTGAGCCGGTCGCCGCCCGCGCTCGACTCCACCAGATCGTGCGTCTTGACCGTGATGCCCTGCGATTCGAGCAGCCGCTGCGCGCTCATTGCATACGTGGTCACGGTGGTCGTCTCGCCGTCGACGGTGATCGCCACGGTCTTGCGCGCGGTGAACAGGAACATGCCGACCGATACGGCCGTCACGATAAGGGCGCACGCGGCGACGCGAATACGACGCAACATCACCATCCGTTGCGGGGTCCAGCGTCTGGCCATCGGCTCCTCGTTTCTGTTGACGACTACGTGACGCATTGTATCGGTTCCGTCCGAACGGCGGCCGAAAACCGCCCCGCCGTCACCCATACCCGCACATTTGACGCCCCCGTTGATTCCGTCGCCTCCACCTCCCGGGCATACGGCCGCTGTTGCGTCCCGTACCGGCCGTATGCCCGGGAGGTGGAGGCAACGGATGGGGTTGGTCCCGGGCTTACGGCCGTTTGCGCCCTCCAAACCGGCTGTATGCCCGGGATTGGTGTTGGCGGATGGGGTTGGTCCCGGGCTTACTGCCGGTTTGCATGCCCAAACCGGCAGTAAGCCCGGGAACCATGCCACTCGGGGGTGTCGTCCCGTTGCCGTCATGGTTTCTTCCCGGGCTTACGCCCGTTTGCCTGCCCCAAACCGGCCGTATGCCCGGGAGGCCGGCGGTGCGCGGTTTTCTGTCCCGGGCTTACGGTCGTTTGCATCCCCCAAACCGGCCGTATGCCCGGGAACCATGACCGGTCCAGGGGGTGTCGTCCCGTTGCCGTCGCGGTTTCTTCCCGGGCTTACGGCCGGTTTAGGGGTAGGAGACGGCCGTAAGCCCGGGAGCGGGTGACTGGCTGAGAGACCGGGAGGGCGTCAAAGGTAAAGAAAAAAGGGGGCGGGAGAGAAGGGGAAGTTCCCGCCCCCCTATACATGGGCAGAGCCGGTTGGGGGAACGCCCTGCCCTTTTCACCAGGAAGCCACAAGTTGGGGGAAGGCTCCTGGGATCACTTACACGGGGTAAGTCTGGTCGCAGAAATCTGCTGGTATCTGTAATTATATACCGCGCTTGCGCGCGACGAGCCTCCTGTCGGGATCGAACCGACGACCTGCCGCTTACAAGGCGGCCGCTCTGGCCATCTGAGCTAAGGAGGCGTGAGCCGAAACACCGACGAACTTGTCGGCGAGCAACTCGAACCGAATGACTAGCATACCAGCACGTCCCGAATGTTCAATTCGTGACGTGTCTCGATATGCGAGTGGCGGTTCGCTCTCGCTGAGCGAGTCTCAGCGAGAGAAAACCGCCACTCGGGACCGCGGCAGGACCGTGTTGGAACTGCCAGGGCCGCGCCGGCACGATCATGCGTTCACGCGCCGCTACCGGTCACTCGCCGGTGGTCAGCGAGATCGGCTTGTCGCTCGAGCCGATCGACGGCAGCGTGCCTTCCGTGCCGATCTTGCTGCTGTCGAGGCCGATCGCCGCGGCGAATCCGTCGGTGATGCCCATCTTGGCCGTGCTCAGCTGGGTCGTATCCCAGCGTGTGCCGTTGATCGTGATCGTCGGCGTGGTGAACTGGCCCTGGTACGTGCCGGAGGAATGCTGCAGTTCGGTGCGCTTCGGCGTATACACGTTCATCGCGTCGAGCCAGTCCTGATAGTCGCGTCCATACGCCTTGTCGGCCACGGCTTGCGAGACACCGGCCTTGACGGCCTGTTCCTTGAGCTTGTCGTCGCTCACCGACTGGTAGTTCTGGGTGCCTTCCTCCGGCTGGAAATCCTCGGCGTACAGATTCGAGACATAGGTGAGCAGATGATCGGGATCGTCGTCGTGATCCGCGATGTACAGTGCGGAGTTCGCGGCGCGGCTCGAGTAGTCATCGGTCGAGTACGAATCCATGAACGACAGGAAGTGCAGTTCGAGATTGATCTGGCCGGCGTTGACCATCTTGATCAGCGTCGGATCGAGTTCGCGGTTCACCTGGCCGCAGCCCGGGCAGATGAAGTCCATGTAGATACCGATCGTCGGCGCACCGTCCACGGACTTGCCGTAGCCGTCCTTCGACAGCAGTATGCCGCCCTTCTCGTCGGCGCGCTCCGGCTTGGTCGATGCCTTCTGCACGGCCGAATACGCGTCGCTGATCGACATGTTCGCCTTCGCGTTTTCCTCGGCAGTCTTGCTCACCGAGCGCCAGATCGCGAATCCGCCGACCGCCACCAGCACCACGACGATGGCCACCGCGATGATGCCGATGATCGTCTGCTGCCTGCGTTCCTTTTCGGCCTTCTCCGCGGCCACGCGCGCGGCGGCTTCCTCTGCGGCCCGGCGCTGCGCACGGGTTTGCTGCTTCGCCGCTCGTTTTTGATTCTGTGCCATGAATACAGTCCTTTCGCCCTGCAACCTCGCCCATAATAACCGATGCCGACCGCGATTCCGTCGGTTTTCTCCCTGCTCGACGCTCTCGGCGGAACTGTTTCACACAGTGTTCATCAAGCAGGGTCGGCGCGGGGAATACGGGGTGAAGCGGGGGAGGCTGCCGGCACATGTGGAATGTCGGGCGCGGTGGGTGTACGAACGGCGTCGCGATTTCAGAGCAGGGACGTAGACAGTGCGCCGATCAACGGCCACCAGTCGATCGTGTTACCGAACAGCAGCGGGAGCGTTGCCGCGAACGTAAGCATGGCCCAGATCGCCAGCGATATCATGCCGCGGTGATTGGTCGGGCGACCGTCCGTTGCGCCGTATTCGTTGGTTCCCGGGTTCGCGAGCGACGGTGACGGTCCGCGCAGTGCGCCGCAGCCAATGCGCAGCATCGCGCCGCGCGATGCGAACGTTGACAGTATCCAGCCGACCGCCGCGCCCGCGCCCAGCGTGAGCCCGGACAGGGACATGCATGTGTCGTCGAGCAGGGGGATGGTCAGCATCCGGTCAGCGATGTAATAGGTCACGTGGGTCACCGGCAAGCTCAGCGCGAACGTTGCCGCCACTGCCATCGCTGTCATGATCGCGCAGATCGCCAACGTATGCGGCACACTTGCAGCCAGTGCCTTGAGTAGGTGCCATGGCAGACTCGCCGTGCGCTTGACCCCGTCGAACCGTTGGCGCTCGCCGCCGTGGCGGGTCTCGCGTTCGAGCTGCGATTCGGTGGAATAGCCGATCGTCAGCAGCAGCCATAGGGCACCACTGGCCGCGCAGACCGCGACACCTGGCATGCTGGCGGCCAGTATGGCCAGCGGGATCGTGAGCAGCCACAGCGGCAACAGGCCGCGCGTCAGATAGTCGGCGCGTTTCATGTCGGGGGTGACGAATGCCAGCTGCGGGAACGATTGCGCGTAGGGAAGCACCGGTGGCGGCGGGGTCGGCTGTGCGGCGGCGACCTCCTGCAGGAATGGCGGGATCGAGCCGGGCTGCGGTTCGACTGCGGCCGGCAGCGGCGGAATCGGGCTGATCTGCGCGGGGTCGGGCGAGGGCACGGCCTGCGTGGGTAGGGCTGTGGTGGTGCCCGACAGGACCGACGTTGGCACGGCTTCGCCGGACGATGCAGCCATGTTCGGCAGGACGGCAGTGGCGTATGCCGCATCGTTCGGCGGGACTGTCGTTTCGGACGGTGTTTCACGTGGAACAGCCGTGGCGGGCGCGGGGATGTCGTGCGGCAGCACTGTGGTGGCCGAGGCTGCTACGGCGGGTAGATTCGGGAGAACGGCGGTGGGGGATGGAGCGTCGTTGGGCATGACGGAGGTCTCCTGCGTCCCCTCGGTCTGCTGTGCGGACGGCTTCCCCTGAGGGAGAAGCGAGGGGGCCGGCTGCTCTTCGGTATACGGCGGTGCAGAAGACGCCGGTTGCTCCCCGGATCCTGCGGACGGGATGCGCGCCGGCTGGAATCCGGCTGATGCCGAAATGCCGTCGGTCAGGAAAGACGGTTCGTCGCGCCAAAGCAGTCGCGGGTTGCTCGCGACCGCGCCGTCAAAAGGGCGCACCACCTCGGTCGAGTCACTCGCGTCGGCTGTTTCGCTTGCGTCGAGGGCTGTCTGCGCGGCAGGCGCCGCGTCCTGCCATGCGCGCGGATTGAGTGCGTCCAGCGCGATGGCGTGCAGGAGCTGATCCGGCGTGCAGCGTTTGTTGCGGTCGGGGTTCAATGCGGCTCGGAAGGCCGCCATCGTGCCCGCCGGCAGGCCGGTCAGGTTCGCGTTGCCCGCGGCCGCGCGTTCGAGAACGGCCATCATCGGCTTGGTGCCGAACACCGGTTCGCCGGTCGCGGCGAACGCCAATACCGAGGCGACCGACCACCAGTCCGTCATCGCATCTGATTCCGCCCCGTCGATGATCTCCGGCGCGATGAATCCCGGCGTTCCCATCACCAGCCCGGTGCGGGTCACGTGGCTTTCGCCTCCGGTCATCGCGATGCCGAAATCGACCAGCACCGGACCCGCGGCCGACACCATCACATTGGTCGGCTTGATGTCGCGGTGCACGATCCCCGCGTCATGCACGGCCTTCACGGCCGCGATCAGCTTGCGCGCGAGCCGTTCCAGATCGTCGCCCGTATACCGTCCGTTGATGCGCACATCCTCGCGCAGGTTCTTGCCTTCGATCAGTTCGGTCACGATGAACGCGACCGAATCGTCCAGCTCCATGTCGACGATCCCGCACACGCCGGGATGATCGACCTTCTTCAGTGCCATTGCCTCGCGGCGCAAACGTTCGCGTGCGGTCACCCGTTCGCGAACGCTGTCATCGTTTTCATCATCCGTCGTATCGGTGAGCGAATCGCGCAGGATCTTCATCGCGTATTCCTGACCGCCGTCGTCGCGCACGCGCCAGACCGACCCCATCGCGCCCGCCCCCAGGCGCGACACCAGCGTGTACCCGCCGATCAGATCTCCGGGCTGCAAATTCAACGCGCTCAAATCGCTCATGCCCACCATCCTAGCCAACCGCCCGTTCGACCGGCATCATATGCTGCACGCCGGCAGAAAATCGCTCCTCCCACAAGTTCTCGCCGGTCGCATATGGTCTCGATGTGATCGCTGCCGGCGTGACTTCCGTGGAGGCTTACCGAAGCAATGCCCATTTCCACGTCGGCGTCACATGAATCGTGCCGGCCTCCGTATGAATCGCCTCCTCGTCGTGCAATGTCAGAATCATGCCGGAATCAAGTCCGGTGCGTCTCATCACCGCGCTCAGTGAGCCGATTTCACGGGATCGGGTCTTCTCGGCCGTCATGTACGCGGCGACCTGAACCAGCTCATACGGTTCGGCAGCCAGCGCGTCGCCGATAAGAAAATCAACTTTTTCCTGTCGTTCGTCGGGCACGGTGTACGAGGTCACCGCTTCCGTCCTCCGTCCGATGGTCCGTCTCCGCAATTCACAGAACACGGCCGTTTCCAGTCGTTTGCCGAGATCCTGCTGATTGGCTCGCGACACGGCGTATGCCATGCCCTGATCGACCGCGTAGATCTTGGGCACGCTGGTGCTGTTCGGCTTGAATGATGTGCGGTATTCGGGCAGTTCGTGGATCAGATACGCCTGTTTGAACAAAGTCAACAGCGTATTGACTTTGTCCCAGTACACCTTCCAGCCGTTGGCCTTGAGCGCTGCGACCAGCGAGTTCACCGATAGCTCACATGCCGTGTTGCGTAGCAGATATAGTGCGGTCTGCGTCGCCATCGCGATGTTCTCGCGGCCGAACCGTTCCGCGACGTCCCGTGCGACCACGTCGCGCATGTAGCCCTGCAGCATCTCGATGCGATCCGGTTCGTCAAGCCGCTGCACGCCGGGGAATCCGCCGGTGATCAGGTATCGTTCGTATGCGCTTTCGAAGTCGGTGATTTCTTGCGGTGAGAACACGTCTGCGGTATTGGCAGAGGGGGCGCCGGTCGCCGCATCATCTCGTTCCGGCACGGCGATGCCGTGGAACAGGCAGTACTCGCGGAACGATAGCGGTGCCATCTCGTGAGGGTGCGATCGGCCGCGGAAGTTCGTCGCGATTTCGTCGCTGGACAGCTTCGACGATGATCCGGTGATGACCAGTGTGACTTTCTCGTGTTCGGCGATCCGCTGGCAGAATCCCTGCCAGTTTGCACATTCCTGCACTTCGTCGAGAAACAGGTACGTTCCGTCCCGCCGGGCGTCGGGAACCTGCCGCCAGTATTCGTTGACGATGTCGTCCAGCACGGTGTCCGGCATCGGCAGCAGACGGTCGTCGGCGAAGTTGAAGTACAGGATATGGTCGCGCGGAACGCCGGAATCCAGCAGATCGCGGATTTTCTGGAACAGGTAGAACGTTTTGCCGCAGCGGCGGATGCCGGTGATGATGTGCACGATGTTGAATGCGGCCGGCTCGTCGAGTGTGCGGATGATGTCGTCGCGGCGGAACGGGGTTGGGAAGTCGAATCGCATCGACTCGCGCACCAGCATTGCGTATGATTCTCGCGGGTTGTCGGGGACCATGGTTCGCGCCTCCCTCGGCTGTGTTGCTGACTGCTTCTATGATATATCTTCTCAAAAATTTTGAGAAGATATGGGAAAACTTCTCAAAATTTTTGAGAAGTGCGCGGCAGTGTTGATGTTGGGTGGTGCTCGGCGCTGCGCGTAGACATGTTGTTGCGTTGCGGAAACACTGCGTGCTGCGTGCGATGATATCGGGATCGCGCCGCGCGGCGCTGCGGTATATTGTGGCGGTATGAGCGAAGATGCGACGAACGGCGGCACGCCCGGCATTCCTGGCGCGTCCGGGAAGCCCGGCACGCCTGACACATCCGGTTTGCCTGATGAACCTGGCGAACGTGCGACAACACCCGACGAGTCCAATGACGTGCGTACCACACCCGATAAGCCGCTGGCGGTGACCTACGTGCGGTATTCGCGCGGGGGCGGCGATGCGATGCCCGGCCGTCCGATGTTCCTGTGCCTGCACGGATGGGGGTCGAACGAAGACGATCTCGCCGATCTGATGCAGTACATCGCGCCGTACAACGACTACGTGTCCCTGCGCGCGCCGATCGTGCTGCAGGAACCGGGCGACGACGGCCGCACGTCCGGAGCCTACTCGTGGTTCGCGTACCAGCGGTCGGCGGCCGGTGCGATCCCCGCCGCGGACGACCTCGACCGTGACGCGTTCGCCGCTGCGCGCGCGATCGACCGGTGGGTCGACGAGCATGTCCCGATCGACCGCGACATCGTGCCGATCGGCTTCTCACAGGGCGGTCTGCTGGCCATCCACCTGCTGCGCATCCATCCCGAACGCTACCGCGCGGCCGTCTCGCTGTCCGGTCCGATCGCGCCCGGCAACGTCCCCGGCACGGCGCCGGCCGACGACCGTCTCGCGGATTTCGATACGCCGGTGTTCTACGTGTACGGCAAGAACGACGCGGTGATTCCCAAATACGAGCTGTTCGCGGCCGCCGCGTGGCTCGAGGAGCACACGTGGCTCACCACGAAAAGCTACCGCGCGCTCGGCCACGAGGTCAGCCTCGAGGAGTTCGCCGACCTGCGTCAGTGGCTGATGCTCAACGGCATCTCCTCCGGCGTGCTGTGATTACCGTTTCATGTCATTTCGAGCGAGGTGAAGCCGAGTCGAGAAATCTTACAGAGCCGTTGACCGGCAAGAGATTTCTCCGCTCGCTACGCTCGGTCGAAATGACGGGTGATGGATGGGATACTCGGTCGAAATGACGGGTGGAAGCGTCAGATGCTCGAATCGGCGTCCACGCTCATCACGTACACGTTGCGGCGCAACGTCTTCGCCTGTGCGCGCGTGATGTCGCCCGCCTCGAACATGTCCTGGATCACGCCCAGCTCGATGCCGTAGCTCTCGCGCTTGACGTCCTCGGCCATTGCGATCGTTTGCGCGCTGCCGCTCATGTTCGGCCGCGCGCGCAGCGCGGATTCGGCGCGACGGTAGTCGAGCAGCAGCATCGTGCAGTGCTCGGTGTTGTACTTGTCTCGCGTCATCTCCTCGTACAGCTGGTCGATCACGTGGTCGAACGCGTCGAGCTGCACCATGCGCGAGTGCGCGAAGATCGCGTCGTCGCTGATCAGCGGCGTCGTGCGGCGGATGCGGCTCGACGTGCGCCGGATCAGCGTGAGCGCGCGACGCTGCAACGCGCGGGCGCGGCCCTTGATCTGCCACATCGCGCGGCCCGACTTGCGGTCGGTGTCGATGTGACGCAGCGAATTCATGATCTGGTCCAGCAATCGTTCGCAAGCCTCGATCTCCAGATCGCGGCTCGCCTGCGTGCCTTCCTTGCTGCGTTTCGTATCGATCAGCCGCTGCTTGACGTAGTCCTTCTCCCAGCCGAGCGCGTCGATCTGCAGCTGCGCGTACCCCTGCGGGTCGAGTTCGCCCGCGCGCTGCTTGAGTCTCGTGATGCGCTTCGTATACGAGTCGATCACCATCAAAATCGCGCGACGATTGTCGTCGGTCACGCGGCCGGTCAGCTCCTCGACCGTGCGCCGCAGCACCTCGATCGTGATCTCGGTCATCTCCAACGACGTGTCCTTCGACCGGTTCGGCGCAAGCAGCGGCAGCAGGAAGTTCGCCAGCAGCAGCGTCACGATGATCACGCCCGACGCGACGAAGATCAGCTCGTCGCGCATCGGGAACCAGTGGCCGTCCTCCAACGCGTATGGGATCGTGAACATCAATGACAACGTAATCGTGCCCTTCGCGCCGCCGAACGTCATCACCGCGGCCGAACGCAGTCGTTCCGGCGTCATCTTGCGCCGCTGGTGCGTGGTCACGTCGCGCGCGAGGCGCAGCATCACGCTCACCCACAGGAACCGCATCACGATCACCACGCAGGACACCAGCAGGATCACGCCGATCAGCAGCGTATTGCTCACGCCCGGATCGTCCCAGCTCGTGCCCATCGCGTCGGGCAACAGCATGCCGAGCAGGATGAACACTGCGCCGTTCAGTGCGAACGATAGCACGCCCCACACGCTGTTCGACACGATGTTCGTGCGCGCCACGTTCGGTCCGATGCCGGTGCGGTCGAAACGGATGAACAGCGCGGACGAGACGACTGCGAGGATGCCCGACACGTGCGCCACGTCCTCGGCCGCCAAGTACAACAGGAACGGCAGGAACAGCTCCATCAGGATGCGCGTGGTGGTCGTCTCCCAGCCGAGCGAGCGGATCGTCTCGAACAGCCAGTTCGCGACCATTCCGATCGCCAGGCCGAACAGTGCGCCGCCGATGAACGACATCACGAACTCGCCCGCGGCCTCGCCGACCTGAAACTTGCCGGTGACCGCGGCGGCGATCGCGAACTGGAAGCCGACGATGCCGGACGCGTCGTTGAACAGGGACTCGCCTTTGAGCACGCCCATCTGACGTCTGGTCAGCGCGGCCTCCTTGCCGAGCGAGCTGACGGCGACCGCGTCGGTCGGGCCGAGAGCCGCGCCGAGCGCAAGGGCCGCGGCCAGCGAGACGGCCGGCCAGATCGCGTGCAGGATCACACCGACGGCGACCATCGTCGCGATCGCCAGACCGATCGCCAATGACAACGATAGCTTGATCGATTTCAGCAGTTCGGACTTGTCGATCTCATGCGCCTCGAGATACAGCAGCGGCGCGATGAACAGCACCATGAACAGTTCCGGGTCGAGTTCGACATCCGGAAAAAACGGCAGCTGCGCGGCGATCGCGCCAAGCACGATCTGCACGAGCGGGGTCGATACCTTCGGGATGAACCGGCTGATGAACGAAGACAGCACGACCGCCGCGATGATGCACAGGATGAGTTCAAAAACCGCCACGTTCTCCTCCTTTTCCCGCGGCTGCCTTTGCCGTGTTCAGCCTACCAGCCCCGCGCTTCGCGACACGTTACGTTTTCGCTGGGCGATTGTGATCGGGAACATGATTGGGTTTACTGGGCGCGAGGGTGGATTGTGTGGGGTGCGGCGATTCTTTGGGGGTGGCCGCATCGACTGGGAATTGCTGCGCTGACGGTTGCTCGGCGCGACTATTTTCGGAAATCAGCGGCTTCGTCCTGAATTTGTTGCGCTG
Organism: Bifidobacterium sp. SO1; assembly: GCF_018555335.1. NCBI lineage: Bacteria > Bacillati > Actinomycetota > Actinomycetes > Bifidobacteriales > Bifidobacteriaceae > Bifidobacterium > Bifidobacterium sp. SO1. The sequence continues at coordinate 44,625 of NZ_JAFEJR010000013.1, read as the reverse complement.
ACCGTTTCTGAACGCAACTATTTTCGGACGAAGCCGGTGATTTCCTGAATTTGTTGCGATGAGTCGCGGTAGTCCCCCTTGGTTTCTTTTCTGAAGGCAAGGCTCAGCAAATGTGCCACCTTCGCCTTACCGGCAGCGATGGAACCGGCCGTGGTTCCGTAGACTGGGATGCATGACGAATGACGAGGCGATGGGCCGCGCGTTGGCGCTTGCGGCCGAGGCGGCGGCGGACGGGGAGGTGCCGGTCGGTGCGGTGGTATTGGATGCTGGCGGCCGCGTGATCGGAGAGGGACGCAACGCGCGTGGGACGCAGCGGGATTCGGGCGAGCTGTTCGCGGATGATCTTCGGTTGATCGACGGTGCCAGGACAACGGTCGGCGGACTCACTGCGGATTGTGTGCATGACGTTAGTCGCGCGGAACAACTGGCAAAGGATACCTGTTTGCCGGAACACGGAACGGACAGTGACAGTGCTGTTGTGCACGATGATGTGGGGACTGGCGAGATGCATGAGACTCGCGCAGCCGATCCGCTGGCACATGCGGAGGTGCTGGCGATGCGTGACGCGGCGCGAAGGCTGGGCAACTGGAATCTGGCGGATTGCACGTTGGTCGTGACGTTGGAGCCGTGCCCGATGTGCGCCGGAGCCTGCGTGCAGACGCATATCGGACGGATCGTGTTCGGAGCGTGGGATGCGAAGCTCGGCGCGTGCGGTTCGGTATGGGACATCCCGCGCGACCCGCACGTCGGCCATGTGCCGGAAGTGTACGGCGGCGTGCGCGAGGCCGACTGTGCCCGCATCCTTGCTGACTTCTTCGCCTTGCGCCGCTAGTTTCCTTTCGGGCGGGGTTGTGCTGCTTATACCGTCCCGCTTCCTCCCGGGCTTACGGTCGTTTCTGGGCTGTAATCCGGCCGTATGCCCGGGAAGTTGGCTGGTTGGTGGTGGTGTTCCCGGTGGTGTTCCCGGGCATACTGCCGGTTCTGCCCCTTAAACCGGCTGTATGCCCGGGAGGGGTTATGTGTCGGGCGGTCTGTTCCCGGGCTTACGGCCGGTTCAAGGTCCAAAAACGGCCGTAAGCCCGGGAAGTGGTGAGCCGTGTTGGGAGTGCCGGGGTGCCGGGGAGCGCTGGGAGAGGGGTATTCACTTGCGCCCGGGGTGCGGTTGATTCCCGTTTTTTTCTAGCCGCCGCAAACACTCCGTATCCTGACAAGGAAACCGTGGCCGCGTACCATCGATATCGGTACGCCAACCGGCCGCAGTCAGTCAGTCCGCAACCGTGCGCTCGCCGCACCCGCTGCGAGCCGAATCATACGCAAGGGAGTAAGCAATGCCGCTGATCGAACAGTTCCAAGGCACCGCCGCCGACGGCACCGATCTGACCGCCGTCTACGCCGAACAGTCCGTCGCAAACGTTGCCATCGCACTGGTCTTCCCCGACGATAACCTGCCGCGGTTCGTCCATTGGGGCCGCCCGCTCGCCGACCCGGGCACCGTCGTCAACCTGTACGACGCCCTGCGCCCGCAGCGTGTTTCCGGCGCGCTCGACGACACCGCATGGCCGTCCATCCTGCCCACGCAATCCGAATCCTGGCTCGGTGCGCCGCGATTCGTCGTCCGCCGCGACGGCGTCGAACTGTACTGCAAGTTCGCGGTCGAGGCCGTTACCGCCGCACTGCCGCCGGCCGGTCAGCCCGACGATGCCGATTCGGCGCGACTGGCGGAGTCGGCCGGGTCTGCTGGTTCCAGTGGTGCCAGCGATGCTGGCGATGTCAGCGAACATCACGTTGCCGGTGGGATTGATCCCGGGCATACGGCCGTTTCCGAGTCGGAAACCGGCCGTAAGCCCGGGAGGTTGGGTGATTCCTGTCCGACTGCCGGAGGGGCGCTGTCATCTGGCGGTGCGGTTCCCGGGCTTACGGCCGTTTCGGGGGCGGGAACCGGCCGTAAGCCCGGGGGGGCGGGTGACCCCCGTCTGACTGTCGGAGGATCGCTGCCGTCCGACGTTGTTCGCACCGCGCATGCCGCTACGCAGTCCGCTCATGTCACCGGCTCCGCACAGTCCGCGCGCGTCACCGTCGGCGATCGGCTCGCCGCAGACCGACCTGCGCGCGTCACGGTTGGCGACGAGCTCGCCGCAGATCGGCCTGCGCACGTTGCGGTTGGCCGGCCCGAACACGTCACGGTTGGCGACGAGCTCGCCGCAACCCGTGACGCCGACCCGCAGCCGACCCCGACCATCACCGTTGAGGCCGCCGACCGCGAGCAGGGCGTCGGCATCACCTGGACCTGCGAACTCGACGAATCCGGCCTCGTCCGCCAAAAGCTCGAGATTGCGAACCTTGGCGCCGGCAGCCTCGAGATCGGCCACGTCGAACTCGGCTTCCCGCTGCCCGCCGACACGTCCGAAATCCTCACCGCCACCGGCCATCACCTGCGCGAACGCAGCCCGCAACGCCAGCCGCTCACTGTCGGCCGGTTCGAAAAACTTGCGCTCGCCGGCCGCCCAGATTTCGATGCGAGCCTGTTGCTGTCGGCCGGCGAACCGGGATTCGGCTTCACGCGCGGCGACGTGTACGCCGTGCACGTCGGCTGGAGCGGCAACAGCGTGCTGTCCGCGGAACGACTGCCGTACACGACCGGCGTGATCGGCGGCGGCGAGGTGCTGCTCGGCGGGGAAGTCACGTTGCCGGCGGCGAACGTTTGCGCTGCTACGAGCGACAGTCCGACGGCTAACGATGTCACCGATGATCGTGCGATTGATCGGACGGAAGCCGACGTGCTGCCCGCTGTGCCCGTGACGACTGCCACGTACACGACGCCGTGGGTCTACGGCTCGTTCGGCCACGGCCTGAACGAGGTCGCAGCGCGCTTTCATGCATACCTTCGCAACGCGCATCATGACTGGCGTCGCGCGCACGGCGTGCCCGACAAGCCGCGCCCGGTGATCCTCAACACGTGGGAGGCCGTGTACTTCGACCAGAATTACGACACGTTGACAGCGTTGGCAGACAAGGCCGCGGCGATCGGCGTGGAACGGTTCGTGGTGGACGACGGCTGGTTCGGCTCGCGCCGCGACGACACGAGCGGACTCGGCGACTGGCAGGTTTCACAGGACGTGTGGCCGGACGGGCCGAAGAGCCTGCGATCGTTGGCTGACTATGTGCACGGACTCGGCATGGAGTTCGGACTGTGGTTCGAGCCGGAGATGGTCAACCCCGATTCTGACCTGTTCCGCGCGCACCCGGATTGGGTGCTGCGCCCGACCGCGAACCGTCTGCCGATGCAGGGACGTTCGCAGCAGGTCGTCGATCTGACCAACCCGGACGCGTATGCATACGTATACGATGCGATCGATACGCTGGTCGGTGAGCTCGGCATCGACTACATCAAGTGGGATCACAACAAGCTCGTGACGGAAGCCGTCTCGCCGCGCACTGGCCGTCCTGCAATCCATGCGCAAACGTTGGCCGTCTACCGGATCTTCCGCGATCTCAAGGAAGCGCACCCGCGGCTCGAAATCGAAAGCTGCTCGTCGGGAGGCGGCCGCGTCGACCTCGGCATCCTCGAACTCGCGGACCGTATCTGGGTATCCGACTGCGTCGACCCGGTCGAACGCGCGGACATCCAACGGTACACGTCGCTGCTCGTGCCGCCGTTCATGATGGGAGAGCACGTCGGCGCGAGCCCCGCCCATTCCACACACCGCGCCACCAGCCAGGAGATGCGCATGACGACCGCGTTCTTCGGGCATCTCGGCGTCGAATGGAACCTGCTCAAGGAACCGGATGCGGACGTGGCCAAGCTCGGCGAGTGGATCGCCGAATTCAAGAAGCACCGCGAATGGTTCGCGGTCGATACGTGCGTGCATTTGGACTGCTCCGATCCGGCGGTGCGCTTGGACGGCATGGTCAAGCCGGACCGTTCCGCCGCGTTCTACCGGTTCACGCAACTGACCACTTCGGCCACGTACCCGGCCGCGCCGATCCGCGTGCCCGGACTCGACCCGGACGGCACGTACCGCATCCAGCCGCTGTGGCTCGACCTCGATCTGGCGGGTCTCGGCATCGGCAACGGCCAGTCCGCGCTCGGCTGGTGGACGCCGGACGGCGTGCTACTCACCGGTCGTGCGCTCGCCACCTACGGTCTGCGCCCGCCGACCCTGCATCCGGCGCAAGCCGTGTTGTTCACCGCCATTCGGCAGTGAACAACGCCGACTCACGCCGGATGCCTTCGCGGGCGCATATAGCGCGCCCGCTCACTTCGCCTACGGGAAGTCCACTGGACTTCCCGCTTAACGGCTCAGCCGGCGCAAGCCGTGTTGTTCACCGCCATTCGGCAGTGAGCTTGGTCACGGGATGGCATATCAGGCAGTTTTTCCGTCCCGTGATGATGAAACCGGTCACGGGACGGAATTCCGGGCGCTCCTGCTATCCCGTGCATGAGCTGTGAGTCACGGGATGACAGAAACGGCTTAAGTTCCATCCTGTGACCGCATTTTGCCCCCGTACTAGGTCACGGGATGGAATATCAGGCGGTTTTTCCGTCTCATGACAATAGGGCTGGTCACGCGATGGCAGATCGGAGTCGTATGCCATCGCGTGACCTTCATATTGCCCCAATATGGGCAATTGAGCGGTCACAAGACGGATTGTCGCGTGTCAATTCCGTCCCGTGCGCAAGTCGCGGATCATGGGATGGAAAACGCGCCCCCAATTCCGTCTCGTGAACGCGCCGGGCGAGTGGGCATGCGACTGCTTGACTCGTATCCTTGAACGCAGACGGAACAACCGTACGAGAACAAGAACAACCGCACAACAGCGAGCAAGGTACCCTCAAGCAAGGCAACCACGAGCAAAGGAGCCAACGATGACCGCCGCAAATCGCACCAGCCTTCCAGACAACGTTCGCACAAACGGCGCAACCCCGAACCCGTGGTGGGCGAACGCGGTCGTCTACCAGATCTACCCGCGTTCGTTCCAGGACACGAACGGCGACGGATTCGGCGATCTCAGGGGCATCACGAGCCGACTCGACTACCTCGCCGACCTCGGCGTCGACGTGCTGTGGCTGTCCCCGGTCTACAAAAGCCCGCAGGACGACAACGGCTACGACATCTCCGACTATCAGGACATCGACCCGCTGTTCGGCACGCTCGACGACATGGATGAACTGCTGGCCGAAGCGCACCGGCGCGGCATCAAGATCGTGATGGACCTCGTCGTGAACCACACGTCCGACGAGCACGCGTGGTTCCAAGCCTCGCGCGACAAGAACGACCCGCACGCCGACTGGTACTGGTGGCGCCCCGCCCGCCCCGGCAAGACGCCCGGCGAGCCCGGCGCCGAGCCGAACCAGTGGGGCTCGTACTTCGGCGGCTCCGCGTGGGAGTACGACGAGACGCGCGGCGAATACTATTTCCACCAGTTCTCGAAGAAGCAGCCCGACCTCAACTGGGAGAATCCGGCCGTGCGTCGCGCGGTGTACGACATGATGAACTGGTGGCTTGATCGCGGCGTCGACGGGTTCCGCATGGACGTGATCACGCTCGTCTCCAAGCGCACCGACGCGGCCGGCCGACTGCCGGGCGAACCTGGCTCCGAGTTCGCGGACGGCCCGGTCGGCGAGGAAGGCTACTCGAATCCGAACCCGTTCTGCGCCGACGGTCCGCGTCAGGACGAGTTTCTCGCCGAAATGCGCCGCGAGGTCTTCGCCGGCCGCGACGGCTTCCTCACGGTCGGCGAAGCGCCCGGCATCACCGCCGAACGCAACGAATACATCACCGATCCGGCGCACGGCGAGCTCGACATGCTGTTCCTGTTCGACCACGTCGACTGCGACTGCGACGGCGTCAAATGGAAGCCGCTCCCGCTCGACCTGCCGAAGTTCAAGCGGATCATGGCCGGCTACCAGTCCGCGGTCGAGCGCGCCGGCTGGACGAGCCTGTTCACCGGCAACCACGACCAGCCGCGCGTCGTCTCGCGTTGGGGCGACGACTCCACCGAAGAGAACCGCGTGCGCTCCGCGAAGGCGCTCGGCCTGATGCTGCACCTGCACCGTGGCACCCCGTACGTGTACCAGGGCGAGGAGCTTGGCATGACCAACGCCTACTTCACCCGGCTCGACCAGTACCGTGATCTCGAGTCGCTCAATGCGTTCCGCCAGCGCGTCGAGGAGGCGAAGGTGCAGGCCGCCGAGTCGATGATGGCCGGTCTGGCCGCGCGCAGCCGCGACAACTCGCGCACGCCGATGCAGTGGGACGCCTCCAAGTACGCCGGATTCACCGCGCCGGACGCCGCGAGAGAACCGTGGATTTCGGTTAATCCGAACTATGTGGCGATCAATGCGGCCGCCGAGTTCGAGGATCCGGATTCGGTGTACGCGTTCTACCAGCGGCTGATCGCGCTGCGGCACGAGAACGCGGTGGTGTCGGCCGGTTCGTGGCGGCTGATCGATGCGGACGACGCGCATGTGTACGCGTTCGTGCGCACGCTCGGTGAGGAGCGGCTGCTGGTCGTGGTCAACCTGTCCGGACGCACGGTCGATCTGCCGGCCGAGTCCGCGGCGCTGTTGGATGGGGCGGCGGATTCGGCCGATGCGGCTGGTACTGCGGCTGATTCGGCCGATGCGGCCGGGGCTGCTGCCTCCGCTGCGCCGCTCGCCGAGTCGATCGTGATCTCGACCTACGACGCCGCGCACACGGCCGAATCGCTTGCCGACCGCGCGCTCGACCCGTGGGAAGGCGCGGTCATCCGCTTGTAACGATCGTTTGTAGCCAGCCATTTGTAGCCAGCCACGATAGTGCCGCCTGCAGTAGTGCGGATGCGGTTATTCGTTGACCAGCATCGACAGCATGTACATGGGCAAGTAGATGACGTTCCCCTCGGTGAACACGTTGGTTTCGGCGAACACATACGCCCGATCAATGCCGTAGCCGGGGGTCGCCATCGCCTTATCGAGCGCGGCGTGGGAACGGAAATACGCGCCCGACTTGATCTCGAGTGCCAGCACGTCTCCGTCATTCGTCTCGACGAGAAAATCCAGTTCGCCGACGCCTTTTCTGGTGAGGTAGTACAGGTGCGTGAACCCGTGCGCGACGAGCTCCTGCGCGGCGACGTTCTCGTATACACCGCCCATGTTCATCGCTGCGTTGCCTTCGAGGATGCCCAGCGCCGACTTCTTGCCGTAGGCGCTGACCAGCAGGCCGACGTCCGAGTAGAACAGCTTCATGACCCGGCGATCGGCGTTGATGCGCAGCGGGGCGATGGGCGCGGCGACGTTGAATACCGGAAGCGCGACGTTGGCGTTCGTCAGCCACAGGAACTCGTCTTCGATCTGGGAGAACCGCTTGATGTCGGTGATGGAGCTGACTTGGAATCGGCGGTTCTGGCTTTGCAGTTCGCCGGGAATGAGCCGGTAGATCTCCTGTATCGTCAGACGGTCCGCTTTGGGAGCGTACTGCTTGATATCGTGCTCGTAATAGGCTCGAATGTTCGACTGGACCGCGCGCACGGGATCAATGACGCCGTTCGTGGCGAACGCGGCGACCGCCGCCGGCATGCCGCCGACCAGTAGATAGCGATGGAACAGGTCGGTGAGTCTATCGTGGATGAAATCGGGGATCTCGCTCAGGTTGGCGAAGCTGCTGCGGACAACGTCGAACGCTGATTCGACCAGTCCGTTTGCCCAACAGAATTCCTCGAAATCAAGCGGATACATGGCGAATTCGTCCAGATATCCGACCGGTAGCGAACGTACGTCCTCCAATTCCACGCCAAGCAGCGATCCGGACAGGATGTAGTCGTAGTCGCCCTTGTCCACAAGTCCCTTGATGAGGGTCACGATCTGCGGGCACTGCTGAATCTCATCGAGGAACACCAGCGTGCGCCCGGGCACCAACGGCACGCTCGATGCGACGGAGATGCGGAACAGAAGATCGTCGGGGCTGGTGGCCTGGGAGAACGAGCGGCGCGCGTTGTCGTCGAGCACCAGATTGAATTCGACCATATGCTCGTACTCATTGCGGCCGAATTCCTCGATGATGAAGGTCTTGCCCACCTGACGCGCTCCGGTCACGAGCAACGCCTGCTTGGTCTTGTGATCCTTCCAGAATTTGATGCGATCGTAAGCCTTGCGTTTCAATGGTTTTCACCTCTTCCATTTGCATTCGTCGCAATCTGTATAGTGCATTATTCTACACTCGTCAGATTCTGCGTGAGGCGTTTTTGTGCACTCGTCGGATTTTTAGGTGTGCGATGTCTGGCTGCCGGTAGGTGCGATATTTCTCGTTATGGCACAAATGATGGGTATATGAGGGTGGAAAGTATACACAAATGATGGGTTTATGAAGAGGGTGATCATACACAAATGATGAGTAAAGGGATGCAATGGCGCGGTAGGTGATGCAGGGCTGGCGAATTGATGGCGGGGTGGAGCGTGTCTGTTTTTGCGTGGTTTCGTGGCGGTTCTGGCGGGAAGCGGGCGCTGAGGGGTAGCTTGTGTCCGTTTCCTGCGAGCATCAGGTGGATTCTAGCGGAAAACGGACGCTGGGAGGGCTTGTTGGGTCCGTTTTCCGCCAAGATTGCGCGATGTTGGCGGAAAGCGGACTCTGAGGAGATGATTCTCGTCCGTTTCCCGTTAGGATCGGTCGGATTCTGGAGGAATGCGGACGCTGATGGGGATGGGTGTGTGCAGTGTCGGCGGGGAAGGGTGATCGGAGGTTGGGATTGGAGATGCCGTGACGGGTTGCCGATGATGGAGCGGGATGGTTTGCCGATGATGCCGCGGGGATGATGCCGTAGGAGTTGGTGGGTTGTTCGAGTGATGTTGGTGAGGTGAGTCGGATGATGGATGGAGTTGAATCGGGGATGCTGTGTCGGGGTGTCGGTAGTGCCGTGGGGTGGGCTGATCGGTGACTGCGTTGGACTGCAATCGTTTGTGATCGGTGGGAGTGGTTTGTTTGCGATTGCATCGGATGATTCATTATGTGGACGTTTGCGGGAAAGAATCTGCAAACGTAAACACGACACGCCAATTAGTCAATGCCTGCAAAAGACTTGGCATTATTGCGATGTTTGCGTTCACTTTCTTGATGCCAAGTATTGCGAAGGTTTGCAACCTGCAAACATTTGCATTATGCTGTTGGGCAGTAGTGGAAGAAATGTGACAAGCCGAGGGCGGCAGCGTTGATGAGCCCGAAGGAGAGACGGATGTACGGACTCAAGAGAAACACCACGGGGGGGGGGTATCGTAACCGCCTAGCCGCGATGACGCTGGCCGTTGCCATGCTCATCGGCACCGCCATCACCGGCACCCTCACCGCCCCCTACGCCGCATACGCGGACAACACCAATTCCGGTTCTAATGAAGCCGGTCTGTGCACGCCCACGAACATCAATCTGGGCGACGACATCACGAACAGCACTACCGATACGGGTGTGGCCACCTATGTTGGCCGTGATATGTACATCGGCGCGAATCTCAACAATGCCGAGTACCTCGAAGACGGCAATGCTCCCGACGGTTCGTATGCGGTTGAAGCCGAAGGCCTGACTGTTGTCAACGGTAAGCTGGCGATGAATCCTTTGAACAACAGCTGGCGCATCAAGGACAATGATGGCAATCTGAATTCAGCTGGTTTCCGCTTCGGTACCGTAGGTTTCGGTGCGCAGTTCCGTCCGAAGAGCGGCCCCGCACTTGTTGTTGGCGGTCAGAATTCCGGTATCAAGAATATGCGAACCGGTAACGTGAACAACACAAATGTTGGTGCATGGACCAAGGGTGCATGGACGGGTCAGTCCGCGGAATGGGCGTCCAAGGACAATTACACGGTCAACACATCCAGCCCAGCATATACGTCGCAGATCGTTGGCACGATGGGCAAGTGGCAATCCGATAGCACTGACAATAAGCATGATGCGGTGGTCGGGCAGCAGGGCCACTGGTATAAGGATGCCAATTCCGATAGCAAGTCGTACTCCGATGCAATGAAAGTCACCGGTACGAGCGACGACAACACGTCATACACCAACGACTATTCCTCTTACAATTCAACGATTGACACCCTGTCCAAGACCTTGGCGCTCGGAAAGACTACGGCTGATGCAACTGAGGACACTGATGGCAGTAAGACGTCGCTGAATGGTGTGTGGCGTGGCAAATACAACTGGGATGTCAGCAATACATGGGCTTCCTACAAGTTCGAGTTCAACGGCGGCCAATCCGAAAAGGTTATCAAGTTCAACGGCGACAACAAGTCGTCGATGCAGTTCTTCAACCTTCCCGCGTCGATGCTGTCAGGAGATCAGGGCATTTCGTTTGAGTTCACCAACATTCCTGACAATGCGTCTGTGGTCATCAATGTGACTGGTGCGAACAATGGTCCGATCGGCTTCCACAACGGTTGGCGCGTGTGGTGGAATGGCACGGATGTGTCGGATGGCTACCGTAAGAATGCTGATTCGACCATCGCGAGCAAGTATGCACATGCCGCGCAGGCGGTTATGTGGAACTTCGCTGACGCCTCGAAGGTTACGATTTATGGTGGCAAGGGTACTGGAAGGCTGACGATTGCAAACGTCCAGCAGGTTGATATCAACGAGCATGGCGCGACCAACAACGGTACGTATGACAACGTCACCACTACCGACGACCCGGCCGCCGCGTTCCTCGGCAGTATCCTCGTGCCGAAGGGCAGCCTCGAATCGCACGTGAGCACGAACGGCCGTGTGTGGGTCGGCGTGGATTTCTCCATGTACAACCCGGAGAGCGCTACGATCAAGATCAACGGCACCGAGCTGAAGACCTCCGAAGGCAAGACCACATCCGTGATCAACATGGACCAGGAACGCCACAACCTCCCGTGGTCGGGCAACTTCACCCGGAACTGCGCGGTGATCGGCTGGAACAAAATTGATGCGAACACCCAGCAGAAGATCGGCGGCTCCGAATGGGGCATCTACAAGTCGGAAGCCGACGCGAAGGCCAACCAGAACGCCTTGCTGGTGGTCGATGACAATGGCAGCAACGATTCTGATTACACGGAAGGTGTGATCACTGTTCGCAACCTCATGCCGAATGCCACCTACTACATCAAGGAGCTGAAGGCGCCTGACAACTACATAGCATCCGACACGGTGTACGAGATCAAGGCCGGAGCCGGCGGTGAAACCATTTACAAGCCGACTGCGGGTGAAGACATCGAGAACACCCCGTCCGGTGCATCCGTCCGCTGGGCCAAGTACGAGAACGGTGACACGAACAAGACCCCGTTGCCCGGTTCCGAATGGCAGCTGACCAAGAAGGGCGCGAACGGTTCCTCCGACGAAACGTGGACGATCAAGGACAACACCCGCTCTCTGACCAAGGTCGACATCCTCAACGCGTCTACCAACACCGACGCAGGTGCCACGTATTCGATGAGCCAATCCTCGAGCGTGCACTTCAAGGCTAGGATCACATACCGCGACAACACCACAACCGACAACGACAGTGACGTGACCTGGACGTCCAGCGACGAAACCGTCGCCAGTGTTACCGCCGATGGCGTGGTCATTGCCAAGCAGCCCGGTACCACGGTCATCAAGGCCACGGCCGTCGCGGACGATACCAAGTTCGATTCGATCACCGTCACCGTGAGCAGTGTCAGCGTGACCGGCATCACCATCAAGAACGGTAATCAGGTCGTGGCTGCGAACAGTACCTTGGAAATGGCGAAGAACGGCACTCTCCAGTTGGACGCCGTCGTGGAATCTCAGAACGGTACCACCGTATCTGCGCTGTGGGAATCGTCTGATCCGGATGTGGCGACGGTCACCGCGAATGGTCTGATCAAGGCCGTATCCGTGGGCGTATCAACTATCACCGTGTACGCCGGCGACAAGCAGACGTCGGTTGTCGTGCGCGTCACCGACAGCACCGAAACGCTCGTGTACGTCAAGAAGAGCGTCGTGCTCAAGACGTACCCGAACTGGGGCAACGACTACTACATCGGCTACGGCAGAACCGGTGCGGCTTGGTCGTTCGTGAAGATGACAGCCAGCGAATGCAACGATGACTGGATGTACGTGACCGTCCCGCGTCAAGGCAACGACACGGCGTTCAAGATCGTCAACCAGGGCAACAGCAACGCCGGTGGCTCGTGGTACCCGGCTGGTACCGGCTCGGACATCAAGTTCAACAGTCGCGCGGTCATCGTACTGGACGGCAGTAACTCTGCTGGAACTGACGATATGCCTGACTGCACGGTGCGTGCGACGACTCGGGCCGCGACTACTGACGAACTCAATGCGCAAGCTGATGTCGCGGATGGTATTGCTGAAGCGGATGCTGACGTTCAGTCCGCCGACGGTGCCGAAACAACTGTCGATGCCCAGAGCGACGAGAAAGCCGCCGCTTACGACTGCACAGCAGCAGGATTCCTGTGTGACATCGACCCGGCCAGCGGCATGTTCCGCGTCAAGGACTTGACCGACGGTACATACGAGCTGAAGGAAACCGTTGCGCCGAACGGCTACACGCTGAACACCACCGTGTATAAGTTCACTGTCACCAACGGCGTACCGACTTGGGACAACGGTCAGCAGGCTGGACTGGTGAACGATGTCATGTACATCGACGATAAGCCAACCGAAGTGACATGGTACAAGCAGGATGCGAAGCACTCCTTCGCGCTCGCCGGTTCGCAGTGGAAGATTCAGCTGAACGGCGGTACTGCTGTCTACTGTGTGGCTGACGACAATGCGGCTATTGACACGAAGGCATGCTCCGGCACCAAGCTGGATGATACAGCTTCGGACGCCGGCACGATCACCGTCAAGAAGCTGCCCAAGGGCACGTACACGCTGACCGAAGTCGTGGCTCCGACCGGTTATGACAAGTTGAGTGATTCGTATACGTTCATGGTTGACGATTCCAACACGACAGTGCAAATCGGGAATCTGAACGGTAACAAGATCGACAACTCTCTGACTCCGGTCGAGGCCAAGATCCCGGTGACGAAGAACGTGACCGGCGGAAGCTGGCCGACTGGTTCGGACGGTCAGCCGGTGACGTTCCAGTTCAAGCTGGAGAAGTACGGAACCGATACGCAACAGGCGATCCCGACTCCGACCAACTGCGCGAACAAGTCAGAGGCCGATATCGAAAAAGGTGTTGCCTGTGTCATCGACGTGAAGCCCGATGCGACCGGCAAGATCACTGCGAATGGCGTGTTCAGTGGGTTGCACTTCAATGCCAATAACCTTGGCTCGGATGCGAACAACGGTTACCAGAACACGTACACGTACAAGATCACTGAAGTGAAGCCGACGGATGCGGATTCGTCCATCAAGTATTCGCAGGCCGAGTACAAGGTGGTTGTGACGGTGTCGCAGACCAAGGACAACGGTAAGTGGGGTGCCCTGAAGGTGTCGTACACAATGTATCAGATGACTGATGACTCGAGTGCGAAGCTGAACGGTGACACCGGTAAAGAGATCGGCACGTGGGCGTTGAGCGATTCTGAGAGCAATAGCACGTCCGGGAGAACGGATCATGCCGGTACGGATTCCGGCAATCCGACGGCCACCTTTACCAACCAACTGTACGGACCTGAGCTGCCGGCGACCGGTGGCGAGGGTACGGCGATGTTCCTGCGGGCGGGCACGTTCGCACTCATCGTGGCGACGGCCGGCCTGGCCCTGATGGTCAGGAGGCAGCGCCGATGATCCACTCCACCCCGAAGGGAGGCTCCGACCCATAGCCCTTCATTCCCAAGGTAGCGCGTTCCGTGGTAAAGGACTCGCCTAGCGGCGAGACTGTGTTGCCGCTCGTCTATCGACTCGCAAGACGCTCCCTCAGTCCGCCTACGGCGGCCAGCTCCCTCAGCTGAGGGAGCCAGGGTGCCGCTTCGCGGCACAAAAGTTGGCGGAGCCTCGGCCCCCTCGGCTAGGACATTGCCGTTAAGCAAACAGCAGAGCTGTTTGTAGGCAATGTGCGAGCCGACAGGCGAGCCAGCAAGAAAGTCAGCCGTAAGGCTGTCCTTAATTGCAGGCTGTCACGCGAAGCGTGACTGGGGGAGCGTCAAAGCAACGGAACGCTACGAAGCCACCCCTCCAAAAAAGATTTCATAACTTAACCCAAACCAAATCAAGGAAGATCACTCAAAGGAGTAATCATGAAGAAGTTAGGCAAGGCCATTCTCGGCCTCGTGGCCGCCGTGGCGATGCTCGTCACCGGCCTAGTCGCCCCGCTCACCGCGGTCGCGGCTGGCGAATATCACATCACGATTGGTACTGACGCTAAGCCTGTTACCTCTGAGCACACGTTCCAGGCATATCAGGTGTTCAAGGGCGATTTAAGCAAGGACGAAACGACCTTGTCCAACATCGATTGGGGTACTGGCGTAATAGGCTCTGAGCTGTTGACTGCTTTGAAGTCCGATGCCGAGTTCGGTACAACATTCGCTGATGTAACTACTGCAGCTCAAGCAGCCGGAAAGATGGATGCGCAGTTCGATGCTGCTGCGTTCGCTAAGATTGTCGCGAAGTATCTGGATCAGACGTCAGGCAATGGCTCGTTCAAGAATGGCAAGTACACGATTTCCGGTCTGGATGCGGGTTACTACCTGATCAAGGACAAGGACAACACCCTCGGAAATAAGACTGAGGCGTACACCGAGTTCATCCTGAAGGTGGTAAAGAACATCGATGGAGTCGCTGCCAAGGCTGACGTGCCGACCGTCGAGAAGAAGGTCAAGGACACCAACGACTCTGAGACTGTTGCGAATGATCCGAATGATGACCAGTGGTCCGATTCCGCCGATCATGACATCTATGATCTTGTCGACTACAAACTGACCGGTACGCTGCCGTCTAACTACGCTTCTTATACGGAGGGCTACACCTATAAGTTCACTGATACCCTGTCCAAGGGCCTGACCGTTCAGGACGGCAAGAACGATAAGGAAGTCAAGCACAGCACCGCCGTCAAGAGTGAGAACAGCATTCATGTGTATGCCGTGAACCCGGACGCTGCTGGTTCCTACACTTCCGAGAACGCTACCAAGGTCGAGATCGCCGATGCGACGAATGCTCAGGACAAGACCACTGGCTATGAAGTGAGTGTCAAGAGCTACGATAAAAATGGCACCGAAGTTGAGACAAGTGACTCGGATTACTGGACGAAGGTCGACCACCATGTGATGACCATTAACTTCGCGAATCTCAAGAATGTCACCAAGTCCGCTTCGGATACTTCTGACACTGCTCTTACTATCGATGCGAAGACCCAGATCGTGGTCGAGTATAAGGCTCAGCTCAATACGCACGCTACGGTTGGCGAGACTGGCAACCCGAATGAGGTCAAGCTGACGTTCTCCAACAACCCGAACCACGAGGGTGAAGGTACCCCGACCGGTGACACCCCTGAGGATAAGGTCACTGTGTTCACGTTCGAGCTGAACGCTACCAAGGTCGACTCTGCCGGTAATGAGAAGATTGGCGCTACATTCAGCCTGTATAAGTGGAACAAGAACTCCAGCCAGTACGATCTGGTGGATACCATCGCCGGTACTGGTTCTTCCAAGTTCACGTTCTCCGGTCTTGACGCCGGCCAGTACAAGCTCGTCGAGGATCAAGCTCCTGACACCTACAACAAGATGCCCGACAAGGAGTTCAAGATCGTCGCCGTGCATAACGCGACTTCCGATGATCCGAAGCTTACTTCTCTGAAGTTCACCGATCTGAACGGTACTGAGATTCCGTCGACTGACGAGTACTTCCAGGTTCAGACCACGACTGATGCGGGCAAGCCGAACGTGAACATCGTGAACTACAAGGGTTCTGAGCTCCCGTCCACCGGTGGCATGGGTACTGTGATCCTGTACGCTCTGGGCGCTGCGTTCGTGGCTGCCGCTGGCGCGTGGTTCGCGTTCCGTCGTCGCCTCTCCAACTGCTGAACCGAATAGGGTAGCGGTTCCGTAACCATCATCTTGTCATTTCGACCGGAGGCCGTAGGCCGGAGCGGAGAAATCTTTAGGGGCTTGTGGCTTTGGAAGATTTCTCCACTCGGCTTCGCCTCGGTCGAAATGACGAGAGGTGAGGTTGTTTTCGCCTCGGTCGAAATGACAAGAGGTGAGGTTGCTTTTGCCTCGGTCGACATGACACATGATGAGGCTGCAATGAATGGATTGAAGCAAGGGAAGAATGATGACTAACGCTAACTATGGTCGCGGGGATGCTTGCGACCGGGGCGTGTTGGCGCTTGGGGCGCGCTGGGCGACGTTCGCTCTTGCGGCGGTCTGTTCGCTCGCGCTCATGCTGGGCGCGTGCGTGCTGTCGCTGGTTCCGGCGGTCAGCGCGCAAGCGGCTGAATCCGGCAGCGTCACCGTCGAATACAAGGATGATGGCGAAGCACTGGCTGGCGCTTCGGTGAGCCTGTATCGCGTTGCCTCGTGGAACGCGAAGGGTGACGGGTTCGAGCCGACGAAGTCGTTCGCGGATTACTCCGTGGACTGGGATGTGTTCGGCGCGGATTCCGAGACGTTCCGCCAGTTGGCCGAGACGCTGTCCGGCTACGCGGCGCGTGACGCGGTGTCCGCCGATGCGACCGCGAAGACGGATGCCGACGGCAAGGCTGTGTTCGCTGATGTGGCCCGTGGCCTGTACTTGGTGAACGTGGCCGCATTCAAGACGGATACGCTGAGCTGCGGTGCGTCCTCGACGTTGACCGCAGTGCCGTCGGGCACTGCCGCGGATGCGTCGTATGATGTGACGCTCCAGCCGAAGACCGAATGTACGCCAATCGAGAAGCCGACCACGGTGGAACGTTCCGTGCGCAAGGTGTGGAAGAACGATTCCGATTCCGTGCGTCCCGAGTCGATCGCGGTGCAGTTGCTTCGCGACGGCAAGGTGTACGAGGAGGTCAAGCTGACCGCCGCGAACAAGTGGTCGTATTCGTGGTCGGGACTTGCTTCCGATCACGAGTGGAAGGTCGTGGAGAAGTCCGTGCCGGCCAAGTACACGGTGCTGGTCGATCGCGAGAACGCGGAAACGCTGATCACGAACACGTACACGCCGCCCGAGACCCCGCCGTCTCAGCCCCCGGCGCAAACCGGTTCCGACCTGACCAAGGCCGCCGCCGCAGCCGCCGGCTTCTCCTTCGTCGGACTCCTCCTCATGCGCCGCCGCAAAGCGCGCAGCTAACCTCCGATGCTGGCGGAGCCGAGTAACGGCATCGGTCATAGGCCGATTCAGTTATATTGGCGGCCTTTGGCCGCGACGCTCCCTCAGTCAGCCTACGGCTGACAGCTCCCTCAGCCGAGGGAGCCGAGGCTCCGCCAGCGTCAAAACAGCTCCTCCAAACTGGGGGAGCTTCACCTGTTTCTACAGGTCATAACCGAATACTTGATGGCACGGGGATTCGTGGAGATACCGCTTTACTCTCTCACCTCCCGCGGGACTCCCGACTCCCCGCCCCATCGCCCTGAGTAAGTCAGGACTCTTCCGGAGTGCGTTCGTTACTTTTAGCACTCCGGAAGAATCCGCCTCTTCTCTTTGATAATTGAATCGGCCGGTGGCCGATGCTGTGTTGTTGGCGGCCTTTGGCCGTGACGCTCCCTCAGTCAGCCTGCGGCTGACAGCTCCCTCAGCCGAGGGAGCCGAGGCTCCGCCAGCTTTTTAACGATCGCGAGGTCTCGCAACAACACAGCATCGCGCGAAGCGCGATTCCGATACCCCGTCCCACCAGAAAGGAAAACGCAAACATGGCTACCAAACGTAAGCGCACGGTGCTGGATGTCATTTCGACTATCATTTCCGCGTTTTTCGTGGTCGTGTTTGTTGCGGGCGTCGGGCTGATTTCGTATCCGACGGTGGCTGACTGGTGGAATCGGATGCATCAGTCGCGCGCGGTGGCGACGTATATCGAGCAGACCGAGGATCTGTCGAAAGCGCAACGCAAGCAGATGATGGAAGCGGCGCGCGCGTACAACGCGAAGCTGCCAACGATCGCAGACCGGTGGCAGCTCAACGACCAACAGAAGGCCGAATACGAGTCGCTGCTCGACGTATCGGGCACCGGCATCATGGGCTATGTGACGATCCCCAAACTCAAAGTGCGGTTCCCGGTCTACCACGGCACGGACGAGGGCGTCCTGCAGATCGCGATCGGCCACTTGGAAGGCAGCAGTCTGCCGGTGGGCGGCGCGACCACACACGCGGTCGTTTCCGGGCATACCGGCCTGCCGAGCGCGAAGCTGCTGACCGGCCTCGACACGCTCGTCAAAGGTGACACGTTCGCGTTCCACGTGCTCGGCGAAACGTACACGTATCGGGTCGACAAGATCAGCGTCGTCCTGCCGAACCAGCTCGACAACCTGAATATCGAGGACGGCAAGGATTATGCGACCGTGGTCACCTGCACGCCGTACGGGGTGAACACGCACCGCCTCCTCGTGCGCGGCCATCGCATCCCGAACCCAACCAAACCGGATACGACCGATTACGACACCCCGGTGCGCACGCTGACGATCGGCATCGTCTCGGTCTCGGTCGCGGTGCTCGTCATCGGAGTACTGCTCGTGCACTGGCTCGTCGTACGCCGCCGCCGTCCCCGCGCCGGCCACTCCACCGGCCAGGTTGCAGCGCGTGTCCGTAGATAACATCTTGAAAATTATTTGCCATTCGCGCCATTCGCGCCAACGTTGGCGCGAATGGCGCGAATTTTGTGACACTATCGCTGTTTCCGTGGGTGTGAGTTCTCAATGGTGCTTGGTTTGAATCGCCGTTGATGGCGAGATGGGCGCTGCGCCTATGCGTTGCGTAGATAGTCTTCGGAGGTGATGTATCGTCCGTTTTTGGTGGAGAATGTTTCCGTTCCGCGGTAGACGACCGTGCGTCGCTCGAGGGGCACGTTCAGGTCTTCGCCGATGGTCGCGAGGTGTTTGAAGAAGTCGGGGCGTGGCGTCATGCCGGATTTGATCTCGATGAGTTCGGGGGATCGGCGTCGTGTCAGGTCCATCAGGTCGATCTCGGCCTGTGCGGCGTCCCGGTAGAAGCACAGATCGGCTTCCTTGTTCGCGTTCGTATACCGTTTCACGGTTTCGGAGACGATCAGGTTCTCGAAGATGTCCCCGCGCTTGGGATCGTCCTGCAGCTCCTGGACGGAACGGATGCCCAGCAGGTAATTGAGCAGACCGTTGTCGTAGAAGTACAGTTTGGGCGTTTTGGTGAGTCGCTTGCGTGAGTTGGTGGAATACGGCTGCAGTCTGAATACGATGAAGCTCGCCTCCAATATGGAGAGCCATCCCTTCGCGGTGTTGAACGCCACCCCGGCGTCCCTCGCCAGCGCGCTGAGGTTCAGCATGGCGCCGGCGTTCTCGGCGCATAGGCGGACGAACGTGTTGAAATCGGACAGGTTGCGCACGTCGAGGTACTCCGCGACGTCCCGTTTCACGTACGTCGCCACATAATCGCGGAAATAGATGTCGTTCGGGGTCGGCACGTCGTAGAGGTGCGGATAGCCGCCGCGGAACATGAAATCGTCGACGTCGAGGTTCTCCTGCGACGATGCCGCCTCCCGGTATGACAATGGCAGCAGTTGCAGCATGCCGACGCGGCCGGCCAGGGACTGTCCGATCCGCTTCTCCATCAGGAAATTCTGCGATCCGGACAGCACGTACTGGCCCATCGTTCCCCGCTCGTCAGCGGCGACCTGGATCTGGGAAAACAGGCCGGGCGCGTACTGGGCCTCGTCGATGATGAGCCGGTCGTTGTGTGAGCGGATGAACCCGACCGGATCGTTCAACGCGCTCAGCCGTGTCGTCTCGTCCTCGAGATTGACGTATTCATAATCGGGCAGCAACGTTCTGACCAAGGTGGACTTGCCGCTCTGGCGCGGCCCGGTGACCGATACGACCGGGAACCATGACAGCATGGAAGGGATCTGCTCGGCCAGAGTTCTTGGGATCATCGCGTCTTCCTTTGCAGATTCATCAATAGTATGCTTGCAAATTCGTCAATAGAGCTGATAATATGTCATCAGTAGGACTCTTGCAAATCCATCAGTTGAATATCGAAGACGGCAAGGATTATGCGATCGTTGCACGTTTCTAAGGGTTAATAGAGTCTGGCGTCGGATCGGCGGCCATCTCATATAATCACAATTTGTATAGTCATGACTATACAAGTCATGACTATACTTGGCGGAGTACCGCAGTATTTGGCGACGTTCCTGCCGGGTCGAAGCTTGGCGTGGAACGTGAAGCGATATATTCTGCGACGTGGGGCGGCCCTGTACTCGGAACCCGACGTGCTCATGTGTGAGGAATTCCGCGAAACATCCAAATACAGCACCATCATTCGCGCCATCGCCTTGGGAGACACGCGTCTCAACGACATCGCCACCCATACGCTGATTCCCGTGAACGCTCTGGGATTCTACCTGTCGTCCCTCATGGAGATCGGCATCGTGGAACGCGAGTTCCCGGTCACTGCGAAACCGGTCGAGCACGCGAAGGGGACGCGCGGTCTGTATCGGCTTGCAGACGAGTATTTCCGATTCTGGTATTCCTTCGTCTACCCGAACCGTATCAGTCAGCCGAACATGGTCTGTGCGTCGATGAGGGTAAACGCTGGTTCGGCCGTGGCGCGCTGCCGGGTCGTTTCGTGCGTGGGACGTTTGGTGAACAGATACAAGAGACGATCGCCCTTGGCCGTGATGAGTGAGGAACGCCGGTGGAGTTTGTCGATCGCGTCGGTCTCGTCGAACGATTCGCGCCATTTGCATTCCCCGAGCAGCACCTTGTGGTTGATCGGATCTGCCATAACAAGGTCGATGTCGGTCTGCTCTCGTGCCACGGGATCATTGCCCCACCATTTGCCGTATGCATTGGGCAGGAAGTCGAGTCGTTCCTCGCGGCATTCGCGGAACACCCATTGCATGCACATGGCTTCGAACTGTTGCCCGACGTATGTTTCGAACACGCCTCCTGTGGTGCCGTATACGGCCGGGGCGTGGCCCTCGCCCATGTCGATCAGGCCGGTTCGCGGGCTGACGAACTGGTACCAGTATGCGAAGAACGGATCCTTCACCTTCCACTGCCCCTTGCGGGAGTGTACGGGGTCCTCGCCGAACGGGACGATGCGTTCGACCAGTCCCATCGATTCCAAGGTCTTCAGGTATGGCGCGACTGAGGTCGCTTCCATGCCGATCCGTTCGGCGATCTCCTTGGGACGCGTTCGGCCGGCGCTGATGGTTTCAAGCAGCGAGTTGTACACTGCCGGCTCGCGCAGTTCCTCGCGGAGCAGCATCATCGGCTCCTCGTAGAGGATGCCTGACATGTCGTAGCACAGTCGTTCCATGTTCTGCTCGAACGACTCCGCCGCGGATAGCTGGCGCAGGTAATACGGGGTGCCGCCGAGCGCGGCATAGTAATGCACCCTGCTCAGCCAGTCGGCGTTCTCGGGCATGAGTTCCGCGGCCTCGAAGATGTCGAACGGCCTGAGTCTGATCTGCGCATTGCGGCGGCCATACAGAGGGCTCTTGTGTCCGAGCACGCGGCTTTCCATAAACCCTTCATTGCTGCCGCACAATACCATCACGATATTGGTGTTTTTGAACTGGTGATCGATCGCGATCTGCAAAATGGACGGCAGCCCGGGTTCCGTGCTGGCTGCATACGGAAATTCGTCGAATACGAACACGAACGGATTGTCAGGCTGCTGTTTGGCTTTGTCCGCGATGTGCTGGAAGGCCGATGCCCAGTCCGGGAAGCCGTAGGGAATGGCCGGCTCGTCGAAGAAATCGTAGATCCTGCGGGAGAACTCGGCTAGGTTGATTCGTCCGCTCTGCTCCCTTGCCGTGAACCACAGTGTGCGGCGTTTCCGACAGAACTCCGCGATGAGCGCCGTCTTGCCGATGCGTCTGCGACCGTATACCACGACCATCTGGAACTCGCCGCGATCCGCGAGGCGATTCAGTGCTGCCAGTTCACGTGATCTGCCGACGAATGCCATGATGGTCTCCTATCTATCTGTGATTAATATAATTGTTATTAATATAACCATAATTATATTAATTGCGCGATGTGGACGATAATCCGATACGGTTATGGCAGGGTGTGACCGGATATTGTGTCATGCTTGGTCTGTGATGCTTCTGTATTGCCGGGCGTGACGGTGCCCGCTGTGCGTGCGCGCAATCCCGGGAGCTGGATACGATGAAGGGCATGCTGATGTCGCCTGAAACCGCCCGATTCGTGGCCGAACACCGTCTGGAGAACGTGCGCGACCTGGCGCTCAAAGCCAAGCGTACGGACGGTCTGGACCTGCCGTTCGCGCTCGACCAGATCGCCGGATGGCAGACGGCGCGCGGCAAACTGCCGCAGTGGGCGGCGTGCGAAGGGATCGTGTACCCGCCGCACCTTTCGATGGAACAGTGCTCGTCCGAGTTCACCGCGCGATACAAAGCGGAGGTTGCGCGGCGGATCGCGGGGGAGAGCCGGGCGGCGGACAGCCGCGGCGACGCGGGGGAGACGCAGACGGCAGATGGTTCCGTGTGCGCCGGAACGATGATCGACCTGACCGGCGGATTCGGCGTGGACTTCTCGTATATCGCGCGCGGATTCGCGCGGGCAATATACGTGGAACGGCAGGATCATTTATGCGCGCTGGCCGAGCACAACATGCGGGCGCTTGGGTTGCGCAATGTGACGGTTGTGAACGGTGATGCGGAAGCGGTGCTGGGGGATGCGGGAACGTCGGTCTCTCTGATCTTTGTGGATCCGGCGCGGCGGGATGAGCATGGCGGGCGCACGGTCGCCATCGAAGACTGCACGCCGGACGTGCTTGCCCTACGCGACCGGCTGCTCGCCGCCGCCCCGCACATCATGATCAAACTGTCGCCGATGCTCGACTGGCGCAAGGCCGTCGCCGACTTCCGCGGCGCGGTCAGCGAGGTCCACATCGTCTCCACCGGCAACGAATGCAAGGAACTGCTGCTCGTCCTCGATCGCACAACCAACACGAACATCCACGTCTACTGCGTCAACGACACCGACCGACTCGACTACGACTATGGCGTCGTCTCGAACGGAGCTACAAGCCGGATTCGGGGAACCGCGCGAGAGCGTGAGGAAGATTTCTCGACTTCGCTGCGCTCCGCTCGAAATGACAGTTATGGAGCGTCGTCCGCGTCATCCGATCGCGTGCTCGGACTTACGCCACTGCCGGAACAGATCACGTATCTGTACGAACCGAACGCGTCGATCATGAAAGCCGGCTGCTTCGCGTTGGTCGAAAACCGGTACGGACTTGCGCAGATCGGCCCGAACAGTCACCTCTTCGTCTCCGGCGCCGACCAACCCATCGAAGATTTCCCCGGACGCGTCTTCGCCGTCGAAACCGTCACCACAATGGGCAAAAAGGAACTCAAATCGGCGCTCGCGGGCGTCGCCAAAGCCAACATCGCCGTGCGCAACTTCCCGCTCACGGTCGCCCAACTACGCAAAAAGCTCCGGCTGAACGACGGCGGCGACACCTACCTGTTCGCCACCACGCTCGCCGGAGCTAAGCATGTGATCCTGCGCTGTCACAAAGCGTGACGGAAACGAACCGTCACCGCCACCACATGGTCATGATGAAGCCGACCATGATGATCACGAACGCGATGAGCAGGTTCCACGCGCCGATGCCCGGGATCGGGTAGCTCGACGTGAGGTAGTAGCAGACCGCCCAGATCAGGCCGATGATCATGAGTGCGCAGAACAGCGGCACGAACCAGCGCGGGTTGGACTTGGTGCCCTTGATCGTCTCCTCGACGCGCTTCGTGTTCTCCGCCTGACGAGCCATCATGCGCTGCATCTGCGGGGTGAGCGAGCTCTTGTCGGCGGTGGCGTTGAGCACGGCCTCCACCTGATCCATCGGCACGCCGTAATCCTCATCCTCGGCCGCCGCAAGATCGTCCGCCGCATCATGAGTCGTCGTCGTGGTCGTCGTAGTCACGGTCGTGGTGGTAGTGGTCGTCGTGGTCGCAGTCTTGGCAGGCTTCTCGTCGGCAGCCTTCTCATCCGCCTCCGTCGCGGCGGAGGCGTCCGCAGTATCCGCGGTCGTCATTTCAACGGTCTTCTCGTCGTTCGTCTCAGCCGCAGTGGTCTCAGTGGTCTCGCTCGTCTCAGCGGTCGCCGCATCCTCGTCGGCGGTTTCGGCCTGCCAGTCTTTCTGCTCGGTATCTGCCATCAGCGTAGTCTCCTTATATTTAGGCTAGAAGTCATAATAGTGGTTAGACTCGAACTCAGGAACAGGCGGCTCGGCGTTCGGAGGAAGCATGGCGAAACATACCGGCAGGCATGTCGCGAAGCGCGCCTCGTGGCTGAGCGGTACCGCCGTGTGTCTTGTAGTGGCGCTCAGCGGGTTCCTGTTGTCGACCAACGTGCGCATCAACCGCACCGTCGTGCTGTCGTCCGACACCGCCGACCTTGTCGAACAGCGGGTCGAACGCGCGGAGGAACTGCAGCGCGACGTCGCCAAACTCAGCTCGCAGATCGATACGCTGAACAAAACGCTCACCGACGACGGCGGCACGACCGACAGCGAAACCGCCGGTTCCAGCACCATGCTGTCCGCGGTGCAGGGCCCCGGCGTGACGGTGACGCTCAACGATTCGCCGCTGTGGGAGAACATGGTCGACAATTCCGGTTCCGCCACGAACATCAACGACTACGTGATTCATCAGGAAGACATCGAGTCCGTGATGAACGCGCTGTGGGCTGGGGGAGCCGAGTCGATGATGATCCAAGACCAGCGCGTGCTGTTCAATTCGGCGGTGATCTGCCAGGGCAACGTGCTGCTGTTGCAGGGCAAGAAATACTCGCCCCCATACACGATCTCCGCGATCGGACCGGCCGACGGCATGATGCAGGCGCTTGAGAATTCGAGCGCGATGAAGATCTTCCAGGAATACGTCAGCGCATTCGGCATCGGCTACAAGGTCGAACAAAAAGACAATCTGCAATTCCCTGAAACCGCGGCGCTGCTTCAGTCGCTGCAATACTCGAGCGTCGACGACACGGCGCAGGAAACGGACGCACAGTGAGACACGCAAGAAACGACAATCAGTTCGATGGGAACAACGACGAGATCGAGCTTGATTCGATCGACCAGATCGGGGATTTCGCGGAGCCTGTGCCGCCGGTTCCGCCGGTGACTTCGGTCGCGACCGTTCAGCCCGCGCCGCGGGTCGCCGGGACGAGCGGATACGCCGGATACCTGAACGCGGCGGCGCAGCCCGATGCCGCTCAGACTGCGGCCGGCTCCTCTCGGACGTTCCAGTATGGCGCCGCGCAACCTGCCGCGGCAGCCCAAGCCGTCGCCGCGTCGCCGGCCGTGCCGCCGACTGCCGTCAATTCTGTCGCCAATCCCAAGTCCAACGGCAAGCACGGCTGGTTCTGGCAGGCGCTCGGCATCCTCGCCGAAATCCTGCTCACCGCCGCCGCGATCTGCGCGCTGTACATCGTCTGGCAGATGTGGTGGACGGGCGTGCAGGCCGAACACACGCAGCAGGAAACGCTCAAATCGGCGCAGTGGTCGTCGCCCGCGAACGGCGACACGTCGAAGGTCGCGGCCGCGCAGGACGGCGAGCCGCCGGTCCAGCCCGAATCGGCCGGCGAAGGTCAGCTGATCGCCACCGTGTACATTCCGCGCTTCGGCAAGAACTGGGAACGCAACCTCGTGCAGGGCACCACGCTCGAACAGCTCAACAAGCACGGTCTCGGCCACTACGACGACACGCAGTGGCCCGGCCAGGTCGGCAACTTCGCGATCGCCGGCCATCGCAACGGCTACGGCCAGCCGCTCGGCGACGTCGACAAACTGCAGGAAGGCGACCCGATCATCATCCGCACGCAGGACTACTGGTACGTCTACCAGTACACCAGCAAGGAGATCGTGCTGCCGACAGAGATCCGCGTGATCGGCGCGAACCCGCAGAACCCCGGCCAGACGCCCACCAAGCGCATGATCACGATGACGACGTGCGAGCCGAAGTACTCCGACCCGATCTACCGTTGGATCAGCTACGGCGAGCTCAAGTACTGGGCGAAGGTGTCGGACGGCGTGCCGAAGGAGCTGGCGACCGATTCGAGCACGACGGGCGTGGCGTTCACGAACAACACGACCTCGCTCACGTCTGCCGCCGCGCAGCTCGATTCGCTCGAGCCGGTGATGATCGCGGCGCTGGTGGCGTATGTGATCGTGTTCCTTGCGGCGCTGGTGGCGTGGCGGTTCCCGGTGCTGCGTGCGATCCGCGCCGGTGAGCGTCGCCGCCCGGATGCGAGCGTGTACGGCTGGGTGCTGCGGCATCAGCCGGGCGTGCTGCCGATCCGGTTGTTGCTGTTGCTGATCCTGGTGCTGCTGGTGGTGTGCATGCTGTTCCAGTGGGGATTCCCGTGGGCCGCGTCGAACATCCCCTACCTGCGCCAAATGTCCAATTTCACGGTCTGAGTTCGTGCCTCCGCCTTGGTTCCTTACCCCTGCCGGGGGAGCTGAATTTCTTAAGCTAAGTATTTCTTGAACTTAGGCGGTTCCCCACCCCTGCCGGGGGAGCTGGCTGCGAAGCGGACTGAGGGGTAGCCAGAAGCCGGATACCACGAAGCCCGGGTTTATCCTTTCGTATCGTCTTTCATATCGTCTTTCATATCGATTCGTGCCGATTCATGGCAACCTCCCGGTGGCAGCCTCCCCGCAACGCCGCGCACCCTCCCGTACCCTCCCGCACGTCCCGCAACCTTCCGGTGGCACCCTCCCGCAACGTCCTGCAATGCCCGCACCCTTCCGCAACGTCCCGCAACCTCCCGGGCTTACGCCCGTTTTGACCGCCCAAACAGGCCGTATGCCCGGGAGGTAACGGGAAGTAATGGTGTCAACCGTGCCCCGAGACATGCGTCGACTATCCGTCGAGATTAGACAATTCATGGCAACGATAAAGAGGCCGAGAAAAATGGGCACCGATAGGCCGCCCACCGCAACCCTCGACTACACTGAGCCACAGTATGCAGGTACTGTGGCTCGTTGCGTAAGGAGACAACATGACGGATTCGGCGCGCATCCTGGTGGTCGACAACTACGACTCGTTCGTGTACACGATCGTCGGGTATCTCAAGACTTTGGGCGCTACGGTGACGGTGGTGCGCAACGATGCGATCGACCCCTCCCAGCCCGGCGTGCTCGACGGCTATGACGGCGTGCTGATCTCCCCCGGCCCGGGCGCGCCGGCCGAATCGGGGGCGAGCGAGGACGTGATCCGCCTGTGCGCGGCCGAGAAGAAGCCGATGTTCGGCGTGTGCCTTGGCCTGCAGGCGCTGGCCGAGGTGTTCGGCTGCACGGTCGATCATGCGCCGACGATCATGCACGGCAAGACGAGCCAGGTCGAGCACATCGACGACGAGATCTTCGAGGGCGTGGCCAATCCGATGACCGCGACCCGGTATCATTCGCTGGCCGTCGAGCCGGATTCCGTGCCGGACGAGCTGGTCGTGACCGCGTGGACTCAGGGTGACCACATCATCCAGGGCATCAAGCACCGCGACCTGCCGATGTACGCGGTCCAGTTCCATCCCGAATCCGTGATGACTCAGGACGGTTATCGTCTGCTCGCCAACTGGCTCAAGGTGTGCGGCCAGCCCAGTGCCGTCGCCAAGTCCGCCGGTCTCAAGCCCAAAGTCAACAAGTAAGTGGATGACTCCGGACCGTCCAGTAATCCCAAACAGTAAAAGTGGGTAACTTCGGACCCCAGTAACTTCGGACTCCGAATAGTCGGGTCTAGACTCCGAAGGACGGTAAGTGGGCAGATCCGGACTCACCCTCCCGGGCTTACGGCCGGTTTCCCCACCCAAACCGGCCGTAAGCCCGGGAACCTCTACCCAAGTAACGGAGATTAGCGGGGAAGGTGGGTATATCTGGATCATCCGGTACCCCCCCAAATACCGAAAGTGGGTATATCTGGACTAGGTAGACCTCGACTGAGGCTCTAACTAGACCGGATATACCCACCTATGGTTTTCGGTGTCCAGTTATACCCACCTATGGCCATCCTCCCGGGCTTACGCCCGTTTCATTCGACCGAAACGGGCGTAAGCCCGGGAGATGCCGGAGATACCGGAGGTAACCCGTGTGTGGGATAGCGGGGATCTCGTGTGGCTTTTCTCCCGGGCATACGGTCGGAACGAAGGTTTCAAAACAGGCATAAGCCCGGGGAGGTGCTGTGACACGCTTTCCGTCTCCCGGGCTTACGGCCGTTTCACTCGACTGAAACGGCCGTAAGCCCGGGAGGGTGAATCCGGATATACCCACTTACGCTCACCTTCCCGGGCATACGGTCGGTTTGGGTAGGGAAACCGGCCGTAAGCCCGGGAGGGTGAGTCCGGATATACCTATTTGCGGAGGACACCGGACAACGGAAGACACCGGACAACGGAAGACGGTTTTAGCGAGACGGAGAGACCCCGGCCGAGATGATCGACCGGGGTCTCTCCGTGATGGGTCAAGACTTCTGACTGCCGAACGGTATCAATGGCCGGCTGCCGAGTCAACTAGAACCCCCGTAACCCCCGTAACCAGAACAAACCTATTAAGTCGGAATCCCCGGAACCGAGGGGTTCCGGGGATTCCGGGGGGGGGGCGGCTGCGGAGGAACCTAGTTATTGGTGGTGCTGGAACCTTCCGAGCTAGAACCGGAGGATGTGCCGGAGGAGGATCCGTTCGAGTTGGAACCGGAACCGTTGGACTCGGAACCGGAACCGTTCGAGGTGGAACCACCGTTCGTCGAACCGTTGGAATCCGTGGAATCACTGCCGTTGGAGCCGGAGTCGTCGGAGCTGCCGTTGGACTCGGAACCGTTGGAGCCGGACGACGACGCCTCCTTCGTGGTGAGCGTCACCGTGGATCCCTCGTCGACCTCCTGCCCCAGTCCCGGGTCCGTGGCGGTCACGATCGCGCTGCCGGAGCTCGGGCTGCCGCTTGCGATCGCCACCTTCAGTCCCAGCGCCTCGAGCTGCGAGGTCACGGCGCTCACGGTGGCGCTGCTCGAACCGAGCGCGATGGTGGACGGGATCGTCACCTTCTTGACCGGTTCCTTGCCCTTCGAGACGACGATCGAGATCGTCATGGTCGAATCCACGTACTCGCCTGCGGACGGGTTCGTGCTGATCACCGAGCCCTCGGCCACGTTGTCGTCGTATTCCTCCGACGTGCTCTGGCTCTTCAGGCCCATGTCCGACAGCGTCTGCTGCGCGGCCGCGAGCGGCTGGTTGGTCACGTCAGGCATGCTCATCTTGCCGGTGGACACGTACAGCGTGATCGTGGTGCCCTTCGGCTTGGACGAGTCCGCGGCGGGATCGGTCTTGACGACCTTGTTCGCCTCAATCGTGCTGTCGACGGTCTGCACGGTGTCGCTGACCTTGAACCCCTTCGCGGTCAGCGCGCTGATCGCCTCGGACTGGCTCATCTCCTTGACATCCGGAACCGTTTCGGACTTCGGGCCGGTCGAGAACCACACCTCGACCGTGCTGCCCTTAGCGACCTTGTTGCCGCCCTTCGGGCTCTGCTTGGTCACGGTGCCTTCGGCCTTGTCGGAGTCGTTGTCGTCGGTGATCTTCGGCGTGAGGCCGAGATCGGTGAGTTCGGAACGGACCTTGTCGCGCGTCACGCCCGACATCGACGTGAAGTCGGGGATCTCGACCTGCTGTTCGACCACGTTCGCCGCGCCGCCGTGCAGCACGACGTAGATGCCGGCGATCGCGATGATCGCGACCAGCGCGCAGATGATCGATGCCACGATGGCCTTCTTGCGCTTGCCGGACTTCGCCGCCGCCTCGCGCTGCTCGGTGCGGGAACGGACCGCCGTGCTGCCGTTGCCGTAGTTGGGCTGCATGGCCGGGATCGCCTCGAACTGGCCGGTCACCGGGTTGAACGCCTGCGTGGTGGTCGTCTCGCCTGCGGCCCCGGGAACCCCCGGAACCCCGGGAACACCAGCCGCGCCCGGAACGCCCGGCATGGCCATCGTCGGGCTCATCGCCGCGGTCGCCGTCGGATCGTTCTGTTCGGCCTGCTTGCGCGCCTTCATGTTCGACAGGTCGGTCAGCGGGTTGAACGCGGCCGCCACCGGCACGCCGCCGTTCATGAACGTCAGGATGTCGGTCTTGAACTCGGCGGCCGTCGCGTAGCGGTTCTGCCGGTCCTTGGCCATCGCCTTGGCCACGATCGAATCCCACATCTTCGGCAGTCCGGGCACCACGGCGGAAGGCGGCGTCGCCACTTCCGACACATGCTGGTACGCGATCGCCACGGCCGAGTCGCCGGTGAACGGCGGCCGTCCGGTCAGCATCTCGTACAGCACGCAGCCGGCCGAATACAGATCGGAGCGCATGTCGACGGTCTCGCCGCGCGCCTGCTCGGGGGAGAGGTACTGTGCGGTGCCGACCACGCCCTGCGACTGGGTCATCGTCGCGGCGGAATCGTCGAGCGCACGCGCGATGCCGAAGTCCATGACCTTGACCACGCCCTGGTCGGAGATCATGATGTTGCCGGGCTTGATGTCGCGGTGGATGATGCCCATGCGGTGCGAATACTCGAGCGCGTTGAGCACGCCGAGCATGATCTGTTCCGCGTCGCGCTGGGAGAGCGCGTCGTTCACCTTGATGATGTCGCGCAGGGTCTGGCCCTTCACGTACTCCATCACCAGGTACGGCAGGTGCTCGGTCGAGCCGTCCTCGGCCGTCACGGTCTCCTCGCCCGAATCGTAGATGTTGACGATGTTCGGGTTGTTCATCTGCGCGACCGCGTGCGCCTCGCGACGGAACCGCGACAGGAAGATCTGGTCGTTCGCCAGATCGGAACGCATGATCTTGACGGCGACCGTGCGCCCGAGGCGCGTATCGAGCGCCACGCGCACTTCGGCCATGCCGCCGCGGCCGACGAGCTGGCCGAGCTGATACCGGCCATCGGCGAGCGAATTGGGCATTGTGCTGCTCATTGCTGTTCCTTCCATGAGTCCCGCATTTCGGATGCGGCCTTATCCAAGCTGATTTGCACGCCGGCCGGCGCGTCGACGGTGTCCGTCGCGTTCGTGATTCCCGTGACACCGGTCACACCGTCCGTGTGCTCCGCGTTCGGTTCGATCGATGCGGATTCGCCGGTATCGGCGCGCGGTTCCGCCGCGACCGCCGCGTTCGCCGCGGCCTGATCGGGTGTGATGACGATCGGCGCGGCGGGCACCGGCGAATCCCCGGACGGGATGATCGTCTTCGGATCCATCGCGTGCAGCATCGTGTTCACCGCGTGCGGCTTGCTGGCCACGCGGCGCAGCAGCCGTCCGGTGCCGGTCATCGTGTCGTCGCTCGCGGCGGTCTGCTGGTCGAGCAGCCGGCGTTCGATGCGCGCCAGCGTGCGCGAGACGACCAGCGCGTCCTTCGGCCGGTCGAGCGGATCCTTCTCCAGCATCGACATGACGAACTGGCGCAGCTGAAGGTCGATCGTGTCGGGCAGCGGCGGCACCGGATCGTTCACGTGCGCGGCCGCGATGTCGACCGGCGTGGCTCCCGTGAACGGACGGTGCCCGCACAGGCCTTCGTACGCGACAACACCGAGCGAGTAGATGTCGGACTGCGGCGTGGCCTGCTGTCCCTGCGCCTGCTCGGGGGAGATGTACTGCGCGGTGCCCACGACCATGCCGTCCTGCGTGATCTGCTCCTGGTTGGTGGAGTAGGAGACGCCGAAGTCGGTGATCTTCACCTCGCCGGTGTCGGAGACCATGATGTTGGCGGGCTTGACGTCGCGGTGGATCACGCCGTGGCTGTGCGCGACGAACAGGCCGCGCGCGGTCTGGATGAGGATCGGCAGCAGTTCGGTCGGCGGCATCGCACCACGCTCGTGGTAGATGTCCGCGAGCGACTTCGACGGCACGTATTCCATGATGAGGAAGCCGATGCCGTCGTGCTCGTAGTATTCGAACAGCGCGGCGATGTTCGGGTGCGCGAGATTGGCGGAATTGTGCGCTTCCGCACGCAGCCGCTGCAGTTTCGACTCGATGTTGGACTGGTCGGAACGCAGCGCCTTGATGGCGACCGGACGGTTGAGCTGGATATCGTATGCCTTCCAGACCTCACCCATGCCGCCCTGCGCAAGG
This sequence comes from Bifidobacterium sp. SO1, assembly GCF_018555335.1. Taxonomy (NCBI): domain Bacteria; kingdom Bacillati; phylum Actinomycetota; class Actinomycetes; order Bifidobacteriales; family Bifidobacteriaceae; genus Bifidobacterium; species Bifidobacterium sp. SO1. The sequence continues at coordinate 12,470 of NZ_JAFEJR010000013.1, read as the reverse complement.
CGGCGGTCGAGACGGTAGCGGCGGTGAATCAGCTGTCCTTCGATCAGTTTCATTTCTTCAGCGCCTCCTCCATCAACGACTTCATGATCGGGCCCGCGGCCAGCGATCCGTAGAGATCAGTATTATGCACGACCACCGAGATCGCGATCTGCGGGTTCTCGGCGGGCGCGAAGCCCATGATCCAGCCGTCGATGCTCTGGTTGGCGGTGCCGATCTGCGCGGTGCCGGTTTTCGCGGCCACGTTCACGCCGTCGATCTCGAGCGATGGGTATTCCTTGGTGATCACGGACTGCATCGCGGTCGTCAGCTTGTTCGCGGTGTCCGCGCTGAAGACCTGGCGCATCACCTGCGCCTTCGTCTCCGAGATCACCGACAGGTCGCTCGAACGCACGCGGTCGACCAGCGTCGGCTTCATGAGCACGCCGTCGTTCGCGATCGCGGAGGCGATCATCGCGCTCTGCAATGGCGTGATCTGGTTGTCTCCTTGGCCGATCGAGGCCAGCGCGAGCCGGTCGTCGGTCGGATCGGACGGGAACTTCGACTCGACCGACGTCATCGGGTTGCCGGTGGATGTGGTGCCGTCCACGGTGAACGACTTGCCGTAGCCGAGCTTTTCGGCCATCGCCTCGACCTTGTCCGCGCCGAGCGCGACGCCCAGCTGCGCGAATGCGGTGTTCGACGAGTACGCCATCGCGTCCTCGAGTGAGATCTTGCCGTTCGTGCCGCCGCCGGCCGTGCTGGAATTGGTGAGCGCGGTGGCCGTGCCGGGCAGCGTGTAGCTGGCGCCGGCCGGGATCTGCGTGTCGAGGTCGTAGTCGCCGGTTTCGAGCGCGGCGGCCGCCACCACGGTCTTGAACGTGGATCCCGGCGGGTAGAGCTGGCGGATCGCGCGGTTGAGCATAGGATTCGACTCGTCGCCCACAAGCTCTTGGAAGGCCTTGTTCGCGTCGGCCGTGGCGTGTGTGGCGAGCGTGTTCGGATCGTAGCTCGGCGTGCTCACCATCGCGAGGATGCGGCCGGTCTTCGGCTCGGTCACGACCACCGAACCGTCCTTGCCGTCCAGAAGCTGGTACGCGAGCGTCTGCAACTTGGAATCGATCGACGTTTCGATCGACGCGCCGGTGTTCTGCGTGCCGGCGAGCACGGCCTTGAACCGCTCCCACAGCAGGGCGTCGGCCTGGCCGCTGAGCAGCTCGTTGCGCGAGCTTTCGATGCCGTTGCCTTCTGGGCCGATGCCGTGCGAGATCGAGAAATAGCCGGTGATCGGCGCGTACAGCGGGCCGTTCGAGTACTGGCGCTGGTATTTGAACGCGTCGTTCGTGGCGACCGACTGCGCGATCACCGTGCCGTCGGACGCGAGGATCGCGCCGCGCGGCGTGCCGTACGTGCGGTACAGCGAACGCGTGTTGCGCGAGTCGGCGTTGAGATCGTCGTCGACGAATGCGGTGAAGACCGAACTGGAGATGCCGAGGATCACGAACAATACCAGTACGGCCGTGAACAGCTGGCGTAGAGATTTGTTCATCGGTTACCACGCTCCTTGAGTTCGTGGTCGCGCAAGGCGGCCAGCGCCTCATACTGGAACGTTTCAGACAGGTCGGTGGGCGGCTCGGGCTTGTTCGCCGCGTTCGAGATGACCACGAGCAGCGCTGCGAGCAGGTAGTTCGCGATGATCGACGAGCCGCCTGCGGCCATGTACGGCATGGTCATGCCGGTCAGCGGGATGACGAGCGTGATGCCGCCGACGACCGTGAACACCTGGAACGCCATCGTGAACACGAGACCGGAGGCGAGCAGCTTGCCGAAGCCGTCCTTGATCTTCATGGCCGTGATGAAGCCGGACGCGATGATGAGCAGGTACAGCACGAGCACCGCGAACAGGCCGGCGAGGCCCATTTCCTCGCCCACGGAAGCGTAGATGTAGTCGGAGTTCGCGTACGGGGTCAGATCGGGGTGGCCCTGGCCGAGCCCGGTGCCCGCGAGTCCGCCCGACGACAGGCCGAACAGGCCGGTGACGATCTGGTACGAACCGCCGAACTCCATGTTGTACTGCTCGTTGCTGAACGGCTGCAACCATGCGTCGACGCGCGCGCCCACATGGCTGAAGATGCGCGCCGCGACGACCGCGCCGGCCGCGAACGCGAGCAGGCCGATCACGATCCAGCTTTTGCGGCCGGTGGCCACGTACAGCATCGCGACGAACATCGCGAAGAACATGAGCGAGGTGCCCAGGTCGTGCTGGCGCACGAGCACGCCCATCGACACGCCCCAGATGATGATGATCGGGCCCATGTCCTTGATGCGCGGCAGCTGCAGGCCGAGGAACTTCTTGCCGCCGACGGCCAGCTGGTCGCGGTGGTCGAACAGGTAGGACGCGAAGAAGAACGCGAGGAACAGCTTGGCGAACTCGGCCGGCTGCACGGTGCTCGACGTGAACGGGATCTTGATCCACACGCTTGCGCCGTTGATGTCGATGCCGAGGCCCGGAATCATGGGGGAGAGCAGCAGGATCAGGCCCACCACCATGCTCACGTACGAGAAGCGGCGCAGGATGCGGTAGTCCTGCATCGCGACGATCAGTATGCAGCACAATACGAGCGCGGCCGCGATCCACAGCAGCTGCCGGAAGCCGACCGTCGTGTCCTTCGCATAGTCGATGCGCGCGATCATCGTCGTGCCGATCGCGCTCAGCAGCAGCACGCACGGCATGATCGACTGGCTCGCGTACGGCTGGAACCTGATCGTCAGCGCCCACAGCACGAGGTACAGCACGACGACCGCGCCGAGCGCGATCGCGTAATTCGTCGGAAAGCTGCCGGTCGTGCGCTCGAACATCTGGAAGAACGCGACGAAACCGATCAGCATCGCGAACAGCAGCAGCGAGATCTGCCGCAATCGGGTTGCGATCATTGCGCGTCACCTCCGTTCGATGAGCTGTTCGTGCCGGTTGAGTTGGACGAATTCGATGAGTTGGACTTGGTGTTGGACGTGCCGGACGACTTGTTCGAGCTGTTCGAGTTGCTGGAACTGTCGGACTTGGACGAGTCGCTCGAGTTGCCGTTGTCGATCGCGTCGTCGGCCGCGCCGAAGCTCGGCGTGCTCGCCTCGTTCTTCTGCGTCTCCTTGTCGCGCTCGGCCTCGATGAACTTCGCGTGCGTCTTGGCCTCCTCGAGGCTGTCGACCGTGATGCCCTGCTCGAGCTGCGACTGCCACGATTCAGGCAGCGAGTCCACCTTGATGTCGGTCTTCTCGACCTCGTGCGAGAGCGACAGGCCGAACAGGTTCGTGTTCACGCCTTGGTAGATCGTGATCACGCCGTCGCCGGACGCCAGGTAATACCGGCTCTGGCTCCACACGTACGCGCCCCAGCCGCAGCCAATCAGCGCGGCCAGCGCCACGATCACGCTCAGCAGCACGAGGAAGCGGTTGCGGTGCCGGCGCGTACGCCGGACCTTACGCTGTTCCGCCTGCTCGCGGTGGATGGCGCGCGCGACCTCCGGGTCGCTCGGATCGGTGGTGATGCGGCCGTCCGACTTCTGGATGACCGGGATTTCGCCGGTGTCGGGCACTTCGCGGTCGCCGATCTCCTCGCGCACCGCGGACGGCTGGGCCACGCGCGGCTTTGCGGGATCCGCGCCGGCGCCAGCCTTGCCGTTCTTTGACTTCGCGTCGCCGCGGTCCTGGATCAGCTTGGCCGCGCGGGTCGCCGGCGAGCTCATGTCGGCGCGCAGCGCGGGCGCGGTCGCCACGGGCGCGTTCACGATGTCGGCGATCGTCTCGGAGCTGGCGCTCACCGCGCCGCCGACCAGCAGCGTCTGGTGCGGGATGTCGAAGGCGTTCGCGTCGAGCGCGAGCGTTGCGTCCGCGATCACCGCGGTCACGTTGTCGGTGCTGCCGGCCTTGAGCGCCATGCCGACGAGCCGCTGCGCGCACTCCTCCTGGTCGGTGCAGTCGGCCATCACCTGCTCGATCGTCGAGTCTTCGAGCACGCCGCACAGGCCGTCGGAGCACAACAGCCAGCGATCCGCAGGGTGGGCCTTGCGGATCGCGATATCGGGTCGTGGGTCGATGTCGAAATCACCGAGCACACGCATGACGACGTTGCGTTGCGGATGGTTCTTCGCCTCCGCTTCCGTGATGCGGCCCATGTCGATCAGATGCTGGACGTAGCTGTGATCGTGCGTCATGCGCGTGAGCTTGCCGTCACGCAGCAGATACGCGCGCGAATCGCCGATATGGGCGAGCACCCAGTGCCCGGCGACCAATACCAGCGCGACGACCGTGGTGCCCATGCCGGCGAGCTTGCGCTCGTGCTTGGCCTTGCCGACGATCGCGTCGTGCGCGGCGATCACCGACGATTCCAGCATGTGGGCAACGGTCTGGATGTCTCCGTCGACATCGTCGTGCTCGATGTGCGCGAGCGAACGGATCGCGATCGTCGATGCCGTATCGCCGCCCGCATGGCCGCCCATGCCGTCGCAGATCGCGGCCAGATGCTCGCCGGCGAACGACGAATCCTGGTTGTTGGCACGCACGGTGCCCACGTCCGAAACGGTCGTGGAATACAGGAACAGATTTTGCGAAGCGGCGGAATTCGGCATAGGGCGATCACCTCAATTCGAAGGTGGTCGCGCCGATGCGCACGGGCACGCGCGCGGCGAGGATGGTGGGTGTGTTGATGCGCTGGCCGTTGACCACGGTGCCGTTCGTGCTGCCGAGATCCTCGATGGCCCACGAGTTGGTGATCGGATCCTTGTAGACGCGGGCGTGGTGCGAGGACGCGAACTCGTCGTCCAGCACGACCGTGTTCGACGCGGCGCGGCCGAGCGTGATCGAATTGCCGCTCAGTGGCACTGAAGCGCCGGCGAGCGGACCGTCGATGATGACCAGCAGGGTCAGATCGTTCGCCGCGTTCGCGCGTTCGGGCACGGGCGTGTGCACCGGCACCGCGGACGACGTGGCGACCGGCGCCGGCGATTCGGCGGCCTTGCGCGCACGACGCTCCTTGCGGCGATGCGTGCGCGAGGTATGCGGGCTGAACGACTCCATGTCCTTGTGCAGGGAACGCATGGCAAGCCATACGAACACCCACAGCAGGGCGAGCAGCCCGTATTTAAGAATGGCGAAGGTCAATTCGGTCATGGAACGGCTCCTTCGCGGGCTTACTCCTGATCCTGCGCGGAGGCCCAGTAGAGGATGCGGGTGCGGCCGATGGTGATCGTGTTGCCGTCGAGCAGCGTGGCGATCGGGACCTGATGGCCTTCGATGTACATGTGGTTCGTGGAGCCGAGGTCGCGGGCGATCACGCCGTTGGGGGTGATGTCGATCTCCATGTGGCGGCGGGAGATGCCCGGATCGTCGATGATGATGTCGCAGCCAGAGCCGCGGCCGATCACCGTCTTCTCCTTGGTGAGCAGGTACTGGTTGCCGTTGACCTCGAGCATCGGCTCGGACTGCGACTGCTCGTTCGTGGTGACCGGCACCGCGTTGCCCTGCACCGATTCGGAGCTCAGGTTGAAGTTGCCCTTGGTGAGGTCGAGATCCTCCTCGAAGATCACCACGACCGGGCCTACGAACGCGTAGTGCTGGCTCTTGGCGTACTGGGTCAGGTTGTCGGCCAGCTCGTTGGCGAGGGTCTCCGAACCCCACTGCTCGATGCGGTCGAAGTCGGCGGTGCTCAGCTTGAAACGGTACTCGTTCGGAGCCACCGTGCGGTCGCGACCCACCGGCATCGCCTCATTGTCGATTTCGCGTTCGAGGGCGCTGGAGAGGTCGACGGGCTGCAGGTCCTTGGACCCGAACTTGGCGAACACGCCATTGACCGCGCCTTCTACACTTTTCTCAAAACGGTCGAGAACGCTCATGGTGATCCCTTTCTACATATCCTCACCCATCCTACGCGGCAGTGGGGAATAAGGCCAAAATTTCGCCCTTGTTCCCTGCACATGGGCGCAAAACTTCCACGTCGCACCCATGTGCAGGCAGTTCTGTTTCATTATGTCCGCGTGTGGTTTCGCCGCGAGGTTAGCGGGGTATGGAATAATGGCACACGTACGCATCGGCAGCAGTTGCGCCGGTGCCCATAACCGCGCAGTCTTGCCGCGAATCAGGGGAGAAAACCAGGGGTTCGCGAGGACTGACTACTCCGCGGCTATACCAAGGAGAACAACATCATGGTTGATCGTAACGGTCAATCCACCGCGTCCGCACCGACCGAGGACGCGATTTCAGAGGAAGTGCGCGCCCAGCAGGCGCTGTTGAACGATACCGACCCGTCGCTGACCGACGCGGACGCCGTGGCCAAGGCGCTGAATGTCGACCCGGCCACCGGCTTGAGCTCGGACGAGGCCAAGCGTCGCCTCGAGAAATTCGGCCCGAACCAGCTGGCCAGCGCGCCGCCGGTGCCGAAGTGGAAGAAGTTCCTCGCGCAGTTCGAGGACCCGCTGGTCTATCTGCTGCTCGTCGCCACCGCGATCTCGGTGGTCGCATGGTTCATCGAACGCGCCAACACGCCGGGCGCCGGCGAACCGGTGCCGTTCGACGCGCTCGTCATCGTGCTCATCCTGATCGTCAACGCCGTCCTCGGCTACATCCAGGAAGCCCGCGCCGAACAGGCCGTCGCCGCGCTCGCGCAGATGACCGCGCCGCAGACCGCCGTCCTGCGTGACGGCAAGGTCGTGCACATCAACACCACCGACGTCGTCCCCGGCGACATCGTCGTGCTCGGCGAAGGCGACACCGTCTCCGCCGACGGGCGACTGTTCGCCGCCGCGTCCCTGCGCATCGCGGAGGCGTCGCTGACCGGCGAATCCGTCCCGGTCGGCAAGAAGCCGGAGACGCTCGCCGAAGCCAAGGCGCTCGGCGACCGCTCGAACATGATCTTCAACGGCACGTCCGTCACGCAGGGCACCGGCCGCGCGATCGTCACCGGCACCGGCATGAACACGCAGGTCGGCAAGATCGCCGACATGCTCGCCGCCACCGACGACGAAGCCACCCCGCTGCAGAAGGAGATGGCGCACGTCTCCAAGATCCTCGGCCTCGCGGTGTGCATCATCGCCGTGGTCGTGCTCGCCGCGCTCGCGCTCACGCAGGGCTTCCACTCGGTGCATGACATCATCGACTCGCTGCTGCTGGCCGTCTCGCTGGCCGTCGCCGCCGTGCCTGAGGGCCTGGCCGCGATCCTGACCGTCGTGCTCGCGCTTGGCGTGCAGCGCATGGCCAAGCACAACGCGATCGTCAAGAAGCTCTCCTCCGTGGAGACGCTCGGTTCCGCGTCCGTGATCTGCTCCGACAAGACCGGTACGCTCACCCGCAACGAGATGACCGTCGAGCGTGTGGTCACGCCTTCCGGCGAAGTGCAGATCACCGGCACCGGCTACGCGCCGGAAGGCCGCATGGTGATGGTCGGCGGCTCGTCCGCGACCGGCGATCTGGCCGTTCCGGCGGGCGTCGAGGCCGAAGTGATGGCCACGCTCGGCGCCGGCACGCTCGCGAACGACGGCGACCTGCGCGAAAGCGAATCCAAGCCCGGCACGTGGGAGGCGATCGGCGACCCGACCGAAGTCTCGCTGATCGTCGCCGCCCGCAAGGTGCACGCCGATCGCAAGTACGCGAACTTCGAGCGCGTGGCCGAAGTGCCGTTCACGTCCGAACGCAAGCGCATGGCGATCGTCGCCAAGGACAACGCCGACGCCGGCAACCTGACCGTCTTCGCGAAGGGCGCGCCGGACGTGCTGCTCTCGTACTGCACGCGCATCGCCGTCGGCGGCGCGGTCCGTCCGCTCACCGAAGGCGACCGTCAGACGATCCTCGCGACCGTCGAGAAACTGTCCGGCGAAGCCTACCGCACGCTGGGCGAGGCGTACCGTCCGCTCGGCGTCTCCTCGCTGACCGACGTCCCCGGCATCGTGACGAACTCGGCCGGTCAGATCACCGACATCTCCGAACAGTCCGACGTGATCGAATCCGACCTGATCTGGGCCGGCATGGTCGGCATCATCGACCCGCCGCGCACCGAGGTCCGTGATTCCGTGGCCGAAGCGCACCGCGCCGGCATCCGCACCGTCATGATCACCGGCGACCACCCGCTCACCGCGGCTCGCATCGCCTCCGATCTGGGCATCATCGAACGCGGCGGTCGCGCGCTGACCGGCGATCAGCTCGACGCACTCGACGAGGCCGGACTCGACAAGGCGACCTCCGAAGTGTCCGTGTACGCGCGAGTCGCGCCGGAACACAAGCTCAAGATCGTCGAATCGCTGCAGCGCCAGGGCAACATCGCCGCCATGACCGGCGACGGCGTGAACGATGCGCCGGCCGTCAAGTCCGCCGACATCGGCGTGGCGATGGGCATCACCGGCACCGAAGTCACCAAGGAATCCGCGAAGATGATCCTCGCGGACGACAACTTCTCCACCATCGTCGCCGCCGTGCGCGAAGGCCGCGTGATCTTCGACAACATCCGCAAGTTCCTGCGCTACCTGCTCAGCTCCAACGTGGGCGAGGTGTTCACCGTGTTCGGCGGCGTCATGCTCGCCGGCGTGCTCGGCATCACCCAGCCCGGCACGCAGGGCGTGACCGTGCCGCTGCTCGCCACGCAGCTGCTGTGGATCAATCTGCTCACCGACGCCGCGCCGGCGCTCGCGATGGGCGTCGACCCGCAGACCGACGACGTGATGGCCCGCAAGCCGCGTCGCCTGACCGATCGTGTGATCGATCGCGATATGTGGATCGATATCGCGTTCATCGGCATCATCATGGCCGCGGTGACGCTGATCGGCATGGACATGCACCTCGCGGGCGGCCTGTTCACCGACCGTTCCGTGGACGCGCTCGGCCACGACGCGCAGATGACCGAGGCCCGCACGATGGGCTTCACGATCCTCGTGTTCGCGCAGCTGTTCAACGCGATCGCCTCGCGTTCGGCGCGCCAATCCGCGTTCGTGGGCCTGTTCAGCAACAAGTGGCTGTGGGGCGCGATCGGCATCTCGATCCTGCTGCAGGTCGTGGTGATCTACGTGCCGTTCCTCAACGACGCGTTCGGCACCACGCCGCTCGATCTGGTGGCCTGGTTCGAGTGCATCGGCCTGGCGGCGATCGTGCTGGTGGCCTCCGAGATCTACAAGGCCGTCATGCGCGCCGTCGACAAGCGTCGCGGAGTGACCGCGTGACCGCGCCATACCGGCTAACCGTCAAGAGGCTCCCCACGGGGAGCCTCTTTCTCATATGGCCTTTGGCAGAACCTTGGCCCCCTCGGCTAGGCCGAGCCGTATAGCAAACGCCGGAGGCGTTTGTAGGCGAGATGCGAGCGACAGCGAGCCAGCAGAGCGCGGTCGCAGGCCGTCCGCAATTGCAGGACGCTGTCGGCGAAGCCGACTGGGGGAGCGTCAAACCCATCACATCAAACCCGACAAAGTACTAGTGAGATCGGGTGCGGTTGCGTGATGCTTGGGCGATGGAGTCGAGACTGGCGATCAGTCGTTGATCTCGGCCTTGTAGAAGTTGATGTACGAGCGGCTCGGAGTCGGGCCGCGCTGGCCCTGGTAATGCGAGCCGGTGCCCTTGGACCCGTACGGGTGCTCGGCCGGCGAGCTGAGCTGGAAGAAGCACATCTGACCGATCTTCATGCCCGGCCACAGCTTGACCGGCAGCGTCGAGACGTTGCTCAGCTCGAGCGTGATGTGCCCCTCGAATCCCGGGTCGATGAAGCCGGCCGTCGAATGGGTGAGGATGCCGAGTCGACCAAGCGAGCTTTTGCCCTCAAGACGTGCCGCGATCGTCGCGTCGAGCTTGACGTACTCCCACGTCGAGCCGAGCGCGAACTCGCCCGGGTGCAGGATCCACGGCTCGTCGGGCGCGACCTCGAACTGTTCGGTCAGCGCGCCCTGATTCTCCGCCGGATCGACGTACGTGTACGCGTGGTTGTTGAACAGGCGGAAGTACCGGTCGAGCCGCACGTCGATCGACGCCGGCTGCACCATTTCGGGCGTCCACGGATCAAGCGAGATATGACCGTCTTCCTTGGCGGCGAGGATATCGCGATCGGACAGCAGCATGGTCGCTCCTTATATACAGTATTGACGACAGATGATCTGTACTCCAGTGTAGCGGCAGACCGGCGCGTGCCGGCGCGCGGTGGCTCGATTCAATAATTCTCAGGTTATTTTCAGACAACCACATTCTTGCACCAAGGAACCGGTGGTTTCATAATAACTGTCAGCAAGAGCTGAACAGGAACAGCAGCAGTTCCCGACAATTGAAAACCTTTCTTCTTCTCTCTCCTTTCTCTCCCCGGCGCCAACCCCGCCGGGGTTCTTTGTTTTTGCGTGTGTGCTCTCGCCTTTGCTCTTGGCACTTGCTTTTGTTCGTGCTTTTGTTCTTGGCGCGTGTTCTTCGTGTCGTGTTCTTCGTGTCGTTGCCTTTGTCTGTCACCCGGTGTTTTCCCGGGCTTACGGCCGTTTTGCCCGCCCGTACCGGCCGTATGCCCGGGAAGTTGCGCGTGGTGGTGGCCATGTTCCCGGGCTTACGGCCGTTTTGCCCGCCCGTACCGGCCGTATGCCCGGGAAGTTGCGCGTGGTGGTGGCCATGTTCCCGGGCTTACGGCCGTTTCCGGTCTCCATTCCGGCCGTATGCCCGGGAGGCGGGTTGAGAGAGCCCTCCGTCCCCTAGTCGCATCCCCGGGCCCACTCCCGGGCTTACTGCCGGTTTTGAGCGTGGAAACGGCCGTATGCCCGGGAACCCGTCCACAAGAAACGTGTGAAACAGCTGCCAGCGCGAGTTATCCACAATGGCGGCCGTACCTTTCGACCACATAACCCGTTCCGGCTTGTGCAGATTCTGTTCATCGTCGATCATCGGAGCATGAGAACTCATCCTGCAATCGATGCGCTGTCCGCACGGTCTCGGCAGCGTCGGCGCTGTTTCTTTCCACGAACTAACGCGGAACGAAAGGCGGTAGCGGTCCGCGTCCGTGCGGGTCTTATCGTCCGTCCGCACCGCAATTTGTACTCCTGCGCGCAGTACTGGGACACGCTGGATCCCAAAGAACGTTCCAGACACATTATTCGTGCGTTGTCGTTGCAGTATCCGAACCGTGTGTTCGCAGGGCTCAGCGCGGCGGCGATGCTGCAACTTGACTATGCTTGGTCGCTGCACTGCGGGGATCGCGTATTCATCGCCTCGTCCAGCGCGATCGTTGCGAAACGGACGTATCCGTTGATTCGGCGCATTTACATGGCGTCTATTCCCGCCTATCCGATAGACGAATCCGATACGACCGTGTGCGTCACTTCGCCGGCGAGGACGCTTGTGGATTGCGGACTGCGGTATCCGTTTGAGCAGGTTCTTCCTATGGTCGATTCCGCGTTGCGCATGGGATTAGTCACCGGAGACGAGATCGAGGATGTGTGCGATTCCCTGTATGTGGATTGCGGGCCGGTGTTGAGATTGGCGCGTTACGCTGACCCGTTGAGTGAAAACGGTGGCGAATCGTTCTGCCGGGCGACGATTATCGAAGAGGGATTCGCTGTGCCCGAACTGCAGCGCGTATTTACGGATGCTCGGACGGGTTCGCAGTACCGGGTCGATTTTCTGTGGCGGCTGTCTGATGGGCGGATTGTGGTGCTCGAGTACGATGGCATGCGCAAGTACGTTGATCCGGCCATGACTGGAAGCCGTGATATCCGTGACGTGGTGCGGGCTGAGCGTGAGCGGGAGACGGCACTGCGGCAATGTGGTGTTTCGATGATGCTCCGCACTGATTTTGAGGAGGTGCGACAGCGGGTGCCGCTGACGGCGAAGCTGTTGGCCGCCGGTGTGCCGCAAGTGCGCCATGTGTGAGGTGTCGCCGTATCGTAGCGGGTTATCCCCCGGGCTTACGGCCGGTTTGGGCGGGTGAAACGGCCGTATGCCCGGGATGTCGGCTGGTGTCGGCTGCCATGTGATGATGCTCCCGGGCTTGCGGTCGTTTTGTCTGCCCGTACCGGCCGTATGCCCGGGAAGCCGGCTGCCATGTGATGATGCTCCCGGGCATACGCCTGTTTCTCGGTGCTGAATCGGCCGTATGCCCGGGATGTCGCGCACTCCGGTGACGTGTTCCCGGGCTTATGCCCGTTTTGCTCGTCCGTGCCGGCCGTATGCCCGGAATGTCACGTACTCCGGTGGTCGCGTCCCCGGGCCTACTGCCGTTTTGGGTCTCTGTACTGGCCGTATGCCCGGGAGGTTGCGTGCTCGGGTGGCGTGTTCCCGGGCATACTGCCGGTTTTGCGTGTGGAAACGACTGTATGCCCGGGAGGGTTGGTGTTGTGCGGCGATGTTCCCGGGCTTACTGCCGGTTTGGGTGGGTGAGACGGCCGTATGCCCGGGAGGAGGCGGGGCGGATGGGAGGTGGCTGGGAACGGATGGGGACGGCTGGACGGGATGATGGCCGGGAGTGGTGATGGGGGTGATCGTGGGGATGGGGCTGGTTG
>NZ_JAFEJR010000012.1:0-103770 GCF_018555335.1 Bifidobacterium sp. SO1 | reverse complement strand
AACGGAAACGCTCCCACGCCGCACGGTACTGGATACCGTGAACACGCGCATACTCGGAAAGCTTCATGATCCTAGTATATCATAAACAACTAGAAAAAACTAGTATTTTAGCTACTAATCACAAGACCGTCATGCACCAAGCGCCTTGCGGCATAGGCGCTCGCGATTCATTACGATCCGCACCAGTCGCACGAGTTCGGTTCGCGGCTGCTTTTTTTCGAGAATCACGCCGCAGTCGCGCCTATGTTTCGTCGGGCAGGAGCCGGAGTCCGGGAATATGGTGGCGATCCAACGGTCGAATCCGCCGGGTTCGATGCGTAACCGGCCGTATCCTTCGATTTTGGCGAACGTCTCGTCGGCCATATTGTCGATCAGGTCGACCAGCCGTTCGGCAATTGCGTCGGCTGTTTCGCCGGTTAGCCCACTGATGGTGAGGCATGTTGTCCTGTCTCCGGTTTTCCAAGTTTTGGTTTCGGTGCTGATACGCATTGGGGTCTCCTTGTTTGGCGTTGGTGGATGTCTTCCGCCACTCCTTTATGTGGACATCTACAGTGTAACATAAGGGTGGGTTAAAGCAGAACCAAACAACAAATCCCAATCAGCCCATCTCAACGGCTCGAATGATCCACGCCCGAACAGCTGTATCCTCCGCTTGATTCTTTTCGCTATAGCAGGCGGCGAGCTGGCGAACGGCATCCACGTCGGTCCAACTGAACGGATCGGCTTCCCGCTCCTTGACGAATCGTTCGCATAATGCGGTGAACTCGCGGAGGCAACGTTTCATCGTGAGATCGTTGACGTCGATTCTGGTTCGGAACGCGTTCCAAAGCCACAGGTTGCGTAGCTCCTCCACTGGCAGTCCGGCCGACGTGTAGGCGTGGATTGCTGCGATGATGATCGGCTCCCATTCTTCGGTTTTGCGTTCTTTCGCTTGGAGTTTGCGGAAACTGCTGAGCGCGGTGCTTTTGATCACGTTATCCGAGTTCATGAGCTTGTAGCAGCGCTCGTACTGTCGGTCGGGAATGTTCTTGTAGTGCCCGTTCTGGCTGGTCAGATGCCAGTTGTGGCAGAACTCGCACAAATATGTGCGGCGTTCACTCCGTTTTCTGGACGCCGACCCCTTGCAGGTCGCGAGCGCGAGTTTGGCTTCGAAGAGGTTGTTGTAGCGGATTTTGCCGGTTCTGCTGCATTTGCCGGAGGTGCGGGCGATGCGGGTGATGTTGCGTGTGCTCATGGTGTTCTCTGTTTTGTATCGACTCTTTTATGTGGACGGGTACAGTGTAACATTTAATTTTGGTGAGATGATACAAGTCGATCGAATGTCGGTCACTCGCCGTAGAAAGCCCTTAACTCGCTGACCGAAGAGAACCTGCGGTCCTCCCGTGCCGTCGCCTGCCGTCTCGCTTCGACGTTGAGATCGGACTTGTCGCAATCGGAATCATGGAGTGTTGTTCGGGTTGCCTGCTCCGTGGTCTCGGCCGTCCGGGGATTGTCTCCGACGGATTGGCGTTCGGTAGCTTGTTCGGTCATGGCGATATCCCTCGTTTCCTTGCGCTGATAGGCCCAATGATGGCACAGCGAACTCACCAGACGGTTAACAGTCCATAGAGTCCAAACCGCTTATGATCCGTGCCACCTGTTCGACCGACATGCTCTCCCTCTCAAAGGACGGCTGGACTGGGGCGGCGGGTTCGTCAATCTTCGGTATGCCGAACACGTGGACGCCGAGATGCCGCTCCGCGCCTATCGACATGGTTACCGCATCGTCGATCTCCTCCATGCGCATGAAGTCGCCCTGCACGCCACCGCAATGCGGGCAGACGAACGCACGATAACGGGTTCCCGACATCTTCGTATACCTATCCTCGAAACGGCAGGGTGATGCGGCTCCGGTCAGATCCTGATGTGCGGCCAGCCATGCGGTGACCTGCGTCGTATATTGTTCCTCGACCCGGTTCCGTCCGGCGGTAGGGGAACATCACCGACTGGTCGCAGCTCCATGTCGCGATGGGCCGGTGGCACTTCCAACAGTTGGCCGGGATCACGCTGATCGACAAGCCCGTATAGTAGGCGTGCAACCGGTCTCGCAACGTCAAGTTGACCGTGTGCGCTACGGAATGCCACGCATCATCCCAATACAACATGTAACCGTCTTCAGATTGTTTCAACGGGAGTCGCAGCGAACGGCCGGTAAACGACACCTTGCCGTAGCAGCGCCATTCATGCGCTTCCTCCGGTTTGAGATGCCGGTCAAGCCAGATCACGTCAATACCGGCGTCATGGTATCGGTCGGTGCGACGGTCGAACTCCTCATCGGTCTGATACGACCATTGCACTTCGAAAACCAACGGACGCCGATCCGGCCGAATAATATACGTGTCGGCGATCCAGTCGATATCACCGGCCTCATCGCGGTGCGCATGTTCGACGGAGGCGTCGAACCCCATTGCGCTCGCCGTTTCCATGATGATCCGTTTCAATGTGACGTGATGCGTGGTCTCCGGCTCGGTCAACCCGTCGTGTCCGCCGACGAAGCATGAGAAGAACCGAAGGCCGGTGTCCCGTCGGGTTTTGCAATGCATGGGACTGCCGGTGATCGGCGACGATAGTGGCGTAGTGTCTGCATGATGGGCTTCGCCTCGTATTGTCGCCCATTGTTCGTCGGTCATGGTGAGCGAGGTGATGATTCGATCATGGTAACGTGCGGTAAGCATTGATTCTCCTTAACTATGCAAAAAGGGGAGACGCAACCGTCGAGTCTCCCCTTGTGATCTCAAGCGGCCTGTTCCAAGACCGGGGCGAACAGGTTCACATTGCTGAAGAACTCGTACGCCTGATCGCCCATCGTGGCGAACGGCTCATACAGGTTGCCTTCCAACGTGGTTTTGGCGAACGAACCGCCCATATGATTGCGCATCGCCCAGTATTCTGAGCAGCGGGCGAAAATCTCGCACGGCGTCAACGCATAGTTGAGCTGAGAATCGGTCATACCGGTCGTATCAAGCGCGGCGACGTAGGCGTCGATGGTCGGCTGAAAACGCGGCGACAGGCTCACCCAACCATGCTCGGCATCCCAAGCGTGACTCATTTCATGCCATGTCGAATCCGGGTGACGTGGATCAACCGCGATCGCGCGACGAACCGGATGATAGACGCCGGTGGCGCGATGACGGCCGGTCAGCCGAAAACGGAACGCGTTCACCGTATCGATCATCGGCAGCCGGCAAGCAGCCCATAGCTCGGCGAACTCGGCATCCAACGCCCGGTACAAATCCAAGTCGACACCATCATCGATCTCGACATGCTGGAACGTGCGGCCGAACATGCTCGACAAGGCGGCTTGACGATGCTTGTCGTCGCAATGCTTCTTATCCTCGAACACGCCGGCGATCCTCCGGTTCTTCCATTTGATCGCCAGTTCGACCCGCTCCTCGACCGGCCATTGGAGCTTCGCCGCAACGTTCACCGCCACGTGGATCGCCCGCTGGTACTTGCAATCCTCACTGATCAACCGCATGATCATACTGTCGGCCGTGGGATAATGGCGATACTGTTCGGGAATGTTCCCGTTGACGATTTCGCAGATTTCCGGGGTGATCAACCGCATGGCTCCGACGATCACCGGCAGTCGCACGCCGACGATCCGCGTGCGCTCACGTTCGCGGCGATTGTTCCAATGCCACGTGTGGTCGCCGAGAAGCGTTTTCGGGCAGGAGCCGAATGCGATGACAGCCCATGTGCCGTCGTCGTTGCGATAGGTTCGGGCTTCGGACGTGATCTTGGCGATCTGGTAGGAGGCGAGTGATTCAGGTTCCGGGGTGATTGGTTCCGCCTTGTCGCCGATGAGCCAGCGTGCCGTGTTCAACGCGGTTTGTTCGATCTGCTCGTTGTTGAGGGAACTGAGGAGGTAGCTGCCGATCTTGCGGCAGATGGTCCAAGGTGTGTCGTCGAGGTTGAGTTTGGGCAGTTGCTTGGAGCGTTGCATGGGGTCGGTTGCGGGCATGAGGGTGGTGATGCGGGTCATGAGGGTTCCTTTTGAAACAACTCTTTTATGTGGACGATACCAGTATAACATAAAGATAGGATGTTGAACCACATAACAAAACGACGGACAATAAGGACCATGAACAAAACCGACATGACCCACCAGTGGCATCAAACCAACGAACCATCCACCGCACACGACAGCAAAACCGTAACCCGACTTTCCCCGGAAGCGTTCGACACCTTCGAAAAAGCCCTCAATCAACCCATACCTGAGACGGCTCGAAAACTCATAACCATGAACCCCGAATGGCTTTGAAACCAAGACAGTGCAGAATTCCCCCCGGCTTAATGTGCATTCACTTCCGGAGCGATGCAGGTCACTGTCGGATCGCTTCGATTTTCGCTTCATGCACGGCGAGGATCAGACTCTTCACCATATCCTTGTCGGCGTCCTTCATATTATCCCAGTCGCCGTAACCTTGTTTTTTCGCATAGTTGCGGCAGGTTCGGTCGAACAGGTCACCGGTCAGGTTTCTCACGCCGGCCGTATACGCAGAGCGGAGTCCCTGAATGTGGTCGGCGCGTGAGATGAGCGCCGTGTCGGCGGTGTCGGGGTAGCGTTCGATGAGTTGGTCTTCGAAGTGGGTCATGTTGTTTCTCCTTAACGTTTTATGTGGACTCGGGTAGTTTAACGAGTGTGTGAATTGAGAGGTGGTTTGACCGCGAACCGGATCGTCGGGGATTATCGCATCGATTCAAGGAACCGGTCAAACGCACGACTGGCTTGGGGTTGTTCTGATTGTTCCAGACGGTCGGCCACCTTCCGCAGCAGTGTGGCCTCAGTCAAACCGAGTGCGGAACCGATCTCACCCCAATAGTGGAATGCGGCATGTTTCCTGCCGCGTTCGATCTCGCTCAGATAGCCGACCGACAATCCGGCCTGTTGGGCGACCTGCCACAAATCCCAGCCTTTCCGATGCCGTTCCTCACGGAGGATCGCGCCGAACGCCTTGTCGAATTTGCTGGGTTTGATCATGCTCGGGCGAGCTTTCTCAAATACTTCGTATCGCCGGTGACCAGCCATTCGTCCAAACCGTCCAAGATCACGGCAAGCAGGTCGCCGGCGTCCGACAGCGAATACGCGGGGATGACGGTTGCCGGGCCGATGGCCAGATTCTCGTTGCCTGACTGGGCGGACCATATGACCGTCACCGCATCATCGTGACTTGCATCGATTTGTACGAGGATCATGCGATCCGCCAAGACGGCTTTGAGTACGCCCGGCAATACCCGCTGATACGTGGATGCGGCGTCACGGTCGCTGGCTGCGTACGCGAGTCTGATGAGCCGGACGATCCGATCGGGCTTGCCGTTCTCGTTTTCTTCTTCTTCCATTTACTCTTCTTCCGCTGGTTCGATCTGCCATGCGATCTGCCCTGTCGTCACCGCATACGCCGTCTCACCCTGCAACAGGCTGATTCGACCCCGATACAGAAGCGTCCCGCAATCACTGGTGATCACGCGCAACGTGCCCCCACCGGTGACCGTGCACGTGCGAATCGTTTTCGACAACGGCACGTATTGGGCGGGAATGAACCATGCGGTGCCGAACATGATCGACAGGACAGCGATCACACTGCCGATGATCACAGGAACGTGCAGATGTTCGCGGCGTCGCCGACGCATGGACTCCTTGACGATGTTCGGCTCCCGTTTCGGCCTGTCCGGCTTGCCAGGTTTGACGGCCTTATGCCTCGCCATTTCAGGCTCCCTCCTCCTCCAACTGGTTGAGGATATAGGCGACGCCCTGCATCATGTCGGTGATCGAATCCGTGTCGATCTGCCATTGCTTCAACGGGTTCTGCGCACGGTCGATCACCGCCAACGTCGGCTGGTCGCTGTGCGCGAGTGTTTTCAACCCGATGTGAATGGGGTCGCCGCCGTTGGGGTTCGTGTGGGCGAAGATCGGCCGATACTGGCTGGATCGGATGGTGCTCACGTTCCAACCGTGTTCGCGTGTCGTGTCTTTGAAGATCGCGCCGACTGCCTCGTATCGGGCTTTGAGCTGGGTGGTGGGCTTGTTCACGGTGCTGTTAATCCTTCCAGTATTCGTGGTCGCAGTTGAGTCCGGTGATCGGATCGTGACTGGTTTTGATGGTCTCGTTGTCTCGACGGTAGATGATGGTGGTGCGCGACTGCGTGTCCTGTCGGCTGATCTGCTTCCAGCCGGGTTCGCTGAGCAGCTGGTCTGTCTGTTGGCAGGTGAGTTTCTGACGTGTGGTCATGATTGTCCTTTCGGTTTTTGGGTGCATTGGGGTTGGCGGGTGTGCCGTCTTTTCGCGTGGTTGGGTGCGCCCACAATGTTTATGTGAACACATCCAGTATAACATATTGTTTTAGGCGAGTTGAACCTTGAGAACATCTCGGTTCAGCAGGAACCCCTGACTCTTCTGGGGTGCTCGGAAACCGACCACCCGGCATTTGCGGGAGGGGATCATCGCATCCCATGCGACGAGCACTCCATTGTCTGTGTCGAAGGGGAACAGGTTGATGTTGCGGTAAATGGTGCCGTCCTTGAAGTAGACAGTGGCGCAACGGCTGGAAGTGTAGGTGTCCTTGTTGAAGGTGATGTTGCGGTTGTTGTTGGTCATTTTTCCTGAGTTCGATGTTTTTTGGGGATAATAGAAGAAACGAGGGGAGAAGACGGCCGGCCTTCTCCCGGCTGGCGGTCACATATGGCAGTCGTAAAACCAGACGCGCAATTCGTCGTCCGAGTATTCCATCGCGTCGCGCATGACTTCGATCAGCTGATCCTTGTCGTTGTACAAATCGTTGTACCATTCGTATTCGGTCACGACGTCGCAGGGGCGGGTGGTGTTCGGATCATCCAGATTGGCGATGTATTCCTCGACGGTGATGCCCTGCAATTCCCGAGTTTCCTTCTCCCAGCGCCCGCCGGTCTCATACCAGTCCCATTCCGCGTCTGGGTTGTAGGTGCTGAGCCTGTTGCCGTCCTCGTCGTATTCGTATTCACCGAGGTCGATGATGTGCTGGGCGAACGTGTCGTCGTCCATTGCGAGGAGCCGGGCGTATTCGGTTTTCTCGCTGTCGGTGGCGTTGACGGAGGTCAGCGCGTGTTTACGCCAGTCGCGTTCCTCGTTGATCCAGTCTTCCTTTTCCATGTCGATGTAGGGTTCGACGTCGAGGTCGGCTGCGTAGGGTTCGAGCTGGTTTTCGGCAGCGCCTTGGCTGGGTGCGATGACGAGCGTGAGGGTGTGCATGGTGTTCTCCTTGTTGTGTCGGGGTGTTTTTCCAACCTCTTTTATGTGGACAATTACAGTATAACACAGAGTGTGTATGAGAGCAAACCCTGCACGCAGCAAAACCAACCGAAACGATCAGGCAGCGACCTGCATCGGCACGGCATCCACCCGGCCGATCACCTTCGACCCATCGGCCTCAAGCAGAAACGCCCTGCCCCTGGAATACGAAACCACGGCACGATACACGTTCCGATCGTTCCCACGCACATACGTGACCGGGACGCGATGATCGAACACGTGGACGATCGGTTGCGCGTCAAGCACGGTCACGCCATACGCCTTGCACACCGCGTCCAGCGCCGTCTCGGCCTCGAACGTCAGCGCGACGAACAAGGCCACGCATGTCGCCAGGAACAGCAGACCGTACACGCGGAACACGGGCATCACCTCGTCGCCGGACACCCGCATCGCCAGCATAGCGAGTGCGGACGCGGCGAAGACGGCCAGCAGCCATTTCGGGGTGAGCTTCGCCGCAGCCGGGAACGAATAGGTGGCGGGCGCAAACTGGTCGAACGGCTTCGACTGGACGGGGATCGTCGGCGGGGCCGGCGGCAGATGGTGGGCGACGTGCGCCTGCCTGCGCTTCTTCAACGGGGCGAACGACGGGACTGGCTTCTGAATCTGGACGGGCATGGTGTCGGTGCTGTCGTGCGCCGGCTCGGGGTCGATGGCGATCTGGCTGATTTCTTGGGTGAGAGTGGTCATAATGGCCTCCTTGTTTGATGCCGGGGGGCGTTTCCTCGACATCTTTTTATGTGGACTAAAACGGTTGTACTTGCGAAGTGCGCGATCCGCTCGTCACGAGCGAGAAGATCGCGGGGACAAGCTCAGCCCCGATCGGGCTCAGTCGAAGTCGCCCATCGACTCGCGGTAGAAGTCGGCGCAGGCGAGGCAGGTGTCGGTCGAGAAACTCCAGTGCAGTGCGCAGTAGTTCTCGCCGCATTCCTCGCAGTGACGAGCGCAGTCGGAACAGTTGCGCTGGCCGCAATCGTTGCAATAGAAGGCGTCGTCGTCGCAGATCATCTTGTCGCAGTTGCCGCATGGCCCGATGCGTTCTTCGATCTCGGTGTTGCACTCGTCCTTGATGATGTTGCAGTCGGGGCAGAGCGTGAGGTCGCAGTCCTCGCAGTGGAGCATGAGCGGGCGGACGTGGCATTCGGTTTTGCCGCACTGGTCGCAGGTTTCGGTGATGTAGTGGGTCATGTCGATCTCCTTGTTTGGTGTGTCGGGGTGTTTCCCCGACCTCTTTTATGTGGACGATTACAGTATAACACAATAGGTGACAAGGTGCAATACACAGCCAAAACCAAGGAAAACCACAAACCAGCCCTGCCACAATCAACAACAACGCAAACAAAACAGGAGGAAAAAATGAGACACTACAACAACTTCGGCGAACCGTGGCTCCTCCCCGACAATCAGCCCACCGGCAACGCCTATGACCCGTCCTTGGACCACATGGAACAGCAGACGGGCTGACGGCAGTCACCACTCGCCAGCCCGTCCAACGGCGAGCCGGTCAGAAAGCCTCGCTCAGACGGTTCACCGTGTTCATTTTCGCGCTTTCGTCGTCGCGCATGGCTTGGATGATGCTCAGACGGTTGTTCCAGATCAAAGCGTCGGCCTGCTCTTGTGTCATGCCTTCGAGATCGCCATCATCGTTGAAACGGACATACGGGTCCTTGTCGGGGTTCCACCCGCCGTATTCCTTCGCTTCGGCCAACCGTTCCGCGCTTAGATCGTCCAAGTGCAACCGTGTCGTATCGCCGGATGGCGCATAGTTGATCGCGCCGAGCGTAGATTCACCCTTGTTCTCCTCGTCGTGGTCGATGGTCTGGAACATGGCGTCTCGCAACGCTTGGATACGTTCCGGCGTTGGTTCGCTGACTTCGGCTTGCATATACATGCCGTCGACCATGTTCTTTCGATGTTCTTCGCGTGCGATATCCAGATCGAAATCGTCGTCACCGGACTGTTCCGCAAGATCGTCGGCAAGCGTATTGTCACCGAATCCCCAATGTTCGTCGTTAATGTTGGATAGTTCGTCGGAGTCTAGCTGCTGGTCGAGGTTTTGTGTGGTGATGAAGTCAAGACGATGGTTCACGTGGCAGTTCTTGAGAATGCTGAGGGTGGATGATGGCGGGGCGGGATCGTACGCGGCGTCATAGCCGGGATCGTTCCAGGCTGCGCCGTCATCGTCATAGTCCTCGGAGTCGTCAAATTCGGTTTCCATCACGGAGTAGGCATGCCAGCCGTCCGGTATATTGGTGCGGTCGATTCGCCCATCATCCAAAGCGTAGCCGTTGATCGTTTGACCGTTGGATAGGTCGAATGTGATTTTGCGAGCATCGGATGGGTTATCGAATGCGTCGGTTGCGGCCATGAGCTGATCAAAATCGGGTTCGCCGGTCGGACTATTGCCTGCGACGGCTCGTTGCAGTTGTTCGCCGGTCGGCGTCATGGTTCGTTTGCCTTCGTTGGCGAACTGTTTCGTATATGGGTCGCGACGTTGACGGCGGGCTTGCGCTGATTTGCGGGCATCGACCATGGTGACTTCCTTCGCTCGAGGAATGGTGTTTTTTCTTAGTTTAAGCGGCCGTGTTTGCCGGATGATCGGCTGAATGGAGAAATGCCCGAACTAGTCGAGATTGTCCAGCAGGTCGCGCAGCTTCCGCCGGCTCGATGGAGAAAGCACGAACGAATCAGCGACGGGCACGGTGACCGTCAGCAGGTTTCCCGAACCAGCCGGGTCAGCGATCACATCGAACGACAGTTCACCGGCAGAACCATACTCGCCCAACGGGATGGACAGTCGTCTGACGACGATCGGCTTGTCGACTGGTTGTTTCGCTCGTTTCGTTTCCGCGAGTTGTGCGCATCGTTCCCAGCTGACCGGCGAAAAATTCCGGATCGGCTCATACGGATGCTGCTGGTTCATGATGGTTCCTTCCATGTTGACGTTTCGATTGGCGGTCGGGTGACTTCACCCAAGGTTGTACAGTCGGCAACCAGACTGACGGTCACCTTCTCCTTGTTTGTGACGGCTTCCCAACGGAACTGGAGCGGATTCCATGTCATGTTCACACCGTTGCGCTCCAACTCTTCGACAGGAAAACCACTGCCGGTGAATCGGCCGTTGACGAACCGACCACGCCGTTCCATGATCGGCACCTGTGAGAAATCATGCTTCCGGCAACGGTTCAACCAGTACCACGTTTGATCCGGCCGCTCACGGAACACGGTCAATATGCTTTCCATACGATTCAAAGACATGGCGGCTTGCCCGTCAGGAATTGCCGCATAGGCGACGGTCGAACCGATTACGATCGCCGCCACCGTCAGAATCATCGGCCGGAAGAACCTCCGGGGCTTACTCACGATGCTTCTTCGACGCTTTCGCCGTTGAACCGGTCAGATGACGACCGCACCGGTCACACCATTTGGCCTCATGCATCGCACACCAGCGGGTGCCGTATACAGTGGGTTGACCGCACAAGTCGGGGTATGTTTCGCCGAAATGGAGCCGATCCACCCCATACCGGCATGCGCCGTCCACATCACGATTCCGGTCTTTCACCTGCGACGGGTCGGATTCAAGGCGGGCGAGCAGTTTGGAAAACTCCTCCGAATCCGCGCTCGCCGTCAACCGGTCTCTCAGATAGCCGGAGAACTCGTCGGCAAGATCAACAGTCTCCTCGTTGTAATCCTTGGATGCCACGGCCTCCGACAGCAGGCCGGACAGTTGTTTGAGATGAAGGTCGCATAGTTCGATCTCACTTCGATCGCCTTCGATACGCGACCTCAGCCGTTCGATGCGACGGTTGATCCACTGATCCAGATCATCCACGGTCATCACCATTCCTCTTCTCCGATGACGGCCGATCCGAGTATCGGATGCAGACCGACATACTCCTGTACGAACATGCTCGCCGCCAATTCCGCCGAACAGTTGTGACGCGGATACGAATGCGCCTCATAGGGAGACCGACGGAAGGACACCCGCCAGCAGGGTCTCTGCTGGTTGAAGAACGGATCCCAGTCGGTCGCCTCGACCAGAACGATGCCGCGAGTGACCTTCCCGCCGTGGCCGACGCCGGTCACTAGACATTTGAGCTTTGCCATTGCCTCTCTTCCTTCGTCTCCTTGTTTCGCCGGCGATCTCGTTGAGGATGTTTTCGCGGCGCATCCCCAATCATCGAAGCCCTGCATTACTCGCTTTGCCCTCCATTGCCTTCGTCATCCAAATATCCGATGTTCTTGAGCTGATTGGTCAGATCCTCGTTGAATCGGACGGCCAGATCGTGCATGGTATACGCATCGTTGCTCAACCAGACGTACAGTTTTTTGATGGTGTGCATGGTTACGCCGTCCCTGAGCACGGCGTACACGTAGCTGTCGCCGTCCTCTTGATAGAGCCGACAGTCGAGACGGTCGTACCCTTGTCCGGGAATCGCGTCAATGCAGAAACGATGAATATCGCTTCTATAGTATGCAACCCGATAGGGGGAGACCCTGTCGATTTCGGCGTACAGTTCCTGCACAGTCCAATCGTCAATGCGAACGCTCATTTTTCAATCCATTCCGTATCTTGATATTCGATGCCGACACTTTATCCCGAAGAAACGGAACGCGAGTACCTGACCGCCTTCGGCCTATCCGGCAAGCCGCTGCTTGGCTTGCTTCCTGTTCCGCCGATGAGTGCGCGTCAGCTCGTGCAGCCACCATCGCAGCAGCACATGGAAACCGTAGTAGTTGCGCCCTTCCCGTTCCGGCAGCAGCACACGATTGCAGTACGAGCATTCCAGTGAACAATGCAAGTCAAGCAACGGTGTCAACGTCAACAGCATGAAAACAGTCAGCAATACGAACGGCGTCGCCAGACCACAGGCATATCCAAGCCAGAAACCGTTCAACTATCGCCTCCAGCTTGAATAGGTTGCCGGTATGGAGAGGTCCAGTAGTTCCGCCCATTCTTCCTCGCTGATGGAGTCGAGTTTCTTGCTTGCGGCGACCTGAACGGACTCGGGTATGGGATTGGGCATGTTGGGCCACAATGGTCGTGTCGCTTGCATGAGCAGTTGCAGACGGATCATGCAAGACAACTGATCGAAACCGTTAGCTGGATTGATTTTCATGTGTGACCTTTCTGACTCGAAAGCATGGGATTTGGTTAGGCGCACAAAGAGTGTGAATCTGACTGTTTCAGACGTTCTCTGTCGCTCGTTCTTTTTCGCTGAATCAGGTTTGAATACACATGTTGCGCGGCTTTGTCGATCGGCTCGTAGGCGATGATGTGTCGGAGCCAGATCAGCAGCATGATTCGGTCGATGGTCTGATACAGGTCGAATTCATATGTTTGAGCATAATCCGTTGAGTCGGATTCGTATATGCGGCATTGCCGGTAGTTGCACGCGCAAGCCCACGGAGCGTTCCTGCCTAAATCCTTCAGGTCTTGCAAGTACTGTCGTATTTGGCTGATCGCGGTCGGATAATCCGCTCTTCCGGTGTGATCCAGATCGACGTGGAATGCTTTCTGTTCGATGATGAGCCGGTTGGGGATGTACGCATCCATGCGACGAAATGTGTAGGGGATTGATGCTTCGAATGCGTACACGGTTCGCCAAGGTTTAACATAGCCAATCGCTTCGGCCAGCCGACACCAAAATATGCCCGTGCTCACGCCTTCGTTCCACCGGTCTTGAATGGCTTCGTCAAAAATAGGAGGAAGACAGTCAGACGGAATCGGCAACCCGTTCGCGATCTTCTTCAAACGCCGCCAATCGTCGCGAGTCCACATGCAGATACCGGAAAATGTTCCCCATATGGCATCGGCGGCGGCTTTCCGGGTTTCCCACCATCCTTTTAAGCCGATTGCCTCGTCATCTTCAAACAGAAGGAAACCTCGCCAGAAACCATCCCAGTCACGCAGGACGCCGCCGCACGGCGCCTCACGGTCGACCGGATGTACAAGCCACTGTTCACCATTTTTCCGCAAACGATAGGAATGCCTGTTTTTGGTGAAAACGCCCAGCTTCACATCAAGACAATCGTCTGCTGAAATCGATGGTTCGACGGGATTGGTCACATCGACCGCATCGCTCATCGGACGATCTCCGCGACCGTGCGGCGAATCATGTCCGACAGATCGGCGGGCGTCATATCATCCACATACTCAAGTCGCGCCTTCCCGTAGCGCTCGCCATCGATCGTGCGGCCAAGCGTGACGCAATGCCACTGGTAGGCGGGGCGCACAAAGTCGAAGTCGATGATGTGAGTCGCCGTGGTGACCCGATAGGAGAGGTCGCCGCCGAGATAATTCCAGTCGAAGCCCGTCGCCTCAAATGCCTTGTGAACGGTGCGAATGTCGAATGCCATTGTTTGCTCCTGATTTAATCTGAGTGGTTTTGATGTGGTTTGGATGGTTTTAGCGTTCGATAGCTACCATTGCCTGCGTGAAGGCGTCGGATTCTTCCGTGTCTTCGACATCGCAGATTTCCTCGACCAGTTCACGCGGCATCCCGTAGGCGTAGTCTTTCAGGTCCGGTCGGTTGGTATCGTATGCGGTGCGGGAGAGTGTGACCCAGTTGGTCGGCTCGTCCAGTATCGGGTTTCCGCTGATGCCGCATTCGATGATGATGACGGTGGTGTTGTTGGTGTATGCGCCGACTGCCGACCTGTTGTGAATGTCGATGTCCATGAACCCGTGGGCGTTGTTGCCGAGCTCTTCGTTGATGGCTTTGGTGAGGGTTGCGACGTTGGCGTTCCAGTTTTCGGGGGTCATGTTGGTTCTCCTTGTGTTGGTTGTTTTCAAACCTCTTTTATGTGGACGATTGCAGTATAACACAAAAGGCGTGAAGTGCAAAAATCGCAATGAAACCAAGCAAACAAGCCGATACACTCAGATACCGATCTCAGCCAAATCAGCCTCGCGCAACTCATCACGCAAGTCATCGTCAGAGAGAATCAGCCCGTCGTTATCGTTGACGGCAGGTTCTCCAATCCAATCCCAGCCGTCACGGTATCCACTCTTGTATGCGTTGACGTTTAACCGGCCGCAATAGAGATAGTCGTCAACGTGATTCTGCCAGTTGATCGGCAGATACCCGTCGAGTCGGTCTTGGATGCCGTCGTTGCGACCGAGTTCGTAGTCGTTCATCGCTTGTTCTGCTTTCTGTTTTAGTAGTCAAGTTCGGGAAGGTTGTACTTGCGGAGTAGCTCGTTAATCTTTGACCGAAGTTCGTCAATCTCGTCGTAGTAGGAAGAATTGTCGCCTTCGCAGTCATAGTCCACGAGTTCGGCCAGTTCGGCGCGGGTCTCATGATATTTAACAAGGAGGTTTTCGATTTCCTTGCGTCTCCAGTGGTCGAGTCCGCAGTCTCGGGGGAGTTGGGCTTTGCGGTATGAGGCGGTGATGTTGGCGGTCATTGGGGGTTCCTCGCTCTCTTTTATGTGGACAATAACAGTATAACATAAAGATCGGAAGAAACAAACCCCAAATCACCCCTGCAACTCAGCCCCAGAAATCAAACACCACGGGCCATGCGGACAAGCATCCCCATCATGACGCGGCCCATCACAATAATCCACGCCAACCATCGCATTCCTAAACGACAACAACCGATTATCATCCGTCAAACGCCAATCCTCCATAACCACCGGCTGATTACCATACCGTGCACGAAACTCCAACAACATGCCGATCAGATCATCCACCGACAACGACTGATCCACCGTCATCGACAAATGAGAAGTCGGAGCCGACACCGGCTTACGCTCACGCACACCAAGCTCCACAGGAGGAATCGGCGGAATCGGGGATACGGTCAATTGTTCATCCGACAACGTGTTGCCCCTCCAGTCCACGCCCTGCACTGAGCAGCGAAAAGACACTGCGATCCGTCGCCAACAGGTAGACGCCGTAGGAGTCGATGCCGAGGCTTGCCTTATGGTCATCGGCTTGAATTTCTACGCGCAGTTTAGCTGATGGAAGATGCCGATCATCGACAGGATTCGGGATATCTTCCGCTTCGCGCAGAACGGCGTTATCGAGCGAAGGAATGTCCAGAATGGTTACGGGCTTCCATTCCGTTTCACTGTGTTCGGTCTGATGTCTGATGGCGACGGTGATATCACCGTTCTCCCATTGCGTGAGGAATCCGCGAAGAATCAGTTGGTTGAGATCGTCAGGCCGGGAGTGGCCGACTCGGTAAGTGTTCGGTTCTCTCGTGTAATGCGTTTTTGGGTTCCACCCCATTGGATGTCTCCTTCATCTTGGGCGACCTCGTGTTCGCCCTACTGTCTTGTTGTCGGGATTGGCTGTTGGCTTCGATGCCGTAGGCCGGGAAGTAGAAAACGGGGAACGCCCAAGGTAGAGTGTTCCCCGTTTGAGGAATATCAGCGATCGGCCCAGTAGGAGTCGGTGCTGATCTTGTGAGCGTAGCGCTTCCAGTAGGAGAGGAGACGCTTCATGAACTTGTCGCGCAACGTGTCTTCGGCTTCGCCAAGCTGAGCCAGTTCCTCATTGGTGAGCTTGCGGGTTTCCTCATACTTGTAATCGTATCCCGCGAGGTTCATGCCAGTCGGAGCATATACGACGCTGTACAGGTCAACGGGATCGTTGTGGTTGCGGCACAGGTAGGCGTCGTAGTGGCGGTATTTGTCGTTTTCGTGGTTGCGCACGCCGAAGCTCATGAACTTGTTCAGGTTGTACTGGTAGAACACTTCCTCGAGGGGGCGCTTCGACGCGGGGTCGTCGATGTGGTCGGGGTACCAGATGGTCGTGTCGATGTTGGTCTTGGCGAGTTCGACGTACTCGTGTTCGCCAAGCTGCACGTAGTCGCAGGTCTTGATGTGGTGGGCGAGCATGTCGAGGCTGGTGTGGTAGTAGCCGTTGTAGATTCGGTTGACGAGGGTGGTCTTTTCGTTCTTGTTGAGGATGCTGGTCATTTTGATTCTCCCCGTTTGGTGGTGGGGTGTTTCCCCAACCTCTTTTATGTGGACAATTACAATATAACACATTATGAGGAAAAGACAAAACAACAAAAGAAAGCACGCCAAACCAACAGTCCAGCGTGCTCACAAGCCAAACAACAAGAAACGTCAGCCCACCTGCTCGGCAGCACCCGTCACATAGTCGATATTCCAACCATTCGCCGTATTCCAAACCACCACATGCTGATCGATCGAACTATCGGACGACTTGATATCAACCAGAACATAACGCGGCAGCAATTCATTGCCCTCATACACCGGCGTCGCCATATACGCGATCGTGCCGGATGGGTTATCGTCCAACCAATCACGCGCCTCGGTCTCCGTATAAGCCATGCCACCCGGATGCTTGCTGTCGTTGCGGCCGACGTTCTGCATACGGGTGCCGGTCACCATGTTTTCGGCCGAATCCTCTCCACCCAGTGATTTGGCGATCAGATGCGACTTGTTGTACAGGTAGCCGGAATAGCAGGAGTTCTTCGGTCGCGCCGACTTCGGCAGGGCGCAAGCATTCTCGTCGGTCAGGTCGATCTGCACTTTCGGATTCGTGGCCGGCCAGCCGGTGACCGTATCGGGCATATGCCGGTCGCGATCGGAGCCGGCGTCGCGCATTCGTTTGGTGATTACGCCGACCGTTTTGCCGGATCGGCCGAGCGAGTCCGGTGTCGCATAATCGATGGTGCCGGCTGCGGGAAGCGTCGTGTTGGCGAAGTCGGCTTTGCCAAGCACCTTGTAGTAGTCGGGATAGTCGGACAGGTTCCATTCCGGAATAGTGGCGACGGTCGCATTCCCGCTCCCGCCGTTCTCTTCACTGTTGCTGCCGTCTGGAGTCTGGATGCTGTTCGTCGCCCGATCCAACAGGTTCTGAGCAGTATCAATATCCGACTGCGAACAGCCGGCCAAACTCATGGACAGGAGGCCGGCGAGCAGTCCGGCAAGGGTTTTCGTTACGAAACGCATGATGTCAGTCCTCGATTTCTTCCAACAGAGTCAGATCATCAGCATACAGCGTGTGATCGGAGTCGAACAGTTTTTCGAGGTTCGGGAAAATCTGATCGTCATACAGGACATAGATACTGTCGTCGCCGGTGATGCCGATCGTGCCGGTGGTCGGCAGGTTGCCGTCGAATTGGATTCGCACGCGACGCATTTCGGCAACTGTATCGTAGTCGGGGATCATGTTGTTCTCCTTGTTTGACCGAACTCTTTTATGCGGACTATCACAGTATAACACGTAAGTTTGGACAAGCTAAAACAACGAACCTTGAGCCGAATCCACCTCCACATCATCCTTCACAACACGACGCGCAACACGCTTACGCACCGGCAACTGCTCGACAACCACCGGATCAACAGCAGCCGATTCAACAGGATCAGCCGGTGCCGCATCAGCAACGGAAACAGAAGCCTCAGCCGGTTCGGAAACAGCCGCATCCCCCAAAGCGTCATTGCCGGACAAAAACGACATGAACTCTTCACGCAAATCAGCCGAATCGCCCTCCACCGTCTGCCGTGAGGAATCCTCGACAGGAGCCATAGATTCGTCAGACTCCGGTTCGACGGGAGTCGGCTTCTCGGCCATCGCCGGAACGTTGACCGTGGCCGGCGTATCTTCCTGCATCTCACGCTGCACCACGTCAAGCGCAGAAAGCGTCTCCTGCTCAATCCGCTCAGCGATCAGCCGCTTCTTGTCATACCGGTCACCGGCGATGATGACAATCAGATGAGTCGTGTACATGAGGGCGATCGGCGGAATGCTCATGACGGCGACCGGCACCCACTGGGGGAGTAGACCGCCGTCGTTCAGGTAGGCGTGCAACGCGTTGCCGATGATCGAAAACAGGGAGAAGACGACGAAACCGGTCCACGGATACCAGCGGTGCGGCACGGCACCCTTACGGAAGCCCCAAGCGGCCCAAGTGGTCAATAGGATCGTGCCGTCGATGCAGATCGGACCGCCCCAGCTCAGGTATGGGTTGACGCCGCACGCCAGATAGAGGAGTCGGAGCGCGTCGAACGAGAGGCAGAATGCGATGATCGCGATGATCGTACCCAGTACGAGGCCGGGTATCATGCTCACCGATTCATCGGCCTTCAATCGGGATGCGGGTGTGATAGTGTTTGCCATCACTTGTGGGTTGCCTCCTTATCCGCGAACAGTCGCGCGTTCGTATGGTCGAACAGTGGGATCAGCTCATCCAATGAGACCGGGCGACGCCATGCATCCCAGCCGATGTGAATCTGATCGAAACCGCCCGCACGGTCCGCGAAGTCGAACACTCGCGGCGAATGCGTATGCCCGTGCAGGAGTCGTTCGCTCTTGTGCCCGTACCATTCGGGCGCATGATGGGCGAGACTTGTAGCCGTGGCGTTCGTGCTCTTATCGTCGGCCGGTTCACCGTCCATCAGATGCCGGTACGGATAGTGGCTGAGGATCAGCTGCCATGCGCGACCGTTGTCGTCTTCCACGTCGAGCCATCCACGGTTTGCGATCTCGCAGAACAAGGGCCACAGTTCCGTGTACACGTCTTTGCAACTGCGGGTGTCGTGGTTACCGAGAATCAGATGACGGCGTTTCGCGGGAACGTTCAATTCCTTGAGACAGCGTGCGGCTTCGGTGACGGAACGGTGCGAGCCGGAGGATACGTCGCCGAGAATGTACAGGGTGTCGTTGCAGCCGACGTGAGCGTTGATCATGTTCACGATTTTCATGTCGTGTCGGGCGACGAGTTCTTCTTCCGGCAGATGGGGATCATCGTAGCCGCGTAGTTTGGCGACGAACGGGTGTCCGAAGTGCGGGTCGCTGGTAAACCAAGTGGTCATAAGTTTGTTGCTTTCTGGTTAGATGGGCTGGCGGGTCAGCCAGTCGAAACGAATATGGTGGAAACGCGAAGCTCGGGTAACAGGTTCCAACATCGGCCGATCGGCAGCCATGCATTCGATGGTGACGGTATCCGGTAAACCGGTTTGTTCCAAGCGTACTGCGAGCAGCCAAAGTAGTCGATGCTGTCGTATCT
Organism: Bifidobacterium sp. SO1; assembly: GCF_018555335.1. Lineage (NCBI taxonomy): Bacteria > Bacillati > Actinomycetota > Actinomycetes > Bifidobacteriales > Bifidobacteriaceae > Bifidobacterium > Bifidobacterium sp. SO1. Next base: position 84,452 of record NZ_JAFEJR010000012.1, on the reverse strand, counting down.
TTTCCGGATCGTCGGACGGTTCGTTCACGTTGACGGTTTCCTCAAGATCGTGCACGGCGAGGTCGAATATCCGCTCGTCGGGTTCCATAATCTCCGGCACCGTGTCGATCAGATAGATCAACTGGGAACCATCTTCCGTCCAGTCCGGGTCGAGCGAACCGAACCAATGACGGTCGACCATGCACTTGCGGTATGAGTCGATGATCGGATTACGAGTCGCATACGTGTCGATCATCCAATCTGGTTCCCGGTCGAACGTGAGCCGACAAGTACCGGGTTCGCTCACCGGAATACCATTTCGGAGCACATACCGGTCGAAGCCACTGATATTCGGATTCGAGTGAGCGACGATCGACAGGTCAACTCCCCTATGACGGAGCTGATCGACCGTCACCCAGTCGGCACCGATCAACCCGTTTACGCGCATGGTTTCAACGTTTTCGCTCATCGGTTCTCTCCTACGATCGGCACGGCCGTGAGATGACCTTCAACCTTGACGAACATTTCCGGCTGCCAGAATTCCTGTAGCCAACGGTTTGCCTGACCGTCCGCGAACGACCGGTATACGCCGGCGTCGGTATCCTTGGCGACGATAAGGAACGTGCCGCAAACGACATCAACAAGCTCACCGTCCACAGTGAGGCCACGGTTCGGAATACCGCCGTCGAGTTTGCCTTCCTCGTTGCAAATGATGTCGATGCCGGGTGCGATGCGAATCATTTCGATATACCCGTTGACTTCGCGTTGGAACGATGCCAGCGAGTTCTCGATGGTTTTGATGATCGGATATCGTCCCGGCTGGACGACGATCACTCGAATGTTGTTGCTCATCCTTCTGCTTTCAATGTGATGGTTGCTGTAATCATGTGCTGGCAGTCGTAGTTCCGGCACTTGTACCGGCCGGTAAGAGCGCCAAGGCTAAGCAAAGCGAGCATGTCCTGCTTGCTAAGAAGTTTGGTTTGACCGCAGTGAGGACAATGGAATCCAAACCCTATGAATTTGCCTCCACTGTCCGCCACGATCTGCGTTGTTATTTCCACCATCAGGCGTCTTTTCGCACTTGCGCCGTCACATAGAACTTGTGACGGCAATCGGAACCCCAGCATTTATGCGGATCGGTCAATCCGCCGAGTCGCATTGTGTTGAGGATGGTCTGGATTTTGAGACTGTTGACGCGCCCGCATTTGGGGCATCGAGCGTTGAACTCGGAATACTCCCGCCAGTTTGCGGGAATGGTGATGGTCACGACATCAGTCATTGTCGGCTTCCTTGAGCTGGGTGCCGTTATCGTCCACGATTTCCAGAATCTTGCTTTCTTCGTCAACGATGTCGTTAAGATCACCGTCACCGTTCTGTTCAACCCATTCCTTCGCTTCGGTGAGGTTCATGCCCTTGGGGGCGCGAATGGTGCGCTGTTCGGTCATAATGGTCTTCTCGAATAGCGTGTAGTAGACCATTTCCTCGGCGGGCGGTTCGACGATACCGTCGTTGATATGCGCGTCAAGCCATGCTTCGAAGCTCATCCGGTCGGTCGGCTCGCATTCGTCTTCCTGATCGGCCCACATTTGGGCGAGGTCACGAAGAGTGGTATCCGGTTCGGGGTCGAGCGTGTATTTCCAGCCGGTGATGGGGTAGTCGCGGAGTGCGACGAGGTGGGCGATTTCGTGGATGATGTCTTCGCGGGTGATTTCACCGTCGTTGAGATAGTTGTGAGTGGCCATGATGTTCTCCTTTGAAAAATAGTGGGTTTATAAGGGGTGCCTGATCGTTCTTGAATAGGTCAGGCAACCCATTGTTGAGTGAAAGTTGACGGTTAGAACGCCTTGCTGATCGTGATCGGCTGATCGTCGCGGACGATGGCCGTATCGAACTGGACGCGCTTATGCGTGGTCGAATTGGCCGGGTCGAGCAGCCATTCGAGCGCGTTGCGACGGGCGGTGGTCTTGTCCTGCTGGCTCCAAATGGTTTTGTTGGCGAACAGGAAGTGGAGGGTCAGCTCGTCGTCGAGGTAGATGAAGTCGATGCCGTGGGTGGCGGTGGTGTCGATGAGCGTGTAGTGCTGGTTGGTGATGGTGTTGGCGATGGTGGTGTTGATGCTCATGTTGTGTTCTCCTTGGAACTCTTTTTTATGTGGACAAAATCAATATAACACAAAGATTGGAGAAGAAAACACAAAAACAGCAATCACACACGATATTAAGAATATGGGAGCGGAAATCACATCTCAGATATTCCAATCCCAAGCCCCAAAAAAACACACGCGATATTAGAGGGCTTGTAGGTCAGAAATTAAACAAGGAGGAAAAAGTAAGATGACCAGATCATCAAGAAACAACAGAAAATCAAACAGCTCAATGAAATGGGTCGCAATCATAGTGATCACCGGATGTTTCAGCACCGTCGCAATCGTCGGCAATGTCATGCAAACTGTATTCTGCGACAAATCCGAACAAAGCGTTTCGATCAACATCGCGAGTTCGGAGCCGGCGTATAGGTCCAAATGCGAGAAAACCAAGTGATCGCAGTGTATAAGTATACGCAAATGGTATCTTTTCTTACCATTTGCGTATACTTGTATGCATGAAGCAGAACGAAGCGGTCGCAACACTGAAACAATACGACGAGCAGCTCGGACGGTATGTGTATCTCAAACGCGATCTGAAAAAGCTGTTCAACGATACCGCCGACACCTTCAACCTCTCTCTACGACGGTTGACCAAAGCTGGTATCCTCAAGCGGGTCGCCCACGGAGTCTACCTCTACTCGTTCAGCCACAACATTGGGGAAGAGACGCTGGACCTTATCGCCCGCAATCTAAGACGCGGTGAGATCACTTATGAAAGTCTGGAAAGCGCCCTCAGTGCATATGGGGTCATTAGTCAGATCCCCATAGACCGCCGAACCTACATGACCACAGGAAGATCGGGTGAATATCGGACGCCCTATGGGGTGATCGAATTCACCCACACGAAAGCAAACCCACGGCAGATCATTCCGGAACTGAAACAGGTCAGAGGAAGGCGGCTGCCGGTGGCCTCCAAGCGGTTGGCGTGGGAGAACCTGAAAGACGCCCATAGGAACACCGATCTGGTAGATATGGAGGAATTAGAGGACGATGAATGAAATCGAAAACCTGCATGATTATGCGGTCGCCTTATCGAAACGCAATCACAACGAGACGATGGTGATGACCATTGAGAAGGAACTACTCCACTACGAGATTCTGGACTCGTTGGATCGTGCCGGCTTGCTGGAACAATTGGTTTTTCAAGGAGGAACGAGTCTACGTCTCTGCTATGGAGCCGAACGATACAGTGAGGATTTGGATTTTTCAGGTGGGCAAGACTTCGATGCTTCTCGTTTTACGGAGATCAAGGAGTGTGTTGAACAAGCGGTAACCGACCGGTATTCGGTGGAGACACTGGTCAAACCGCCTAAACGTTCCGGCGGTTTGGTCAGCACTTGGACTGTTGTTGTGGATACGACACCGACAAGAAGTGATATCGCACGCCAGCGGATCAAAATCGAGATCGCTTCCATTGACGCCCATGATGTGACAGTCCGTCCGTTGACCGTCAACTATGAGAATCTTGCCGACTCTTATGCTGATGTCATGGTTCCAGTCGAAAGCCGTGAAGAGATTTTAGCGGACAAGATTGAATCGTTTGTCTGCTCCGACCATTTACGGTTCCGTGATCTTTGGGATTTGGCATGGCTGGGAAAACGTTCCGATCTTGATTTGGCGAAGGCTAAAGAACTGCGTCTGCTTAAAGCTCAAGACTATAAGGAGATCGAGAAGTATCCTGAACGATTCTCTATGGTGCAAGCGAAGCTGGATGACGCCTTCAACTCCGAAGGTTTTGCGAAGGAGATGCTTCGATTTCTACCGAAGGAGCGAGTTGAGAGAACCATTGACCGCCCGTTATGGCTTGAAGGAACACACAATCAGTTGATTGAACTCTTCTCGGTTTTCGCTGATATTGGTCATTGACGAAAAATCGGTGTACGCGAATGTCCAAAAAAATAGATATTCGCGTACACCGATTTTTAGTAATCACTTCGCGCCGTGGCGACCTGTTTCACGGCGACGGTTCTTCTGTCGTTCGAGTTTACGGGTTTTACGGTTGGCGTTCCATTTGACGAACATGCCGATCAGCCAGAGAATTCCAGCCAGAAGGAACAGGGGGAGTGCGGTTGCTTCCACGGCGGTGAGCACGTTGTGGAAGATGCGAATGTGGAAGAGGATGCGGACGAGTAGTGCGCCGCCGATGGTGAGGAGGCTGCCGGTGGCGAGGATGGAGCAGAGTACGGAGAATGTGAATGCGTAGATTCCCGGTTCGTTGAGCGTATCCTGCTTGGAGGTTGGTTCTGCTTCCGTGGGGTTGGTTTCGATCGGTTCGGTGTCGACTGGAATAGGTTCTTCCATAGTGTTCCTTTTATTTGGTGATTGCGGTGATGCGGGTGACGAGATACCCGTTGATGATGTCGAGATACTGGGGGTCGTTCGGATCGTTCATCCAATCCGCAGCATGATCGGCGAGATAGGCGATCAACAGACTGATCCGGTGGCGGACGGTTTTGCATTCCGCGTCCACGGTCTCCCAATCGGCCAGCCGGTAGATGTTGCTGATGTGCTTGTCTTCCCATTTGACGGCGGTGCGGCGTAGGGCGGTGAGACTGTTGACGGTAATGGTTTCGTTGGTGGCGTTGTTGCGGATCGTATACTGCATGGCTTGCTGCTTCCCCTTGATTATGTGGACATACCCAGTATAACAAGATAATCAGGTCAGAAACGGCTCAGATCAAGCACATCATCCACTCCAGCCGGCTGACCATCCAACGTTGGTTGGCTGGCGACCGCGCTGATGCGTTGGTTGGCGACCTTAAACCAGTGCCCGTCCTGCTCGACACCGAAGAAACGTCGCCCTCCAACAAAGCGGCGACACCGGTGCTACCGGAACCCATGAACGGGTCGCAGATCAGATCATCCGGATTCGAATACATGCGGATCAGAAGTCGTAGCAGGTTGATCGGTTTCGCTGTCGGATGCATGCCTTTGACTCGGCTTACATCATACTGTCCGTAAGTGGAGTGCAGGACGCTACCGTGCAGTCGAGTGCCGTCGTCATCCCAGATGCATTCCGTGGAGTCCTTGCCGTAAACCCGGTTTTCTCGGTTGAAGCGTCGCGCCCGTCCGGGCTGGTAATCATCCTCATGCCGGGGGCGACGTTGTGGTGTGAACTCGGGTTTGCCGAAGATGCCGATCAGTTCATGCGTGCGCAAGGGGCGACGGTTCGCGTCGAGGAAGCCGACCGGTCGGCGTTTTTCCCAGATCAGCTCGTATCGGAACGAGTCGGAGAGGGCGGCGAATCGGCTGATGAGTCGGAAGTCGCCGAAGGTGACGATCGGTGTCTGGTATGAGTCGAGTAAAGCCCATAGGCGGGTGGTGGATTCGTTGCTGTCCCAGTCGAGATTCGTCGTACCGTATGGAGGGTCGGTCAATACGAGAGCCGGCTCGTCTGGCGGTTGGACACTGTAGGTGTCCGCGTTGAGAATCGAATACTCCTGCTCGTTGGTCACTGCCACCAACCGTCGTCCTCCTCATAGTCTGTTTCGTCCAAAATCCAGTCCTGTGCAGGTTCTCCGTTCACTTGGGTTTCCGCTGTCGTATACCCGCAGAAGCCGCAGCGTTCCAAGCTGATCGTCAGCCGCCAGTTGCTTGTGTGTCCTTGGTTTGAGTAGGGGAGCCATGCGTGACGGCAGTTTTGGCAGAGCTCCGTTTTCCGTAGATCATTGTTCGCGCATAGGAATCGGGTGATCGGCGGCATCCAGCCGATCCAAGTCAGTTGGATGCCGCCCCAAGCCGGTGGTACACGCTCATCGGGAAGAATGCTTGGCGGCAGCTCGTCTTCAATGTAGTGGCCGGTCACTGTTCTGGCTCCCATTCGTCCAATCGGATTTCGTGAAGTCGGTTCGAGTTGATGCGGCACCGCCAGTGTTTGAACCGTTTGTTGTGGAGGGTCACATACTCGTCCGGGGTTTCCTTGAACCCGGTGGAACGGTATTGCGCCCAACTTCCGGCGGGGTATGAGTCTCCGTCGGGGTCGATGGGTTCGTGGTGTTCGTTGATTTCTTGGACGAAGAATTCTGCCCATTGGTTCTGATCCGCCCGCAGGTAGAGGCGGATCAGTTGTCCGATTTGAATGTCGGCCGTCATGGTTTGTTGTTCCCAACCTTATGTTATGTGGACGCAACCACTATAACATGTGGGTTGAGCGTCAGTGACGACGATGGGAAACTTCAGACGGTTCCGACTTGCCGGCATTCCGCTGCTGGAGCCGATCCATGATCTTCTGCGCGAACAGCAGCAGAAGCGCGATCAACAGCCAGACGAGCGCCATACACACGGAGGCGAGCGTCGTATCCCACATGATCCGCATATGGAACACGTATCGGGCGATCATCGCGCCTCCGACCGTGGTCAATGAGCCGGCTGCGAGCGTGAAGATGATGGTGGCGAGTTTGGAGAGTGGTTTCCTGTTCATGATGTTTGTCCTTTCGATTGGATAAGTAGACGTTTGTACTTGACGTGACCGTCGATCACCGGTTTCGCCGGATCATACCGGGGGTCGGTGCCGTGGTTGAGTTGACCTACCAGTCGGGATCGAGAATGCAGCGACCAATGGTCGAGGAACGTGACCGGCACGCCCATCAACCCCGTATAATCCGTTGGAATGTCGCGGACTTTCGAGACTTCGATCGCATCATACGAATCGTAAGTCGGATACTCTTCCGGCGTGTAGATGCGATAGTCGGCGATCCGGTCGGTCTTATCCGCCAACCCGGCCGGCAGGTTTGTCAACCAACGGACGCCTGTGACTTTCGCATACGTTCGACCTTGCTGGTCGAGGATGAGATTGTTGCTGACATGCGGATAATCGTCGGGGATGAGGAACGGTCGATCACCGGAGTGGATGCTTAACCCGAACCAGCAGCGGCCTTCCAACACGATGGGAAACACACTGTTGTAGGTGACGGCGTTCATGTGAGCGAGGATCAGAAACGACGTGCCGTGCTGGTCGAGCATGGGCAGAAGGTCTTTGACCCGGCTGAATGGAGGATTCGTGCAGACGATCACATCGGGGATGTCCAGTAATGGTTGGCATTCCGGGGTTTCGAAGCCTCCTGTACCGGCGAGTTCGGTGATTTGGAAGTCTTCGACCGTATATGGAGTGGTTCGTCCGTCGTTGATCAGCTCATACCGGTAGCCGTGCGACTCCAAAGTCCAGTAGACCGTTGTCCGGCTGGTAGCTGGTGGCGATCAACCGGGGGAGTTGCCAATCCGTCATGTGGCGCAGGAAGAATCGGGTGAACTCACTTCGAGCTGGATGATCGTTGCAATTGCAGACGACGGTGCGCCCCAATGAAATCATTCCGATAGTGGGCGAGTTCCGCTTCTACGGTTTCCCGCGTCGTATAAAACTCGTCGTTCCGCCCTGATTTGGCGACCGCCAGTCGGCGTTGGTTTTTGGATGAGGCGACCATTATGCGTTCCGACCGGTTTCCAACGCGCTGGTGATCTGCGTGAGCATATCCGAATAGCCGGCCGGCGTACTGGCGGGCAGGATCACGGTTTTCGTGTTCGCAGATTCGGACAGGTCGCGCATCACATCGAGATACTGGTTGAACAGGACCACATTGTTCACATCCTGAATGCTCATGCCAGCCGCTTGCAAGCTTTTGATCTGATCGACGATACCGTTCGCGATCTCACGCCGATAGTTCGCCTGACCTTCACCTTGCAACCGGGTTTTCTCCGCTTCGGCGGCCGCCTGCGTTTCGATCTGAATACGCTGACCTTCAGCCCGTTGACGCATCGCCTCCTTCTCACGCTGGGCGGCGTTGATCGAATCCATCGCCTGCTTCACCTGTTCACTCGGGTCGATCGCAGTCACCAACGTTTTCACGACCGTGAACCCAAACCGGCTCATTTCCGCACCAACCGTCCGCTGCACGTCGGCGGCAACATCATCCTTACGGGCGAACGCATCATCCAACGATAAGGCTGGTACAGCGGAACGCAACGCATCCTCCATGTAGGAGCGCAACTGTCCGGCCGGATCATGCAACTCATAATAAGCGGTCGCCACGTTCTGCGGGTCTACACGGAACTGGGTGGAGGCGACCACGGTCACGAACACGTTATCCAACGTTTTCGTCTCCAACTGCACGTTCAACTGGTTGACGCGCAGATTCGTTTTGGTGGCGATCCGATCAATGTAGGGGATTTTCAAGTTCAACCCGGCGTAAGCGACGTGATGGAACTTACCCAACCGTTCGATCACGTATGCGGACTGTTGCGGAACCACATATAGGCCGGAGCAGATGGTGATCAGGATGATCGCGAGTAGGAAAACTAAAAGGTATGGCATGGATACTCCTTGATCTGGGTTGGCGGGTGTTTTAGTTGTTTTCTGGCTGATCCCAGTAGCCGATTACTTCCGTCGAGACAAAATCAATGGTTTCCTTCGGAATCTGGGTCACATCCAACCGCCAGACCGTGTTCAGACGCGGGTTATAGATGCCCAAGTATTCGATGGTTTGGAATTCGGGGTGGATGGAGTGCAAGCCCATCAGCCAATAGATGAGGATCTGGAGTGTATGGTCTTTCGTTGGCGGTTTCTTCGACACTTTGAAATCCCAGAGCGTATCCCGAGTGAGGAAGTCGCCGTCACCGTTGACGATCGTCTTCGTGTAGCCGCCTTCGAAGGTGAATTCGTCCTTGGTTTTCGGCCCATATTTTTCCAAGAATCGGATCGACCGGTTGACCATGATCCGGATGTTCTCGCACGTCTGAGCATCGGGGTTAATCTGCTGTGGAGGTACGAATCCTTCGAGTCCGGCACGATAGCAAACATCGTATGCGGTGAGTTTTACGGCGAGGGTGATCGACCGGTCACCCAACCCTGAAATGCCATTGATCATCTCTTTGGCTTGCACTTCCTCATCAGCGAGATATGCGCCTCTGAGAGAAATGTCAAAGGCGTCGATCGCCGATCGGGGATCATCCGTCATATAACGGGTCAGATAGTCGACTGTGAGACCGACGAGACTCGGAGACACGTTCTCGACCGGGAATAAACTGTTCTCATCCTGCAACTGGACACGCTCGAAAGACGATGGTTTAAGGAACCCTCCGTACGGCTGCTTGGTCGCTTTGACACGCTGCGTGACTGTGGCTCCAAGGATGCCTTGCACGATGAACTCGACATCTCGTTTATCGAGTTTTGACGAATGATCTGCATTGTTCGACATGGTTTTCCCTACTCTGATTCCGTTCGTTTAAGAGAAGAGCCGAGATCGGCGGCAAGTTTCCGATCTCAGCTCAATCAATGTTTTCAACCTTTTGACAGCTTCGAAGGGTTAGTCTTCATCCTCGATGTCGTCGCCCATGTGGATTTCGTTGACGGTCTGCCCGTCCTTCTCATAAACGGTCAATGATCGGCCGGCATCCTCCAACACCACGTCGACCGGTTCACCGGTCGCATGGGTTTCCATATAGGCGTTGCGGACGCGCACAACGTCGGGCATTTCGTTCTCCAACTCCTGCCAGTCGTCCATGCCGAGCAGTTCGGGAATCCATTCCGGCTGATCATGCTTGCTGAGTTCCGCGACGAACACGGGTGCGAGCGTCTGCTGGAGTCGGTTCGCGGCATAGGTGAGTGCGGTGACGGTGAGGAGCGCAAAATCGTAGCCGCCTTCATGCTTTCGGACTATATCTTCCACGGTGTCGGAGAGCGCATGTTCGAAGGGAACCGAGAAGTATGAGGCGGCGGAGCAAACATCGTCGATGTCGGCGAAGTCCACCTTGTTCGGGTCGATTTCCGGAGGATTGGCTTCACTGGTCTGATCGGTGGTGATGGTGTCGTTGAACGTGAAATCGTTGGTGTCGGTCAAGTTGTGTCTGCTTTCCTTGAACTTGAATATGTGGACTATCCCAGTATAACAAGTAAGTAGAACGTGCGGTCAGACGTTGGGAAAGCCGTGGAGGAAAGGAAAGAGCTTCGGTTTCCTCCTGTACGAAGGAGAATCCGAAGCTCCGCCGACTCCCGCCGAACCGACTATTTGGCGTTTATTTCCTCGACATAATCAAGATACTGGTGCAACGCGTTGCCCAACAACGTCAACGTATCCTCGTCCACTTGATCGTCCGGCATCCGCATGAAGCAACGCAGCATCGGCGGATTGCCGGAATTATCGCAGATCAGCAAGGCGATCGGCGTCGCCTTGTCGGGAATCTCATCCGTGGCGAAACTGGCGAACGACGGCGGATTCGTTTTGGAGCCAACCGGTTCTTCCGGTAGCGCGTTGCAGTACATGCGGCAGAAGTCGTAGCCTATTCGCATGTGGAAGGTATCGTCCTTTTCGTCTTCGTAGCGATGCCAATCGTAGGTGACCGCAATCGTCCCATCGGTTTTATGCGCCATCCGCAGTTCAAACATCGGATCAGCCTGTTCGTCGGACAGCGCCATGTCGAGTTCTTCCTTTGATTCGAACGTGTTGAACGTGGCGAGCGCAACCGACGGTGAAACGGTTTCATTGTCCGGTTCCATCGAATCAAGCAGGTCGAACATGTGATTCACGTATGGGCCGAACGTATTGAGATACTTGTTGATGCTGGCGAAAACGATCTCCGGAAGCTGTTCATTGAAGATGATGCGCCGCATGATGATCGGCCCGCGAGCCGCCGTGAAAACCATGTCCATGCAGAACTGGGCGATATACAGTGCGCCGTCCGGCAGCGTGTCGGAGTCCGTGAACCCGTACCGGTCGAACGAGTGATAATCCTGATCGTCGCATGTTGGCAGCATGTCCTTCAACAGTCGAATCTGCGAGCGCAACTGGTCTCGTTTGGTCTTGTGTTGTTTGGTTTCGTCGGATACGTGGATGCCGATCTGGAGGCCGGGGGTCGTTGGGTCGGTTGATTGGCTGGCGGTGAGTTGTGCGGTTTCCTGCTCGTCGCTGATGTGGATGTCCGCGTCGTACGCGTAGAAGTAGCCGGTGATGGTGCGGAATGTGGTCAGGTCGGGAAGAGTGGCGGGGAATGGTCGGGTCATGTGTTTGCCTTTCGAAGGTTGATGCGTTTTCTGTTGTTTAGGTAGTGGATGAGGGGCTGGAATGTCAGACGGGAACGGTCTGATCGGATTGGAGTGTCCTCGGCTGATCGATTGTTAGACTGGTGTCTGTCCATTGTGGGTTTGTCTAACTTCGAGACGACCGTCTGACGGTCGTTTCGTTGGACTCATGATGGAAGGTTGAGAAGCCTTGGCTTCGCCTTTCAAACCAATGGGTGCTCTTGATGACGCAACATCAGGAGCACCTACTCAGTTGACCGGCGTGAGTGCATTAAGTGGGGCAGAGGCATCCTGTATTGCCCCCACCCTAATGTTCCCATGATCAAACAGCCAGTCGCTTCAACCGTTTGCCGAGTTCGTCCACTCGATCACACTGCTTCCGTTGATGATCGTTTCCCTTGCGCGGTTATCGACGGTTTGGACGATCGGTGCGGGTGTGAGGCGGCCTTCCCATTCGTACGTGTTCTCGAATACTTGCCGTCGAGTTGCATGTCGATCTCCGACAGTCGGCGCATGATGATTTTCTCGGCGAGTTCACCCGTCCGGTCGGGCATGCTGATCCGCAGGTCGAAACGACGGAACATGGCCGGGTCCAACAGTTCCGGCATGTTCGACGCGGCAATGAGAATACCCATCGGATTCCAATCGTCGATCCGCTGCAACAGGAGATTCGTGGAGCGACGCATCTCGCTTACGTCATCCCGGCCGCGTCGAGAACACAGGAGCGAATCGGCCTCGTCCAAGAACAGGACGCATGGGGGTGCGTTGCATCTGATCGAACAGGACACCAATGTTTTCAAGGGTTTTACCCAGCAAACCGTTCAACAGTCGATCCAAGCGGACGGTACGCAACGGCAACCCAGAACGACGGGCGACCAACGCGGCAAGACTGGTCTTGCCCGTACCCGGCCGACCGGTCAACAGTATCTTTGATGCCGGTGACAGTCCGTGTGCGGCGAGCGCATCCATATGCTCCCGTTCTGCGAGAAAACGATCAATACCGGTCTGGATATCGGGCGGGAGGGTCAGTTCGTGACCGTGTTCGCCTTCCCGATCATCCGTGTACTGCGAGATGAACGTGTTGGCCTTCGCTAATTCCTCGTTGCTTATACGGCTCGCTTGGGAGAGCTTCACCGAATACGCGTTATCCTTCCCGTTGTTCTTCTCCCTCGCATTCGACGCTATCCGGAGGAACACGCTGCGCATCGTCTGATTGTCGCCGCGCATCCACGCGTTCGCGAGCGCCAATGTTTCCGCCTGGGTCGTCATCTGACAGGCTCCTCTGTCATGGTTTCCTTGAGCAGTTGAAGCACCATTCTCATGTCGGGCTGATGATGCGGCTGGTCAAACGAGACGGGTGTTGGTTCCGGACGGTGGATGATCAGCATGTTGTCCAGTACGTCCAGCAGGATCACCTGATCTTGATTGGAGAGCGTCAATCCGGTGTCGGTCGCATCCCACGTCCAATCAGTCATGTTCTCCACGAATCGGATCGTCTGATCGGTGATCCGTCGGAAGGCAAGCAGTCGCTCCATGTTGATCACCATGTCCAAAATCACATGACACAACCATTCCATGTCATCGATCGCAGCGGAATGGGCGAGGATACGTCTACGATCCCATTCCTCCCAATCACGGAACGTGGAATGCTCACCACGCACGTCGAGAATAATCCCCGCCTCCACGCGAACGCGAAGCAGTACGGTCCCGTCAACGCGAATGGTTCCGATCGCACTCCGATCGTTGTCGCCGGCGCTCACACTGTCGAACAAGCTCATATCTTTGAGCAGCTGCTTCAGTTCACTGGAATCCATCAATCTTCCTTTCCCGGATCATCGTCGGCAATGAGCCGATCATCCCATTTCCGTCCCAAGGCCATGAAATCTTTTTGAGAAAGAACCCGTTCCCTACCGTTCGCGGTCAACAGTCGAACCGTCCCATCAGGCCATGCGTTACCAATAATGCGGGGCTTTGCATCCCGCATGGACCTACCAGACAGCTCGTCCCGGCGGTCGTAAAGCCAGAACATGTAGTCCGTGTAATGGAAAAACCCCAATTCCAAAAACTTGGCACAAACATCATACCGGAACGGACGCAAATCAACCACATTATCTGGCGACTCGCAACCGTACAGGCGCTCGCCGTCGGTGAGTACGCATTTGATGGTTTTGATCTCAATCCTGTTGATCGAGATGCCCCCTCTGCTGTTTTCTTCGGTTGGGGAGAAGTAGAATTCCGTGACGCACCATGCGAAGTCGAAGCATTGAGCGAAAACCTTGCATTTAACCGATGGGCGACGCCTGCAATGATAGACGGAAACAGCTCTTCCTAATTCCAAGGTTTCGGTCGTTTCATGGGCGAAGCCGAGTCTGGTCATTTCTTCCAGTCCAAATGGTTTGATTCTGGCGGTTAGATCGAATCCGCCGGCTTCGAAGACAACTCGAGTGTCCTCATTGCCATGATCGGAAGAGTATACGAATATGGGATGATCCAAAAACTGGTTGAACGCTTTGGTTAGTGCCGGCCTCATATAGGTTCGCATCTCAGTGGATGCGATATGACGGGTGATGAACCGGAGAAGGGACCATGCCAGTCGGTCCCGGAATCCCAGCGAATGTTCCATGATGCCTCCTAACGATTGCCGTTCGGAGAGAGAAGTTCTCCGTTCGATCCTGCCAAACCGACCTTGTTGCCGTCCACGATAAACGTTCCCGTCTCATACCGATTGCTCTTCAACCATGACGCGCGCTCGCCGTCCATTGGCAGACCGTGGGCGTCGCATTCCCGGCCGTCGCAGCGCAAATGTTCGATGCCGAACCTTTTCTCGGTTTCCGAGGTGAACGTCTTCGGATAATCCGCATTCTTTTTGAGCGTCCATATGCCGTATCCGATCAGGCCAAAACCGAGCACGGTGAGAACGACGATGATAATGCTGGATTTGACGACGTTCACGACCGGCTCCGAGTCGTCCACGGACGGATCATTGCCGATGGCGGCAATCACCGCCCCTGCTATGCCGGCCGCGAATCCTATGACAATGCAGAAGATCGGCAGGATCGGGGAGGGGTGAGACTGCACCCACGGCGAATAGTCGACCATCATCGCATCGTTTCCCATACGGTGCGCACTGATTCCATCCAGAACTGTTGATCATACGAGGGGAGTTTGCTCCACGGCGTATCCGAATCTGACATGTGCTCGTACAATGCCTGTGCCGTTTTCCGCATGACCGCTTCGTTCGGTTCCACGACTGGTTCTGAGTCAGCGAACTCACGGCCGATCGCTCTCGTGATTCGTTTCGTCTCTTCGGGGGTGAACCCGTCGGGGATGATGATGGTGCGAGTGCCGACGGCTGCGTTCTCGTTCAACTGGTAGGTGACGGTCGTATGCGGGGCGAAGGAGGCGTCGACCAGTTGGCCGGTTTCCACGTAAATCGGGGTGCCCATATGATTCCTTTCTTTAGATGAGGTCGAGATTGTCACATTCGGGATGGAAGCCATCTGGTTGTTCCGGTCGTCCGTTGTCCCTGTCGGAGCCGACCGAAATAAAATCGCCATTCACCTTGATCTTCCATTCGCGGCGCATCCCCCTGTCGTTGACGGTGAGCAGGTGGATGAAAATCGTCCCATCCTCGATCAGCGTCTCGGCGGTCACGTGCACGTTGGCATCGCCCAGATTGAAGGAGTCGTGATCCCGGGTCAATGTCATGTTCGGACCGGGTTTCGGTAACGTCATGCTGGCATCCTTTCATTGTCCTCCGGCTTGTGTTCGCGCCGATCATGGTCGGGATGCAATGTCAGATACCGTTCGACGACCTCGCCTATCGGAGCATGCAATGGCAGTCCGGTCGCCCGGATCATCGTCTCACGGGCAACGATCGGGGCGACCCACCACGCTGTTTTATCGTGACTGGCCCAGTACCGGTCGCGGGTCTTCTTGTCGTCGAACACCAGTACGGTATGCGGTTCATCACGTAAGGTCAAATATCTACGAGTCATGGCCGTTCCTCCGACGATTCAGTTTTCTTCGATTCGCCCATATGACGGCTGACGATCCCATACGCCTCGTCATCCAGTGCGGTCGACATGCCCAAGCGAATGCTTCCCCTGATCATCCTCCGATAGTGTTCGGTGGCGATATGGGTTAATGCGAGGTTGGCGATGTCACAGGCGAGATCATCACGGTAGGAACGTCGCCCGTGATCCAAACGGATCAGCACACTTTGGATCAGCAGCGTGACCGCCAGTCCGGCGACGGTGGCGTATTGGAGCGGCCGGATCGGGGAGCCGACCCCGGTCATCAGAGCCGCACCGGTTTCCACCAACGTCAATACCATCCATAGGATGCCGAGCGACAGCATGAGCCATCTGACCGATGGTCTGCGTGCGATGACGAACCCGGTCCCGGCGACGATCAGCCCCAGCAGGTCGATCACGAAATCAAGCCAATTCATTTTCAGTCTTTTCTTCCTCTAGTTGATGCGCATGATGCGGCGGATCGTCTGCTTCTGATAGGCGGACATGTCCCCGTTGTCCATGTTCAACTCCAACTGCTTGCCGATATTATTGATCGCCTTCTCATGCTTCTTCACCAAACCGGTGATGCGAACGGTTTCCGGGCAACCGGTGCGGGGACGGTATTCCACGTTCAACCCGTTGCGGTACATGCTGGCGGAGAGGATGGAGCCGAGGATCACGCCTTGGTCGAGGAGGATGTCGGCGGCGATGCCTTTGAGATCGTTGGTGTCGCGGTGTTTGAGCATGTCACGGTAGTGTTCGGCCATGAACAGGCTTTCGAGTTCCAACGGGGTGTTGCCGATGTGCCCGTCTTCTCGCTCCCAGTCGCCGTTGGGGCTGACGTAGGTGGTGGGTTGGCGGCTGACGGTGATCATGAACCGGGCGGACTCGTATTCGTTGCAGGATCTGAGGTCTGGCCGGTATCCGAGGGTTTTGAGCTGGGGAAGGATTGCTGCGTATGCGCGGGAGAGTGCGTCGGGTCGGTTCATGATGTTCCTTCAACTATTTTATGTGGACGTTGACAGTATAACATAAAAATGAAGGGCGGGAAACAAAACTCAAACCAGACCGACGCCGATGAACCCATATTCACGTAGCTCGGCGAACGCCTCATCCACCTCGCCGGTAAACCGGGAGCAGATCGCCGGAATCGCCAGCTCGTAGTCATACGGTTCGCCAGTATTCTCATCCAAGACAACGTATCCCCAAGCGCCGGTGACGACATTCACCTCGATGATCAGCAGGATATCCCACGACAAGGGGCCGACCGGACGGCGCAGGACGATCAGATCACGCCGGGAAAACCGAAAACCAATCGAACCGAACGCGGATTCATCCGGTATCGTCGTCCAACCCGCGCGTCGCGTGATCGCCAGTCCGTCACTCATCTTCCACCCTCGCCAAGGCGCGAAGCACCTGATACACCGCCCTGACCGAACCGACGCTCAACCACTCCGGGAAACTCTTCTCCAACATGTAATAATCATCCGGGTCCGAACCGTCGCTGAACGGCGTAACCGTCAACGTGAAGAACGCACACTCGTGATCCGGAGGCGTCTCCGATTCGATCAGCTCATAGCGGGGCATGAACACCGGAACACTCCCGCTGTGGACATCCTGCAAATCCGCCTTGCGGAGCAGTCCCGTCAATTCGAGACCCCGATCATTGGCGTTGACGGCGATGTCGAGCCGGCCGTTCCGCCGCTTGGGTTCCGCATAGGCGACGGTGCCCGGCAATGGAGGAATGTCATGCATCACGTCACGGGCGATCAGATACAGTCTGATTGAATCACCCATCAACGCGACTCCTCCAATCGCATGGCAAGCCGGTCAAGAAACTCATCAACCTGATCACGGTCGTAGCCTTCGCGGCCGAAACCTGCTGTGGGGATGGGTACGTTTCGGATCACGTCCGGGTCGAACGTGTTGTGGTGTCTGATGTTGTCGCTGATACGGTCAAGCAGGTTGTCGACGGCTTCGATCTGATAGGAGTCGCGACGGTTCGTGTCGAAAATGACGTCGTTGATCAGGTTGACCGTTTCGGTCTGATGGTCGTTCATAAGATGGTTTATTCCTTATCGTCGTTCTGATAGAGGGGAATGATGTCGAAACTGGGCGTCGGCTTGGCGTCGGTGACGAGCAGCATCGTCTGGTCTCCGATCGGCTTGCCGTTGGAGTCGGTGCTGAACGTGTCGCAGAACCACAGGTTGCCGAGTTCACGGGTGACGGACGGGACGGGAGTATGGCCGACGATCTGCGTGAGACAGTAATCGTTGTCGGCCACGAGTTCGCTGCGATCCGCCCACAAGAGGCTCGGGGTGCGACTGTCGCCGCCTCGCGCCGGCCCGATGTCGTAGTAGAGGCTGGCGAGCCGGTGCGCGTTCATATGACCGTTCAACTGTTCGGCGATTTGGACGGGCGTGAGCTTGCCGGCGTTGGGAATGTTGGCGATGAGCCAATCCCAAGTGAGACCAGCATGCGTGGCGATCGAATACCCGTCCGACCATACGAGTCTGAACGGGAGCATGTGGATCAGCTCGTGGACGCGGCGTTTCGCACCGGGCTTGTAACCGGGGAATCCGACACTGCTGTTGAGCATGTCGAACGTGGAGCCGACGCCCAGCCAGTAGGGGATGTCGTGGTTGCCGAGCAGGGGAATGATTTCCCGTTCGAGTGTTTCGTGTCGATACCAGTCGGTGAACCATTCGACCCATGCGGTTTGCATGTTGTTGGATAGGTTCCAGTCGTCGCATATGTCGCCGAGGAGGATGATCCGGTCGGCGTGGTGTCGGTCGGCGGCCGCGCTGATCAACGGGAGTAGGTCTGGTTTTGCGTGGAGGTCGCCGACGTAGAGGCTTGTGGTCATGTGTTGGTCTTCCCAATCGTTTTATGCGGACACGAACAGTATAACATAAAATAATGGAGTTGTGGGCACGGTCATCGACAACCAGCGGTGCCGGGAACTAGAACATGCTCAACTGGTACAACTCCAACGGAGTGATGTCGCGAATCGTATCCATCTTCCCCTCAACGGTAGCCTCCAGAGCGGCGGCCTGTTCCAACGCATACCGACGCTCCTCACGAGGAAAATGCCGATCGTCCCGACTGGGCATGACCTTCTCCAGCTCATCCAGCTTCCACTCGAGGAGCCGATCCAGATCCTCTTCCATCATTTCCTCCTATTTTGAAATCACCCTAACAAACAAGAAAGGGCTTGACCAGCACCACCAGTCAAACCCTAAGAATCAGCGAAGACCCGGAATCACTTCCACCCATAATCGATGCGGTCAAGCGCCAGAAACTCGTCGAACGTCACCGTCTTCTTCACGCCGGTGACCTTGCTCTCGAACTCGATGGTCTCCTGCTCCGGATCGACACGGGCGATAAGCCTCGGCTTATCAGGAAGCCACGGGTCATCACCGGTGTCGTCGTACGGAATCTGCCAGAGCAACGGGAGCCGATGCGACTTGTCCGAATCACGCTCCATCAACCCGAACCCATGCATCTTCTCCGAGATCGGATTATGCCGCAACTGGCGTAGATCGACCGTGTTCGGTTCTATCGGCTCATACTCATCACGATGTCCGTTCGCGATCACCTTGGTGATGTTCGGCATCTGATCCATTGGCACAGAAAGCTGAGCCAAGAACACGGCCTGTTCCTGCGTATAAAACATGACGCGCTTCTCGCGAACATCGAACGGCTCATACACCTGCCAGACATCCGCATGAACGGTGACGGGGCCATCCTCGCGCTGCCATGAGGACAGTTTCGTCCGACCGTAATGACGGTCGAGCATGTCACCGTAGAAATGCCGGCATGATTGGATCAACGTGAAGCCCAATCGTTTCAGATCATCCTCGCCGTCCAGTTTGGCGACCGCCGTCAGATCGAGGGTGTTGCCGGAATCCTGTTCGCCCGCGTGGTATCGCGGGTAGCCCATGAACGGCATGAAGCTCACTTCCCTTCCTTACGGTTCCTGTGACGGTTCTTCCCGCCGCCATTCGCCTTACGGCTTTCCAGATGTTCACCGACGTTGACGATGTGATAGCCGCCGCAGTTCGGGCATTTGCGTGCAACCTTGCCTTCGGGCATCTTGCCCAAGGCGATCTGCGCGTCGATCGGAGACTTGAACGTGGTGCGCCCGCACTTGCGGTTGAACGTCGCGTCGGCCTTCAATGGACGGGGAGTATATCGTTCCGGTTTGCGTCGTGGCATGTGTTGTTCCTTTGCTTTGGTCCGGACTGGGACACGATGTAGAGAAGAAGCAGGACGCCTATGGTCAGCAGAATGAGCGAGATGATGTAAGCTGCGAGCATGGCTGATCCTCTCTGATCCGGTATAGGATTTCACGAATGGTCGTGTCTGCGGTCCGGTGGCGGAGTCTTGTCCGATACGTGCGATGGCCGACCGTGACGGAACAATCGTATGTTCCGGTCGTTTCGGCTTTCACGTGTCTGATCACCTGTTCGACGGTTTGGTCGCTGAGCTTGTATTCGTGCGCGTACTGTCGAATGCTGGTCAACAGGCAAGCCTCCCCAACTGTTTATGTGGACTAGTTCAGTATAACAAGAAATGTTTCGGTTGTCAGATCATGTTGGCCGCATAATCCTTGGGCATGTCCTTGAACTGCGATGTCTGGCCGAGGAAAGCGAGCGTATACGTGCCGGTCGGACCGTTGCGATGCTTGCCGAGAATGATGTCGGCCTCGCCGGGACGATCCTCCTTATCGTAGGCGTCGGGACGGTGGATCAGCATGATCACGTCGGCGTCCTGTTCGATCGAACCGGATTCACGCAGATCGCTGATCTGCGGCACCTTGTCCGCGCGCATCTCCACTCCACGGTTCAACTGGCTCAACACGACGACCGGCACCTGCAACTCCTTGGCGAGCATCTTGATGCTACGGCTGAACGTGCTGACCTCCTGCTGACGGTTCTCCACGCTCTTGCCGGAACTCATCAATTGCAAATAGTCGATGACGACGAGCTTGAGATCATGCGCCTTCTTCAACTGCTTGCATTTGAACCGGATGTCCGCCATCTTCATGTTCGGGCTGTCGTCAATATATAGTGGAGCGTTCTTCAGCTTCTCCCACTGGGCGTTCAACGTGTCCCACCGTTCCGGCGTGATCGCATCCGGGTTGCGGAATGCCGTCAACGGAATGTTCGTCTCCGCGCTGAACACGCGCTGCATCAGTTCGTCGCCGCTCATCTCAAGACTGAAGATGATGGTGGTCATGTTGTTGTGCAATGCTGCGGATCGTGCGAAGTCCATGCCGAGCGTGGACTTGCCCATCGCCGGGCGGGCGGCGACGACGATCATCTGGCCGGGTTGCAAACCGTTGGTCACGTCATCGATCTCCCGGAATCCGGTAGGCACGCCCTTCTCCACGTTGCCGTGCTGCACGTCATCGATGTGCTTGAGCATGTCTGCGGCGACATCGTATGCGAGACGGTAATCATTGTGCGTGTCGTCCTCGCCGATCGTGAACGCCTCATCCAATGCGGCGGTGATGATGCTGTCGATGTCAACGTCGCTGCTGTACCCCATTTGGGTGATCTTCATGCCGACGTTGATGATATGCCGCTGCGTGGCACGCTGCTTGACGATATCGGTGAAGTAGGAGACGTTGCTTGAAGTGGGTGCCGCCTCCACGAGTTTGAGAAGATAGTCGACGCCGCCGAGATTGCCGAGCTTGTTCTGCTGTTGGAGTCTGGTCGCGAGGATCGTGCTGCTCACCGGCTGGTTGTCGGCGGCGAGTTTGACGATCTCCTCGTAGATGATCTGATGCTCCGGCTTGTAGAAGTCCTCCACGTCCAGATGACGCATCGCATCATCCAACGCTGTCGGACTGGTGATCATACTGCCGAGCACGGCTCGTTCGGCGAACTCGTCATGCGGACGGTTCAACAGTTCCTTGTCATTTTCCAATTGCGGACGCCTTCATTCCGGTTACTTGTTCCACCCATCGTGCGGTGCAACGTTCGATTCTCTTGTAGCCAATGAGATGCGGTTCCAACCCGTAGGAGCGGAAGATCGCGACAGGCTTTTCGCCCCGCCGATACCGTTCCACGAAGTCCTTCTTGAACTCGTCGGTGTAGACGATCCGGGTTCGATCATCGTTGACGCTGACGATCGCCTTGGACGCTTCCAATTGTTTGACCGCTTGGTCGCTTAACTTCATCGGGTCTCCTCCTTGTATTCTTCCAAACCCAACGCGGTTCGGGTCCGCTTATTATCCAACGCGTCGGTCAGCCGGTCAAAATCGAAGACGGAGGGTCTTGAGACAAGCAACTGCAGCAGGTTGCTGATTCTCATCTGTTCCGCGATCTCATGAAGCCCGTCCCGAACCGGCGGCTTAGTCTCACCCGTGGGCTTGTCCACGCGCGTTGCCGGTGCCGGAACCTCGGTCAGATTCAGGTCGGGGATAGGGAAGTTATCGGAAGCATCCGGGAAAACGAGCCGCTGATCACAGCATGAGACAGTCTCCTGATCCTTCCTCTCAGCAAGTGCGATAGTACAGAACTGCTTCAGCTTCCTGATGTTCTCTTTGGTCAGGCTTCTATCCGTACAGTCCGGATTGTCGGGCATGGGATTGAACGAGACATAGATGTAACCGTCCTCCAGTTGGAATGTGAAGGGCCCTCTTGTGATCTTGTCCGGATCGGGAATGTCATCGTACCGACGACTCATTGTTGTTGTTCTCCTGTTTCCATGGTCGAATCCTTGTCCGGCACGTATGACGGATCCACGTATTCAGGGAATTCGCGTGCCTCACGTTCATCCCTTATGGCCGAGATCCGGCACAGGCTCCAGACGAGGATGAAGAGGACTGAGAGCAGCAGGATGCCTAGGAAGATGTATATGACGGTCATCTTTCTTTTCTCCTTAGTCGGCGATTGAGAACTTCGCCCTGACTGTTTCGGCGGGGCGCGTTCTCTGATGATCGAGCGGCATTCGGCTGCTTCCCATCCTCGTTTTTCTGTGGACTGCATCAGTATAACATAACGATTGCATGTATAAGTCGAACCAACTCACGGTCGGATAATTGTCGAAATGACGTTTGCATGTCTGTCCATAAAGTAGTTATACTGGAAATGTCCACATAAAATAAATCGGAGAGAACCATGAACAAGACAACGGAGCAAACCATCAACCTGATACTAGCCATGACGGCGTTGTTCACCGGGGCGACCATGTGGGGCGCGACATCGCCTCTTCTGATCGCATTGACCAGCATCGCGTTCGCCGCCAGCTCCAGCCTTTTGCTCATGCACTTCGTCTCCGAAACCACAGACGCAAAGGACGAGCAGAACAACTAATGGACAATATTCAGAATCCCGTCATGCAGGCATCCAAATGGGGCGACGGCAGTCTTCGTCTCGAACCAATCAAACTCAACAGTGCATATCCGAAAACCGACCCGGACGTTGCCAGACTGGAGAAAAGACTCAAGCATCTGGATTGGGCGTGGAACGAAGCGTTGGAATCGAAGAACCGTCTCAGTCTGGCGATCGGCACGGGAGAACTACCGAACGCCGACTATGTATACCGGTGGATGCAAGGCTTCGATAATCTGATCAACGGAATCATCTCCGAACGTGCGATCCTGCGATGGAACCACGGCGACATCGACGGCGAACCACCGCAGGCCAGAAACGACGTGTTCCCAGACCCGAAGCTGAGGGAGAAGTGCATCGCCGAGCGCGAGCGTCGCGCCGCATGGAACAAGCCGATGCCGGTTCTTGTACCGCTTCCCTGATCGGGAGACCGTAGACGAGAGATGATCTTCTTTTTGAATACGAGACGGGTGAGCATTGACTGAGAAAAAGGAACGTCAGCAGGATTGGATGGTCTTCCGTCCGAACAAGGAGCAGTTGAAGAACATTGCGGTTCTGCACGCGCAATTGCAGAAGATCGCCAAGGCGAAACAAGCTGGGAAGCTTTCTTCAAAGACGGCGATCGACCGGGCGGTGAAAGCCGTCCGGTCGTGTAGCGGCACTAAGCAAACCTTCAACTCGAGCGGGCCGTTGCAACGCTTGGAGCGGATCTGTTCGAATGGATGGATCATGGAGGCGTCCGACTATCTGCCGATCTGGTATCCGGATCTGACCCAATTGGAGCAGGAGTTGAGAAAGCAGAAACGATCATGAGCGTTTCAGGTCTGGCGGTTCAGGAGCGTCGTCTGTTCCAGTTGATGCTCGCAAACGCGATGGCCGATCCGCAAGGATTGTCCGACAGTGACATTGAAATGTTGCGGAAGGCGAGACGGTTCGGATGGGATCGTGGTGACCTTGCAGAACAACTCATGATCTCCGCGTCACATGAGGACATTCAACGAGCGAGACGGATACTTCTTGCGGTTGACCATGCATCCGATGACGTGGATATGGTGAACAATCCACGTCACTACGAACAGGGTCCGTTCGAATGCATCGAATTGACGGAACGCTACCAGTGTTGTCTGAGCAACGCGATCCGCTACGTGTTCCGTCATCGAATGAAATGGAACCCCGTCGAGGATCTGAACAAGGCGCTCTGGTACGTAGAC
Source organism: Bifidobacterium sp. SO1 (assembly GCF_018555335.1). Classification (NCBI taxonomy): domain Bacteria; kingdom Bacillati; phylum Actinomycetota; class Actinomycetes; order Bifidobacteriales; family Bifidobacteriaceae; genus Bifidobacterium; species Bifidobacterium sp. SO1. Next base: position 60,747 of record NZ_JAFEJR010000012.1, on the reverse strand, counting down.
CGTGCCATCAAAAGAGGCGACCGGTTCGCGCCGATCGGCGGCATGGATGCGGTGACTCCGTTGGGTAATCGCGCCACGTTCGACATGCTTGACCAGTTGACTCAATTGAACTGGGCCGGAGCATGCAAGTTCTGGCTCGGGTTAATGGAACAGGATCAGAATCGGACGCGAGCCGCGCTGACCGAGCTGATCGAATCGGAAACGCAACAACATTAGACGGATGGTTCGACCGGCAGTCAACAGATTATCCTCCGGCCGAAGACCAATGAGGAAAGAGGACAAAGCAGATGAGCGACGGGAAACCGGAGAAAATGCGGGACGAAAACATGCCATCCTTGTCGGAGATCATTTTTTCCGATCCTCGTTGCATCGCCTATCTCGAAGCTGCCCGACCGTACGAGCAGATACCGAAGAAGGTGTACCATCAGTTCACCTACCGTCTTCGACTGATGCGGCAGAGTCAGATCAAAGAGTTCTCCAACAAGCCGGACGCCGACAAAGGATCGTCGGCGGATTCGGAACCGGAACGGTAGAACCGGCAACGAAAAAGACATTTGGCGATTCGAAAATTCCCTCATAAAATGAGAGCAAAACGGCCACGTCCACGGCCGGAAACGATCGGAACGATTGAGGGAGAGCACCGTCATGAGAGCCATACCGCAGATGGAACTCTACGTACTGCCGAGGCAGACGGTCTGTTATGCGACAAGCGCCACCTATCCGATGAGCGCACCGTATTCCAAGAACATGGACCCATCGGAACCCTACGGGGTCGGAGCTCGCATCACACAAATCCTGTTCTCCACATTATTAGCGACCCGCTCGCGTGATTACTATCCCATCACCAGAAAATTGATCATCGGCGACGACTCGCGCAAGATACTCAAACGAATGAACACCTGCACCGGCGGTAGAGGAGTCGCATCGTTCACGGAATCATTGAAACGGTTCGCAGCCAAACCATTCCCGGACATGAACGGTGAACCGGTTCAACCATTCGAGGAAGCAACGATAGAATCAGGTTTCTTCGGCACGCATCTCACCCTGACGGAAGAATACGAACGTCGACTGTTGGATCATCCGCGTGAGATACCGGTCGCCGCGATCACGAGAATCCGAGGCGCGGTGCAACTGGATCTACTCATGATCGCGGCATTGTACTGTCCGGAGAACCGCATCCTCGCGATCACTCTTGACGACCTGCGCAGCCTGCTGCCCGCATCCTCGAAATCGACTTTGAGCCGTGGACTGCTCACCCGTGGACTGTCGATCATCAACGGGGCACAGGACGTTTGGAAGTTCGCACTCAAAAACGAGTATCTGACCGTCAAACCGTTGAACGTACTGTTGGAAGACAACCACACCGTCATCCTCCGACGCAAACAGTAGGGGCGGGAAACGGACTCCGATCACAGAATCTCATTCCCCGCCCCATCCGTCAGGTCATGGTTTTAGTCAGACCTTGAGCTTGTCCAGCATCGACAGGTCGACGCCGTCACCCCACTTGCCGCTGATGGCCTTCGCGTTCTTCATGACATCCTTGCTCGGGGAACCGAACCCACGATCCGGAGCCATCGCGTTCAACACGGCGAACAACACCTGCGCGAAATCCTTGTCCGTCATGAACGCCATGACCAGCTGTGCGGTCATATCCGAAGCGTCGACATACGCGAACTCGTCAACCATCTTCACGAAGTCGGCGACCTTCTTCCGGTTCCGCTCATCGGTCAATTCGTCAACGAGCTTGGCCGGCTCATCGCTCTTCGCACCGACCAGAACCTTGACAGCTTCGGCCGTGTTATGGTCGGCAAGCACGTCAAGCATCTCCTGAACCTTGGCGACGACAGTCGCATCCAAATGCGGGAAGCCGTCCTTGCTCTTGCGGCCACGTCCGCCGCCGCGCTTCGTCTTCTTTTCTTCGACCGGAGCTGGTTCTACATGTTCCTCGTTCGCGGCGTCCTCCGGTTCGATGGTCGGCTCGATCGGCTCGGCTGGTTCGGACGGTTCCGGAACCTGCGGCTCCTCGACCGGCTGCGTGAACGGGATCGGCTCGTTGTTCGTCTCCGGCTGCGGCGTACCGAACGCTCCACCGTTGAATCCGTTGTTGTCCCAAATCGACATTGGGCGCTCCTTCCATTGCTCGGGCATTCCTGTACATTTCGAAATGCTGTAACCGATGGTAAAGGGCGAAACCATGATGGCCTCGAACGGAATGGGAAAAACGTCCGCAAAGTTTTCGCTACGCCCGCCGCCCGTTTCCTCGTATGCGATCGAACCGACGGCACGCGCGTCCTCGGACAAAACCATTCGCATACAAGCGCCGCTGCATCAGTTCCACTGATGGGTTGCCCGCTCACCTTCGCCTCGCGACGATCGGTAAAGGAAACCCCGGCGAAGTCAATAACGCCAATACATCAAGCAAGACCAGTCAATCAGCGCAAGTAAAAAACCAGAAAGAACATCAGTCACAGAAAAGCGTCATCGCAATCCTCCTCAGCTCTTTTCGACAAGAGAACATGGAACAAAGCCAAACCAATTTTCAACAGCAACAAACACCGGAAAGAAGAAGACAACCAGCCATCTAAAAAAGAAGAAAACAAAAACCGATCCACCCTAATACAAGGCCGACGCCCACTCGAACACACTCCCGACATACATGTAAAATTCATTCCCGTTCATGTAAAACACGAAACACTCACGTAAGCTAGTCCGATAGGACAACAAAAGACGAAGAACCATAGACAACCAAACCAACTCAACAACTATCTGAGTGGATTGTTTAAGAAAAGGCGGTGTTTCGGTGAAAATCATCGGAAAATGGGTGGTTTTGACAGCCGGGAATCGAGCCGGAGCATGAAAACGGTCATTATAGGCTCCAGCGGCTTCCTCGACGTACTCAAAGCAAAGGTTCCCGCACGCATGTGGACACTGCCCACAGCCGACGATTTCACCGTGCAGACCATGTTCCTCGCATCAAACCCCGTGCCGACCGGCAACAAGGGGATCGTGTTCACGAACACTCCGGGCGACTGGATGAAGGTCGCCAAAGCCGGTTGGATCGTCTACTGGTGCAGCGTCGAACACAGTCAAAGGACGCCGATCGGCACGGTCGGACTGCCGGACTCATACGTGGACATGAGCGTCGCGACCTTCATCAAAACGTTCTGGAACATCCATGTCATCGACAAGCGCATCGTCCGAGACATGATCCTTGGAATCGAACGAACACTGGCACCATTGCTGCCGGTCACATCCAACACCGGAGGCGTCGGCAAGACAACATCATGCCAAAGGTTCGGTGACCGTGCTGCGGAACTAGGCTTGCACGTGCTTTTGGTCGACGGCAACATCAGACAATCCTCACAACGTTCGTTCTTCGACCCGCTATACGACAAGCCGGTGCGCACGATCGCCGACTGGCGTCCGGGCATGAGTCCGACACGGGGAGCGAACCCCGGACGAATGTTCAACATCAGATACGATGTCGCGTTCGCACCACCGGCCGGAGTGCTGGTCGACTGGCTGCACTACCGGAGGTATCTCGAGGAGGCGCGGAAGAAATGGGACTTCGTGATCCTTGACTTGGATCGCATCTCGGCCGACGACCTTGACGATCCCGACAGCATCGCGGGAGGACTTTTGACACCCTACGTGCTTGCCGGAGACCCATGCCTGGTGATCGTCAAAGCGGGACGGCAAACACAAGGCGACGCGATGAACCTGCTGTCGAAATTCCCCGAATGCGGTTTCCCGAAGGAACGCATCGGCATCAAGGACACGATCCCTGTCGGATTGGAATCCTATCAACAGTACGACTATTCACGCTACGGATTGTTCTTCGGAGCGGAACGGCAGACCATCGAAGCAGCGAACCATATCGCCAACGGCGACGTGCAATGGAAAGACCCTCAGCTCGATTACGTGCGCGAACGGATCCTCGACTGGGTGATGCCCGACATGGGATTCAATTCGGAAGCATACAAACCGAAGCCGAAAAGAAAAGGATGGTTCAAGTGACGATCATCAACCCCGACGACCAATCGTTATGGATGATGGGCAGCGACGTGGAATGGGTGCGCGGCGACTACGTGCAGGCGTTCCAACATCCTGGACTGCTGGCGAAGGACAATCCGTGGCTCGTGCCGAACAGACTGTTCGCGGAAACCATGATCCGCAGCAACAAGGAGGCCGTCACCGCGATCCTCGGCTCGCTGATCTCATGGCGCGTATGCACCGTCGACCAACTGCAAGCCGGGCTGGCGGTAGCGCCGGTACCCGAGTTCGACCGGTATGAGCCGAACCTGTACGGCGCGTTATGCAGGGTCGGCGCGATCAACATTGGCTTCAACCCGCGTGAACGGTTCGAACATATCACCATCCCGCACGTATGGCTGAGCGTCGGATACAAGAAGAAACTCGTGTCCGACGCATTGAAACTGTTCAACGGCGACCGGTGGTTGAAGGACATGCTCGCCAACGGCAAACTCACTTCCGTGCATATCCACGCGCGACACAACACGTATGCGGCGCACGTCGGATTGGCGTTCACCGCGAACCCGCATACGAGGATCACCGGGGGAGACGGGTGGGGAGCATTGACTTCGATCGACGCGCAGTCGGTGTCCGAAAGCGGCATCGACAAACTGTGCGCGACCGATCTCGTCACATTGCTCGACAACAACGTGCTCGCCGGCATCGAAGTGCAAAGCAGCACCACGAACGTCGAAAAGAAAATGAAGAACTGGTCGCGTATGCTCGCCTATTCGCCGATGCGACGACGCGGTTTGGTATGCGTCTGGCTGTTCATCCGCAATCAGAAGGACGGGAAATATCCGAGCGTCACACCGATCTTGGAACGCGCCTCGCAATTCGATGAGATGATGGTCGGCACTCCGAGCGTCGCGCAACGATCCGGTTTCGCATATTGGGAGGAATGGTTCAACCCTGATGGAAGTCCGACCGAACGGTTCGGCGAATACACGGATCTGACCAAGAACCGTCGCAGCCTGTTCGACCCGAATTGGAAACAGTACGCGCCCACCGTCCGCCCGTTGAGCGTATTGGATGAATGGGGTTGGCAGGTGATGCGCGATTCGATCAGACGTGAATGGGGTTGGGACGTGAGCATGTGGACCATGCCCAACGCTTATCGCGGAGGCTTCTACGGTTTCACCGGGCTGAGGGAGGGAGCATCGAAATGACATCATCACAGGAAACATTCGAACAGGCGCAGCAACGTTTGGAAGAGGCGAAACGCGAACGTGCGAGAGCATTGCAACAGGTCAATGACCTATGCGAAACGGGGCGGCGATCATTGGTCATCCCGTTCCTCATGGCGAACATGCAACGCAAACCCGAGTTGAAGAAAATCCGTTTATGGCAGTTGGATGCGATCATCTTCCACACGTCACGTGACCGGGCGTTGAAACTCATCCGCAAAACACGGGAGACGATCCACGATCAGTCGCCGATCAAAGACGGGTATGCGACGTTGGGTTGGGCGACGGAAAGCCAAGAGAAAACCGTGCGCATGACCACATGGCTGTATCAGCTTCTCGAACGGGAAAAACTCGCGAAATTCACCGTTCCCGACGGTTTCCCCTACACGCTGCTGTACGACTTGACTCAAACAACGGACAACAATAATGAGAAAGGAGCGTTCCGAAAATGAGACGACAATGGTTCGCGATCACCAGATCATTGCAGGAGATCGACACCGACACGTTACGCGAACGCAGCGGCAACATTCCCTCGAAACTCGACGGGACGACCATGCTATTGGTCAAACAAGGCACACAGCCTGTACGCGAATACATCTACGGCAACGAGGATGATCTGAAAAGCGCAGGCGACCTTGCCGGTTTCTCGATCGCCCCGCTCTCCGACGATCAGGACGAACCGGAACTGCCGGACGGCATCGACAGGATGGCACACCCGCTGGTTCCTTGGCGCGCCAGATTGAACTCGCAAAGCAACATGGAACGGCTCAGAACAAATCTCGCCGGAATGCGGGACAGCATCGAAACGCTGATGCCCCCGGACAGTTACGTGTCCTTCACGCTCAGAAAGCAAGGGTATTTCGAGCAGATGCGTATCCGCAACTGGATCTCCGACGAGCATGCGACCGTCGAAGACGACAATGAACTCGCGCAGAAGAACACCATGTGCATGAGGATCAGCGCCGGTTGCGCGGACGGGCGATTAAGCAAGAGCCTTGCGAAGGATGTCGGGTCGGCGGCCTTCTATCTCATGTCCGAAATGGACGCGCATACAAGCCATCCACGATTCGGCATGTTTCTCTCCGGCATCATATCCATCCTGTTGACGAGCATCGCCATACTGGTGTCCCCGCTGCCCTTCTTCATTCCCCAAACCCATTCCGGCGTGCTCATTCCGATGCTCGCCGTCGCAGTCGTCACCGCGCTCACTGTATTGATCTCACGCATACCGATCGTCTCGTTCATGCAACCGTCACAGATCATAAGCATCGGATCATGCGCACTGGCGTATCTTCTGATGTTGATGCTGCCAATCCCAAGCTGGCTGATCATCCCATGCATCCTGTTCACCGCATACGCGGGTTTCCGATGGTCGCAATGGACCGTCTGGGATGACATCATGCAAAAGCCGCGACGCTATTACGCGTTCTCCTCGAACAGGAACGCCACCGATTCCGACAAGGAAACCAAACTCGGAGCGCGGGACAACCGTCCCGTCGTCTCCGGCTACGGCACTCAGAGAACCACATTGATCATCTCCCCGGCACGCATCACCGCACTGTACACGCCATTGCAATCAGCGGGCGCACGAACCCAAGGATCACATCCGGTACCCGACACGTTAAGCTCTTCCGGCGTGTATCTCGGAGATGACGAGACCGGCCGACACTGCTATCTGCGACCGGATCAACTGTACGGCGGAATCGCGATCAGCGGCGAAGCCGGCTCCGGCAAAACGGTCCTCACGCATGGCATCGCGCAATGGGCCGTCACCGCACGTGAACACACTTCGGAGAAAATCTGGGGAGCGGATTCACGGCTCATCATGTTCTGGATGAAGGATGACACCGGAGTCGGAAACCTAGCCGAATACCGTAGCGAACACGGCATCACCACTCCACAACGCGTCATCTACGTGGCCGACCCCAGCAGCAGGGGCATCGACATGCTCGGCATCCGCGACGGGAAGAACGCGAAGGACACGGCGGTATCCATCGCCGCAACCATGCAATACTCGTTCGAACAAGGCGACATCCTGAACGACTCGTTGAACATCATCACCCAAGCCATGACCATCGGCGTCACCGCGACACGGTTCTCGTTCAAACATCCCGGCGTCATCGTGGACCGATGCCATCAGCTCGAACAGCAGTTCTTCGGCGCGGGCCAGCTCAAGGAACAGCAGAGTCCGATCGGCTGGGCGACCGTCGCATTATGCGGTTCCGACGGTCAGATCGGATCGGCTCGAGCATTGGGTCAGGTGCTTCGCGCATTGGCATTGGAATACGCGGGAACGGAATTCGAAGAGGACCTGACCTTATCAAGCCAAGCCGCCGAACAACTGTACGGGCGTCCCGACCAGAACGGGCGTGCCGCCAGAAGCGACCGGGACATCCTGCAACGCACCAACGCCTCCCTGAACAAGGTGAACCAGTTCCTTCCCATCGAACACGTGTTCACGTTAAAGAGAGCCAACGCCACATGGGCGAAGATACTGAACAACCCCGGCGACTATCACATCGTGCTTTCCGAACACGACGGTCACTCGTTGCCTGAACGAATGGACAAGATCCTCGGGGCATGGCTGTTGTACCGGTTGTGGAACACGATCGCGGCGAACTGCAAAGGCTGGTTGAACGAAGGCAAGCATACGATGCTGATCTGCGACGAGCTGAGCATGCTCGCCAACGGCAACGACGACATTCTTCAGAAGATGAGGGAACAGGGACGATCGTTCGGCCTGATGCTCGTGTTCGCAACCCAGTATCCGAAGCAGTTGTCTCCGATCCTGTTGGATTCGTTCATGGGATATTCGACGTTCATCTCCTACAGCACGATGAACAACGAGATCGCGCAACTGGTCGCGAACCGGCTCACCGACGCGGCGGGCGAGGACGGTTGGACTCCGGCCGCGATCATGAATCTGCCGAAATACACGGCTGCGGTGAGAAGCCGCACGCAGGATCAGTTGCAACCGTCGTTCCTTGTGAAGATCCATAATTTCGACGACTGACGGTCACTCCTATATATAGGGTCGGATTCCATACGGATCCGACCCTATTTCTGTTTTCCGATCTTCCAATCCGACCGGGCGAACCGGGTAAACCGACGATACAATAGGCAACCGCAGGAGGGTTCCATCGGAGAGACAACCGAAGGGAACTCGGATGGAAACTGAAATCACACTCGCGGCCAGCGACATGGTGGGGTCATACCATAAGCTGACCGACGGCATTTGGGGAAGCCCGGCCGGCACGGTGATCACCACCTTGTGCGCCATCGCCGCCGTCATCCTCCTCATCTGCCTGATCATCGCCGGAATCTTCAAAGGCATCGGACACAACAACCAGATGGTTTCAAGATTCTGCCCGGACGTTAAACGCGTCCTCATCATCCTGCTCGTATGCTTCTTCCTCGCAGGACCGACCATCGTCTTCCCGATCCTGTTGAAGGTCCTCGACTGGTTCATCAACGCGTTCGGCAACACCACCATCAACCTGCTGAACGTCTGACCAATCATCCGACCCGTAGAAGAGGCGACGATGAGCGAACCTGAACTATTGCATCCACGCGAAACGATGGATGACATCACCGAGGTCAGCAGTAGCGAGCAGATCGAACGGAAGAACACGTTCATGCTGACGAAAAACACCGAAGCACGTTCCAGAACCGTGTTCAGCGTGATCGGAGGCGGCGTGGTGGGGCTTGTCTGCTGCGTCATCGTCGCCTCCCTTTTCGGTGGCGGCACCTTGGGATGGGCGATCGGTTCGGCGTTCATCCTCGCAGGCATGGTATTGGCCCCGTTCCTCCTCGTGGGAACCATCAAGGACCGAACCCAGCAGGCACGTTGGAAACGACTCTACGAAAACCTCCAAAGCCGCAAGATCGAAGGCCAAGTGTTCTACCCGAACAGCACGCACCCCGAAAACATCGTGGACTTCAAGGAAATGGAAGTACGATAATGAGATCAACCACCGCAATCTCAAAACCGGTAGAGAAAACCAATCGCAAGAATCTCCTGATTATCGTCTTCCTGATCACCGTGATCTCCCTGCTGGCATTCACGCCACCGGCATCGGCGAACATCGAACCGGGAGGTGCGGCCGGAGCAGCCTCGGCGGCCGACTGGTGCGCGGTGCGAAACACCACCGACGCATCCAGAACCGACTATTCGACCTGTCTGCCCGCAGGACGTTGGGCGAGCCTCATCGGCAACATCAGCTACCGTAACGAACCATCGCCAAAAGACCCGTTGGGAAGCATCGGCAACCTGTTCAACATGGCGGCACGAGTCACCAGCAACTCGATCCCGAACATGTTCATGCAGGTCACGCAAATCTTCTGGTCAAGCACACTGGCGTTAAGCCAGTTCGCAGCGACCTTCGACCCGTTGGATATCGCCGGGTCGAGAATAGATGAAGCCGTGGCGACGTTGATCAACGGCGATGGAAAAGACAACTCAGGGATCATGCAGGGGAGTATCCCCGCCGCACTGGTCGTGCTCGCCATCCTGAGTCTGGTCGCGGCGGCCGGCTTCGAAATCGGCACCGTGAAGGAAGCCAGCAAACGACTCTTCGCCACCGTCCTCTGTCTGGCGGTACTCATCGCATTGGGAACCGGAGCCGCCAACACAGGCAAAAACGCGAGCGCTCCCGCCGTTGGCAGTCCATGGTGGGTGATGCGTACCATGAATTCGACGATCAACAAGTTGACGGTCAATTTGAATTTGGATGGGATTAACAATACTTCGGCGATGATGGCGTATGACAATCCGATTGGCGCGACGGCGAGTTGTCAGGATTATCTTGCGGCGATGCATGCTCAGTATGATACGAATCCGAACAGTGAGAACAGTACGTCGAATGTGACCAAGGCGGTGAACCGGTTGTGGGAGGAGACCGCGTTGCGTAGTTGGGTTACCATGCAGTATGGGAATCCGCAGGCGGGTGGGAACACTTCGGTGCAGGTCGCGTCGAATGCGCGTATGGCGTATTGTCATGTGCTTGATATGAAGGCCAATACGAATCCGGAGGTTCAGGCGAGTCTGACCAATGAGGAGTTTGGTCTGTCGGGTGATTCGGTCATTGACACTCGTACGGCGAATTGGATTTTTGATGAGTCCGGGTGGATTTCCACGTTGCATAGTCTGGTGGACGATGGGGATTCCACTGATGATCGTGATGATACGATCATGCAGGATCGTGCCGCGATCTTTTGGGAGACGTGTACTGCGACCGGTGGGAGTATAAGGTCGAGGGATGCGTGGGCGCAGCTTATCAACAATATGGGGGATAAGGAGACTCACGCCATATATAACGGTACTCGTAAGATTCGTGTGGCGAACAATAGTGAGGATTCCGCGAAGAGTCTCCAGCGCGCGCGTCCTACTCATGGTGATGAGAATCTTATGATCTCCAATGCGGAGAATCCGCATGCGGCCATCACCACCTTGTGTCAGTCGGTGTTGCAATCCGATCTCGCCAATCATAACGGCATCTTCCACAGGGATTTGTATGGGCCGGATCCGGACGTGTCCAATCCGAAAAAGAGCACGAAAGGTTTCAACGATACGAATCTGGGTGACGCCGCGACGTTGGGTTGGCGTTTCGACATTCCGAACGTCGGCGGCACGTGGAGTGAAGCAAACCTCGGCAATCTGAGCGACAGTCGTACGAATCTGGGTGCGATGAAAACGACCATCGACTACATGTACGGCAATTCGTCGCCGGATTGGATCGGAGGATTGGGGTCCAGCATCGGCGGGTTCTGCTGCATGATCGTGTTCGGCCTGCTCAGCATCATCCTCATCGTCGCCAAGCTCATGTTCTCGATCATGGGACTGCTATTGGTCGTCGCGTTCCTGTTCCGGGCCGTGCCGGTGGGCGACAAGCCGAAGAAAGTGCTCGTCAACTGGGTGAAATACACGGCGAACCTCGGTCTGACCGGAATGCTGTACGGCGCGTTGGCGACGTTGGCGACGTTCATCTGCTCCATCATCCTGAACTTCTGCAGCGGCATGGCGAGTTCACTGACCTACAACATCCTCGCAGGAATGAGTCCCGTGTTCGCATTGCTCATCATCGGCCTGTTCTGTTCCAAGGTCGCGCACGTCGGCAACCCGTTCAGCCTTCACGCCATGATGGACATGGCAGGCGGCGGATCCTTGGTGTCCGGACTGCAACACGGCATGTTCATGATCAATCAGGCGCGACGCAACTCGTTCTTCCGCAACAACAAGCTCGGCCGTGGTCGGCACAATGCGGAGACCCGCCAGTCCAGCCATCCCGGAACGATCACGGTCGGCAACGGGACCGCGACGGAAAGCCAGCAGATTCTCGAACACTCCGCCGACACGTTCTCCTCCCTCGCATCCAAGCCGGGCACGACGAAGAGCGCAGGTGGCAAACCGTCGTTCGCCGACCGGTGGAGCCAACATGATCCGAACACGTTCCGTGGGGAGATGGCCGCGACCGGACGTGCCCAAAAGACCGCCCAGCATTTCTCCAGAGCGGCGTCCGACTTCCACACCCTTACGTCGAAGACAACCGATCTCACCCGCAAATACGCGGCCCGATACGTCGCGAAGCATCCGCATGCGAGCTTGGAAAAGATCAACGGGTATGCGAAACGACGCCAACTGATGCACCAGCTCACCTCCAGACCCGGAGCCGCCCTGCACATGGTCGGAGCGGGAGTCGCAGGAGCCGGAAGCTTCGTCGGCGGCGCGCTCCTCTCCCAAAGCGGACGCGACATCGCCAAACGAGGCGCGAAGATGATCGCCACCGCCGGCATGGGAGCCGTCATGCTGTCCAATCCGATCACCGCCCCATTGGGCATGATGGCGTTGGGCAAATTCGCCACGAGCCGCGACACATGGCATGCGGCCCGAATGGGATTGCATTACGGCAAGGACGGCATTCAACAACTGGGACGACTGGCGAAATCCGGTGGCAAAGCCGTCATCGACCACGCCACCGGTGCGGCGTATCTGGATCAGACCAATCTCAGCGCCAACCCGGACAATCCGTTCCAACTGACGACCTACGATCCGGCAACGGACGAACTCCTGTTCAAGGATGGGGATCAACAGGAACTCAGCGACTTCGGCACTTCGCTCGAGGAAAAGCTGCTCGACGATCGGAGGGCGCAGCTCAAAGCCCAAAACCTGTCGGACGAGGAGATCAACCGTCAACTGGGCGAATACCGTGGTTCGCAGGAGTTCTGGAACGACACGTTCACCGCAGCACGCAAAGCCGCCGATGTCGCGAACGGGAACTTCGGGGAATACTGGCAGTCCCAGTCGGTCGCGGACGTGGACACGGTGGTAGACCCGCAGACCGGAACCGTAGTGGAGGGAGCCACGTTCAACCGCATGTACGATCAGGACGGCAACCTGAACGAAAACGGGAAGGCCGCCATGTGGGAAGCCCGAAACTATGCGGCGAACCAGTACAAGATCGACCATCCGGAAGCCACGTGGAGCGAGATCGCCGAATACATGGATCAGCATCCCGAAATCTACGCGGACAAGGCGAAGGAACTGTTCGAACAGGATCACGGCTACGCGGGAACTGCAGCCAATCCGATCACCCAAGAGATCCCCAAGGTCGGACCGGCGGCGAAACCTTCCGAGAACCCGATGGACAAGACAACGCCATTACCAATGGTGGACGACGGGCAGCCCACCCAAACCATCGGCGGAGAGGAGACCACCCGCATCCCATCCACTACGGTTCAACCCGGAACACCGGTGCGGACAGGCAGCCCTGTGGGAAGAATCGCGTCCAGCACCACCGGTTCCGTTCCGACAACTCCGGACTGGCTGTCGAACACCCCGGAGGGACAGAACCTGTACCGTAGCGCCGAACAGCTCTACCGCGAACAGGGTCATCAGCGAGGCTATACGGACGAGCAGATCGACCGGTATCTGACCGATCCGAAGATCCAATCCCAACTCAAGCAGAACGCGTTGAAACTGCACGGACAGCCCACCCAGCCGACCCAGACGGCGGACAAGCCAGTATCGTTCACGCCTCGGCATTCGGACGGGAATCAAAGCAACAGTCGCAACACCGGTTCGTCAACCGGTCAAAACAAAGGAACGGAGATGAACGATGCCAACTGAAGTCGTAGATGGAGCAACCCAACAGGGCACGCAGACCGGCAATGATTTCCTCAGCGTATTGGGCGCATGGATATTCACGCCGACCGGAGCCATCCTCACCCTACTTTTGATCCTGATCGGCGGCGCATACGGTGTGCTGAACGTCATGGGTCAGACGATCAGATGGCTGGGTATCGCCGCGAAGGTCGTCGCGTTCCTCCTGTTCTTCTGGATCGTCGGCGGCATCCTCGAAGCATGGGGCATTCCGATCAGGGAATGGGTGAGATCGTTGGCTACTCAGATGCCGGACATCGGATCACTGCTGTTGCAGTTCTTCGAACGGCTGATCTTCACTGCCGGCTGATCCTACGCACCTCAACCGAAACCAGCATCAGGGTTCTTTTCTTCTACGGTTTTTCGGAACCGGAGAAGAAAAGAACCCTGACTTATCAGTGGGAAACCTTCACTCATTTTTTCCATCCGAAAATAGCGGATTTGGTATTCCCGACCGCGTGTCGCCCAGTAAGCTGGACAACAGGCGAAAGAATGGGAGACCGCCGACAGTCCACACGACGGCTCCCATCGACTGATGACACAAGGAGATACCCATGTCCAAAACAAGGGTGATTGCGATAGCCGACGTGAAAGGAGGTGTCGGCAAGACGACCACCACGATGAATCTGGCCGGATTGCTCGCACGCCGAGGCAACAAGGTCACCGTCCTCGACACCGACAACACCGGCGGCTCACTGCTGTGGGACAGCTACGTGCGCAACCAGAACAAGCAGATGCAGGAGGAGGCAGCGAGGAACGGCACGACCGTCCCGGAATACACGCTGGGATTCGACGTGGTGCCGGCGACCGAAGCGTATCTCAAGATCGGCGAGTTCCGCAACCGTTACGAGGGATATGTGTTCATCGACACCCCGCCGTCCGACACGGATACGATCAGAACGGCCATAGAGGTGGCCGACGTGACCATCATCCCATGCCAGCCGTCCGTGTCCGACGTGACCCATGCCGGCAAGACCTACAGTTGGTGCCCTCCCGGACGCGGACTGGTGCTTCTGACCCGGTACAAGAGCCGGACGAAACTGGCCGATGCGGCGGTGGCATCGCTGGACAGTCAGGGCGTACCACGGTTCGATACCGTGATCCGAGAACGCGAGTTCATCAAAAGCCTGTACGGCACCAACCGTCTTGACATGCAGGATTACGATTCCGTCGCGACGGAGCTGGTGAAATACATGGATCAATTGGAGGAGGTCGAGTCCATTGGTTAAGAACAATCCGCTGATGAGCAACGCGTTCGCGGTCGGTCTGAGGGATAAAAGGGACATGAGCATGAACAAGCAGCCCGACCCGATGGAGGAGACCCGAGAAACGAAACCATCCGAACCGAACGTGGACGAGACCACGGTTCAGACGACCGTTCCGGGAACCCCGACCATCGTTCCGGCCGAACAGGCTGAGGAACATACGGTAGAGGAGCAGCCGCAGCCGGAGCCGATTCGGGCGGAACCACAACTTCCCGGGGAAACCCCCGTCGTGGAACCAGACGAGCAGACGCAGGAGCAGCGGAACCCGGCGGCCGAAACCGTACAACCGAAGGAGGAGCCGGAACCGGACAAACCGGAGACTACCGAAACGGAGACCCCTTCGGAGGAATCAGCCGCGCCGGAGATCGTCCCCGCCGCGTATCTGGTCATCAACCGGAAAACCAGCCTCAACCTGTCGGATAGCATCTGGGACGCGTGGAAGATCGCCGCGACCCGACTGCACTCCAGCCAGTCGGCCCTGTTGAACTATCTGATCTACATGGCCGAAAAGGACGGGTGGAACGTGGATCGGGAGATTCTGGACACGTTCAACTCCTGCTTCAAACGAGCACGCTAAAAACGACAAAAGCGGCCGCTGTTTTCCCGGTGGCCGCTTTTTCGACCCGGCCGACCGTATACCGTAAGGACTACGACAGTCCGCACAATCGGGGAAACGGAGGCTGGGCCTTGGCGAAAAAAACCAAACAGAAAAACGATGCGACGGCTTCGACCCTGTTCGACGAAAACGAACGCAAACAGAACACCGAATACATCGCTTGGAAAGCCGCGTTGAAGAACACGCGGAAATGGAAGATCCTGATCAGCCTCTTCCTCATCATCGGCTTCGTCAGTCCGATCATCGCCATCCGCTCCTACAACAGCCTCGTGGACGTGGCCCAGACGTTAGGCGAACTCTACAAGGAGCAGGCGGCGGACAAGCCGGGACGGCAGGCGGCGTTGGAGGCGGTCAACAGTTGGCTGAACTCGACCAGCGACACCCCGTTCCCGTCGGGCGTTGCGAACATCTGGTGGGACGGTGCTGAAAAGGTCAGCGAACCGGCCGACACGTCATCCGACTCCACTACCTATTGGAGCCATCATCTGTCGTTCACGGATTTGAGCGACGGCAGCACTCGAGACGTGACCCAACTGGTGTCCGTGTCCGGTAGCATCGCCACGCCGGTCGGTGAACCCACGATCCTACCGAAGTCCGTAAGCTCGAACACCAGTCAGAAAACCTATACGCCCGATGCCTATCCTAGAATCGACCAGTCGGAAAGCCTGACCAACGTGGTGTCCGCATGGGCCAAAGCATACGTCGGCAAGGACGTGAACGCGTTCACGGTGCTGATCGGCGACCCCAATTCGGAGCACGCCTACCAGCCCGCGATGATCGGCACCTATAAGAGCGCGTCGATCAACTGGCTCGTCCAATGCGACAAGGACGGGAATCCCGTCGACAAGAACAAGAAGACGAACGACCCTGATTATGGTGCCGCATCGTTGACCATCTCGTTTACCCCTTATGCGAAGAAGACCGATCAGACGGATCAGGGGGCGGATGCGAACGCCATCACCTCGCCGGGATCGTCCCGGATGAACATCACGGTTCTGATCAAAACACCGGCGAAGGGTGATGCGAAGATCGTGGACTGGGGGGCGGACGGTGCCATCGGCACGTTGAAACCGTACGCCAACGCGCTCAGCAAGACGCTACTGTCCTCAGACTCCTCGTCCACGGACGAGTCAGCCTCATCTGACTCCTCGTCATCGGACTCCACGGCCACGCAGGATACGACGACGCAGGACTCCAAGCAAAGCGATTCCGGCGTCGTGGACGATCCGAACGCGGGCAAATAGAAAGGAACCATCCCATGAGCAAGAACGACAGACCCGATGAAGGCGCATGGTTCGCGAAATTCATCGGAGACAACAGCGGACTGATCGGGGCGATCGTCATCGTCCTGTTTGTCGGCGCGTTGATATGGTCGATCATCCAATCGATCCTGTGAGGAGGGGAGAACATTGGCGAAGAAACATTCGGGAATCACCGTGGCCGGGTGCATCACCGGCATCGTAGTCGTGGTCCTTGCCAGTACCGTGGCGGTCGAAACCGGTGTCTATGCGAGAATCGCACCGTACCTTGGATTGCAGCCGATCTACTCGCTGTCCGGATTGATGCCGACCGAACAGGACATGCGGAAGAACAATCTGGGATTGAACCTCAGCAAACCGACCACGCCCGAGACCGGAAGCGTCACCGCGCCGACGACGGGAACCGGCACGGGAGCTACGATCGGTGGAACCGATGACGGCAAGGAACAGGCGAAGAGCAGCGGGGACACGACCGACAACACCGGGCAGGAATCGGAGGCGACAACCCAGCCCGCCGCAGCCTCCGGCCCGTACAGCGTGTCAGAGGCGTTGAAGAAGGCGGAATCGTTCAAAACGGCCGACCCGCATCCCACCGGATACGATCGCGCCAACCAGTTCGGCACATGGCAGAACAGCACGCAACTGTGCGGCTACGGCACGACCCGAGACCTGATTCTGAAACGCGACATGACGAACGTGGTCATGGACTCGAATTGCCACGTCCAATCCGGCACGTTCAACGACCCGTATACGGGCAAGACGATCAAATTCCAACGAGATCAGTATTCCGGTAGCCGCAAGGTGTCCGGAGACAGTTCCGCAGTACAGATCGACCATGTGGTCGCCTTGCAGGACGCGTGGGCGTCCGGCCTGTGGAAGGAGAGCCGCAAGACGGATCGGGTGAAGTACGCGAACGATCCGGACGTGCTGTTGGCGTCCGACGGGACGGCGAACAATACGAAGAGCATGGGAGTCAACCTGTATTCGGCCGGCGTCGCCAAGTCGAACAACAATCGGGGTCGTGAGTTGAAATGGCTGAACTCGACGCCGAGCGTGTGGCTGCCGGACAACACGTCGTATGATTGCGCGTACATGGCGAAGCGCGTGTACATCAAGACCAAGTGGAATCTGACGATGAGCAGTTGGGAGAAGAACGAGACTGTCGCTTTTCTGAAGCAGTGCGCGGCTAACTGACCGTTTCTGGGAATTTCCTGATATTTTCCGCTTCGCGCGGTTTCGGCGTGTCGTATCGCCTATCGTGTGAGGTGAACGGTCGGACAGGGTTCCGGTCCGCTCATAATTGAATGAAATTGATTGAGTGGTTTCTCTTTCGGTTTCTCCTTGTGGCCCCGGCTGTGTGTGGACGATTTTTTACAGCCGGGGCTTTTTCATACCCAACACATTATGTTATACTGAAAATGTCCACATATTACAGTCGAAGAGAGAACACGGAAATGACCAACACCTACGCCACCCTCGAACACCAGATCAGCCTCCACGACAATCACGAAGCCGAACTGGCAGACGACTACGACAAGCGACTCCACGAAGCCCAAACCCAAGGCCAACTCGTCCTCCTGCCCGAAGCCGACCCAAACGACCTCGACAGCTACATGGCATGGCCTCCCCAATACAAGCCGAGCATCGACTACTGTTCGCACGGCGACCTCACATGGCCCGGCGTCAACACCGGCATGACCTACCATGATCGCGGCGACGGCATGTGGGAACCCTGCTCCGACGACCCGGACTACGAGACGTACGTCAAGGAACACGGCGACCGGTTGTTTCCAGCCAACTTCTAACCAAAGGAAACAACACCATATGACCGACACCATCAACAACCATCAGAACCTCGAAGAATTCATGAACCGGTGCAAGCCGGACACCATCCTCGACGTGTTCTTCAAAGACCACGGCAACTGGGTGATCCCCGAAGCACTACGCACCCGACCCACAGCCCAACAGCTCCTCAACAACCCGTACATGTGCTCGCAGACCATCCATCATCGCGACCATTTCGCCAGCATTCGCATCAGCAGCGGTTGGAACATCTACATCGACAGTCCGTTCGACGAGAAGGCATTCCATGACGCCCGATGAACAGTCGTCCCTTCAGGAAATCCGCCGCAGCGGGATGACCCGACTCCTGTGGACTCGCATCATCCCGCTCACCGTCATCAACACGTGCGGCATCATCCTAGGCGTTTCCATCCTCACCGGCATACATGAGGTCGATTCGGCGACCGACGTGATAATGGTCATCCTCGCCGTCGCTCTGATCCTGTTCGATCTGATCCTGATCCGCACGACCTATATCGCGTGGAACCGTACGAAATACGCGTTCGCGATAGAAGACCAGTTCAAGGCGAACATTCTGGAACTCGCCGACTGGATGTCCACTGACCCGTATTGGAGCACGCCGGAGGAGACCGGAGCCAAACAGCAGCGGTTGCAGCAGTTCATTACCCTCTATCGGAATGAACTGATCTCACAGCCGCCGGAAACAATCGAAGAACGACTCAACGAACTCGCCGAACGCTTGCAAGAATTGGATACTTCCGGCAAGTATGCAAACACGATGATCGCCTTCCACAAGCTCATGCAGACATTCCCGAAGTACTGGTATCAGATCAACGTCACCTACCGGGATACGATGAGCCGACTCGCCTCCGGTGAAGACCCGAAAAGCATCGTTCCGATCGTGCAGGTCGACGATCATCATGCGATCAGAATCATGAACCTCGCCGACCTGTGCGCCGGCAACCTCGCGTAAGGAAAACAATAGAATGGCTTTGGATCAACACCTGCGACAACCCGGATCGGATAATCCACTCGGCATCATGTTTTGGCGTGACAACTGGCTGTTACACGATTGGATTGCAAAAACAGTCGCCACATGGGACGAAACCACTCGAACCGCTCTCTTGGATATAATCGATTTCGAACGGTTGGAACGGTACGCGGACAGACTGGTTTGCGAACGGGATCGGCAGGACGACAGTCGATTCGCTGCGGCGAGCATCCTTGCCGGAATCGACGCGGTTCGTCCCCTGTTCGAGTTCGGAACCCGTCTGGAATACTCCGAAACGCTCGACAACTAGTTATCCTGCAACTGTCCACACGATCGACAAAGGAAACCACTCATGTCCGAAACGGATCGCATCGCACGATTGGAAAGCACCCTCACCGGTTTGAACGCTTGGAAAACCGGCTGGCAGTGGGAGGAAAACCATCGTGACCTCATCCACCATCACAAGGATGGAACGCCTCGCACCTCATACTGGGGTATGGAAGGCGTGACGGAACGGCAATCATTGATCCGCTTCTCCGACACGTTGAGCGGCTGCCATCGCAATCTCGTCGCCCACATTCGCGCATACGCCCCGCTGCATCGTGACGACTTGCAGTCGGACACGATGATCAGTCTCATGCGCAACATGGAACCCACGGTTCTCCGCTTGTATCCGGATGATCCGCAAGGATTCCGAGACCTATGGACCCTGTTGGAGGATTCGTCGGACAGCGTGTACAACATTCTGCGCGAACCGGAGAAAAGCCTGTTGGACGATCGTGATTCGTTCGCCTGTCACTGGTGGGTGAATCATGTGACGGCGCGGATGCGCGAGTTCCTGCAACGTTCGGATATGATGCTCCGTCAACTGTCTCATGGCGAGTATTCGTTGGATGACGACTGTTATGACATCATGCCGACCGTAAGCGTTCGACGGTATGAGGATGGGATTCTGGTCGACCGTCAGATGGATATTCCGAATCATGCGATCATCCGTCTGGAACCGGATTCGTTGGATTGGCGGCACCGGTCGAATGTGGGCGTGCATGGAACCATTGGTACGGCTTTCCCGTATCGGATGAACGATGGGCGTCAGTGGGAGGAGCCGCGTTGGTGTCGTTCCCCGCAACGGTTCGCCAACATGATTCTGCGCACGCTACGGACGAAAGGCGCGAAGTGAGATCGAATCGACTGACTGAGGAACTTGAGTGGCAGTTCGCCGTGGAAAGCCAATTGCGCAACCGTGATCGACGCTGGCAGGTCGCTTCAACCAACGCTGGCGACACGGATTGGAGTCAGATTTTCCCGTGCCTACATGACGCGAGGTCGGAGACGAAACAATACCGTGAACTGGCTGCCGCATTGATCTGGGATCAAACGGCCAATCGGATCAGCTGCGCCGTATGCGACGGCATGACCTTCGTCTATCCGGTCGAACTGGCCGAACATTGGCTGTCGATTTTGGAACAGAAGAATTAGAAGAAAGGAAAACCGTATGTTTTGGATCGTTGTCTCGCTGATCCTCATGCTCATTGGAGTGTTCGCGATCATTGCCGATCCGCTCGGTGGAACCAATAGGAAAGGCGAAAAACACTCATACCGTGCTGTTGGTGTGATCCCGATCATCATCGGCGGACTGCTCATGCTTCCCGCTTGTTTGTACTCGCAGGACGTGGGCGAAGTGACCGTGATCCGCAATCTCGGCGGCTCGCTCGCCGGACATTCCGAGGAGGCGGGCTTCCACTGGAAGGCACCTTGGCAAAGCACTGTCTCGTACGATACGAGAAACAATCTGATCAACTTCTACAAGGACAGCGACTACTCGTATCACGGCGGCAGCGCGGAAGGCAAAGAAGTCACCGTCAACGACAAGTCGGGCGCTTCGGCCGACATCGACATCCAAGTGAACTATTCGATCGATCCGTCGATTGCCGAATACCTGTACTCCGAGTACGGTACGCAAACCACATTCACACAGAATTACATCAGCAATGATCTGCGTTCCGTCGCCCGCGAACAATCCGGCAAGTACGACACGTTGACAATGCTCACCGATCGAGGCAAGTACACGAAGGCAGTGCAGGATGCGCTGACCGAGAAGTGGAAGAATCGTGGAATCACGGTCGAACAGGTGAGCGTGCAGGACGTCCGTTACCCGGAAGCGATCACAAAATCGTACAATGAAGCCCAAGCTGCTGAGGTTGCAAAGCAGAAGGCGTTGAACGAGCAAGCCACCGCGAAGGTCGAGGCCGAGACGAAGAAGATCAAGGCTCAGGGTGAGGCGGATGCGAACAAGGTGCTCAACGACTCGCTGTCCGAGAACGTGTTGAAGCAGAAGTATATTGATGCTTTGGCGAACGCGGATCAGCTGATCGTCACTCCGGACGGGACGAACACGCTGATCCAACCAACGACAAAGTAGCAAAAGGAACAAACAGTATGTTTGGTTTTACGGATCGGATGGAAGACCCGAACGATTTTGAAGAGCGACGGAAGACAGAACGCCAGCTCATGAACGCGGCGATCGATGAAGCCCATCGGGAATATGATGGGAAGACCGTTCGCGTCACGTTCGGGTTGCGCACGGCTTGCACGAATCTGCAACATCGTGTGCTGACCGGCAAGGTTTTTTGGATTTCGGATGATGACATGTCGAAGATGTGTGGAATCGATTACTGCGAATGCTGGTTGCAGGACACGGAACGTGGTTTCTCATGTCTGCTATGGCGGGTTGATTCGGTGAATGCCGACGGGTCGGTTTCGGTTGCCCGTTCTCCGGGGATGATTCGGATCGAAGTGCTGTAGTGGTGTTTGTCTGTGGTGGGCTTGAATCTCTCCACATTACGTGTTATACTGATTGCGTCCACATAAAAGAGTGGTTGTCAGCCAGACAACACCAAACAAGGAGAGCCGCCATGCTGTGCATCGAACGCAAGTACGTCAACAAGAAGACCAACGAAACCATCTGGTACCCAGTGAACCTCCCCGACCTTACGGTCGGGGCTTCCGAGCTTCGAGGGCGTATGTCTTATCACGGTCGGGTGATAGGCATGCGACTTTCGGAGTCTCGTTCGCGTATCCCTTCGAGGAGGGGAATCCGTTGACGTGTACGCGAACTGAGCCTACTTCGGAAAGCCCGTTTCTCCTACCCGATTGGGGTGTGGATGACAGGAGTTTCCTCGGATCGGCTGGATTACAAGGGAAGCCTACCGGCTTCCCCCGGCCCGGTTCAGGGGCATTACCCAGAGTCTTGCGCCGGCGGATCGGCGTGGCTCGGAGATATGTGACATGATCGGTTTGATCATGTCCAATGGCCTGTATTGGCCGTACGTGGCTTTCTGAAGAATGTTCAGAGCGCCCACGGCGTCCCTGTGGCATGTAAAGCCGCAACGGTGACACCGGTATTGCCGTCCCGAAGGATGGTTGCGTGTGAGGCACGCGGGGCATGTCTGGCTGGAATACGATTCGTTGACGTGTTCGGTTTCCAACCGGCTTTTGTGTTCGATCAGGTTTTCAACTTGTCCTCGGTTCCATTGGCTGAGGCGGCGGCGTTGCGTTTTCTTGTTGCGACGCCGTTTGCTTTCGTCTTGGAAGGTTCTCTGTTCGATGCCTCGCACGTCGCCCGCAATGATCCGGTTCGCGTGATGTTCGCGCATGAAGTCAACGGTCTTGCGGGACGTCTGATGCGCGACATTATATGCGCGGGTCTGAGCGATCGCATACGCCTTGCGGAGTTTCGCCTCGATCTTCCGGTATCGGCGTGAACCGTTCTCGCAACGGGAGAGGATGCGTTGCAGGCGTGCGACGCGCGTGTTCGCGTAGTGTTTCGCCGCCCGTGCCTCGCGCCCGTTGACGACAAGGATCTCGTACGCTTGGTCGGTTTCGATGGCGCAGGTGACGGGGTTGATGATTCCCTCGTCCACGCCCATGATCCGCTCCATGCGGGAGTTGGCCGGTTTGCCGGTGGGGACGCTGACGTGCAGATACCAGTGGCGGTGGTTCCGATCCCAGCACAATCGCATCGTACCCCACTCCGCCGGTGGGATCAGTCGTCCGGTCTGCGGGTCGGTGATCGTCGGAACCGGTACGGTCAGGTTCTCCTGACCGAGACCACGTGACAGGCTGATCGTCCTCCCACTGTCAACGAGCCGCCAACCGTAGCCTTTGGTGAAATCCAACGGCCGGTAGTTGTGATGCCGGTATGGCGCGCGAGCATGCCTGTCGCCGTTCGCACGGTTGGAACGGTAGGTTTGGATCGCATCCTCCAGATCGTCGATCATGCACTGTTTGACGTGCGCGTGCAATCCGATGGTGATCGATGCGGGTGCCTGTTTGAGCATGGCCCGCATCTCCTTCTGGGACGGGTCGCGATGCTCGGTCTTCCACAAGTGGCGTACGTGATCCACGAGCCAATTCCACGCCAATGCGGCGTTGTGCGTGGTCTTGTGCGCGAGACGGTATTGGGCGTGATCGAACTCCACTGGCGTGACGGCCGTGCGCCACATCATTTGGGAGGGGAGATTCGATCGTTTCACAACCCTCATCATATCATATGGTCTAAAATATGTTTTATGAGCGAAAACAATCACGATTGGCATACCGGCAGACACGTGGTCTACGATCTGCACGCGCATATCATCCTCGTCACCAAATACCGACGGCAGGTCATGACCCCACGGGTCAGCCAGCTCATGAAAGCCACGCTCCTCGAAGTATGCGAACGCTTCGAATGCACGCTCGACGCGTTCGAAACCGACAGGGACCACGCCCACCTGCTCGTCACCTACCCGCCCAAAACCCAGTTGAGCACACTGGTCATGAGCATGAAAACCAACACCAGCAAACGCCTCCGCGAACAACACTGGCCCGAAATCAAACAGGCACTCTGGGGCAAACACTTCTGGAGTCCCAGTTATTGCGTCGTATCCTGCGGCGGCGCACCATTGGAGATCGTCAAACAGTACGTGGAGAACCAGCAGAAACCGAACAGGAAATACCGGAAGAAAAAACAAGTGACGCCCTAACCCCTCCCTCACGGAAGGGGATTGCGGGCTACAAAATGTTCAAGGCGATTCCTCCCCTCCATCACGGAAGGGGGTTCCTCGCCGAAAACCGCTGAAGGCTGTGACCACGGCTGAACGGATTCTGATGAGATAGGAGATTAAAACTATGGATTCGATGATTTTGTTGGCTTCCCGTTTGCATTGCACCGTGCATGAACTGTCAGAAGCATTGGACGAAACCGGCATTCGCCTCGTCAGTGACCGTGACGCCCGATGGCTGACCTTGAGGAAAGATGCGACCGGCGAAGCCGTCCAACTACCAGTGGAAGAGTTGAACGAACTGTGGGTTACCGGCTGTCATGGAATGCGGTTCACCCGTTCACTTTGGGCGGACGATGATAGTTTGGAACTGCCGATGGAATATCCCGGCGATCAGCCGATTATCGGCCGCTTGTGCGTCCTGTACTACCGGCATGACGAGTCGGATGGTTGGGCGGTGATTCGCCCGGTCAGTGAAAAACAGAAGACCGGGGATGCGACCCGTTTCCCATTGGTCACGGCTGACGGCGTGAGGTTTGAATCGTTGGATTGGGAGTTTCGGGGAACTGTTGATGATGATTGGATGGAAAAGGAGGGAAAGGCCGATGGAGCTTGGTAATCTGCTGTTCGGTAACAGTCGCGGCGAATATCCGGTGGATCGGACGAGCGAGCCATGCGATCTATTGGAATGGCTGCTGATCGGCTTGGGCTGCGATATCAACGGGTCCGGTCGGCTGGATGAGGATGTCCGTCGGCGTATGGAACATGCCGGATTCCAGCCGGATTGGCTGGTTGAGACGACTCGCGGCATTGACCTTCATGATCCGGTGTCCGGTGAACGACTGTTGCGCACCCGCGCCTATTGGTGGGATAACGGAGACGATCCGGAGGCGAAACTGCCGAATCTGGAGATTCCCGCCCTTGGATTCTCGTTGGACTGGTACAAGTACATGTTCCGCGACTCGTATGCGAACCGGCCGTTGACATTGGGGCTGATAAACCGCATGTACGAGCTGCTGATGCCCGTACTCACCGCGATGATCCCGTACGTGGCGTATCCAGTGAAGGCGGATTGCGAATGGGATACGAGCCGGCGAGTGATGACGGTCGACGGTGAACAGGCTACTGTGGTCGCGTCCTGTCGTGCCGCGTCTCCGGATGTGGATGCGAATTATGATCACGGGATCATCCGCCTGATTGATGATCCGAATGGTCGAACCCCGTATCGTGCGAGGATGATGGATGCAGGCGAGCATTTCATCTGCGAAGCCGTGTTCGAGTCGATTCCGGCTGCAAGATCATGGTGCGAACGTCGAATGGTCGAATGGAAGGAGCCTCATGATGGGCGTTGATTTGAAGCCGGGACGACTGGCGATGCGACAGGATGACATCGACCACCTGTTCCTGTCCGCAGTCGGGTATGCGATCGGTCGTGGCACGTATGCGACGGAAGGCGTGTTGGATGCGCTGGACTTGGATTACCGTCTGCTTTCCCCGGAGGGTGCGAACCGTCTGATCCGGTTCATCAACGGGTTCGAGCGTCCCGCGTCGCCGGCCCGCTGGCATGCGTTGACGCGGCGGCTCGCTGATTATGAGCATGATCCGTCATGCGTGTTGACGGTGAATAATGTGGATCGGCGGATCGTGTTCTTCAGCGCGTTCCGGTATGACATCACGTCGGATGATCCCCAAATGCCGAAACTGTGGGAGCGTTGGGCGAACGATTACCCGCAGGTGGTGTATGGGCGTGATCATTGGAATCTGTTGAGTGCCCGTGATCTTGTATGGGAGAATCTGATTCCTTTGAACGAGCCGTTGAAGACCATTCAGAATATCGGTGGACGGGTGAAACCGGCGGATGACCGGTGGGTGCCGTTGTTCCGCATGCTGCGGGACGGTCGACCGGATGACAAGGCGGAAGCATGAGCATTGACATCGAATCGTATCGACGCCAACTGGAGCCATTCGCCGACTTGGGCGTGCTGTCCGCATGGGTGGCCGGCAGCCACATGCACGGACTGGCCGACAGCCAGTCGGATGTGGATTTGAAGGTGATCGTGGCTCCGACCGCATCGGATATCCTGCTCCAGAAGGCGGATTGGGTACGTCCACTCCATTCGCCGGATGTGACGGTGATGACGCCGATCCCGTTCATGCGTCAACTGGTCAAAGGCTCACCCGTCACCTTGGAGACATTGACCGTCAGTCCGACGATGATTCTCACGGATCACGGTCTGTTGACGGCTCTTCGGGCGTATGCGGGATTGTTGACGACAAGCCGAACCTTGGACATGGCATTGCGGAACGCAAGGGCGAACATGCACATACTCGATAGGCGTTCCGACCTGTCTGATCGGAAACGTCGCAAGATGGTCGCGGAGACGCTGCGACTGTTCGCCGGTATCGATGCGATACGAGAGGGTGGCGCATGGCCCGCGTGCCTTCCATTCCACGAATCATTGTTGCGCGGAGTGCGTGATGGAAGCATTCAAATCGACAGGAATGGTTTGGATGATCTGTACGGGGAGGCGGAGCGAACCGTCGAACGACTGGGCGTCATCGAGTATTCGAACGAAACCCGTGAACAGGTCGAGGCATTGTTCGCCGATCTGATGCGCCGTATCGTCGACAGTCGGCAGGAGACCACTCCGATCACTGTACTGTCCGGACTGCTGGGAGATTGGGCGGAACGAAACGGTATTAGGCGCGTTTGATTCGTTGCCGGATGCTCAGGGAACACCGACTCATCGTCACCCATCAATGACGTGATCCGCGACGATGAGCAACATGCCGGTCCGCGACACGGGCGAACACGCCGACCATCAGCATGATGGCCGCGACCATCAGCATGACGGCTGCGGCCATCGCGAACAATCCAGCAACGACGAACAGTGCATCCGACAACAACCCCGGCCCCACGCCACACGGGTGCATCCATCCGTCGCAGCCATTCGGATATTCGGCGGAGATCGACGGGTAATCGGCGGTCATATCGCGGAGCATCAGCAGCAGCATGGCCGACCACCCCAGCACCGGAGCCGAACCCAGCGCGCCGGCACCGATCCATCCGCAGCGCAGCAGCCAGCGGAACAGCATGGTCAATGCCACGGAGACGAGCGTACAGCCGACGAACCACGGCAGCAGGTCCAGAATGACATCCATATGGTCATTGTCCCGCCGCGCCGCATCCGATGTCATCATGACGCGGCAACGTGCACGGTTCCGTCACCCGGCCATGGACGGCTGAACCGACCTGTTGCAAGTTGGTTTGTTTTCGGTTGATTGCTTTTCCCTATTTATTTGTTATACTGTTATTGTCCACATATATAGTTGCTTGAGATGCAAAAAAACAAGGAGAACACATGAGCGAATCATTGGGGTATCCGCGTGACGGCGGACTATGGGCCGACCGGGACAACGTGCTGTGGGTCGCCGCGAAGACATGGGAAGGCGTGTATGTGCGTCGCCTGTGGGATACGAGCGGCATGACCGGTCAGTCGATGCTGTTCGAGGAGGCTGATCTGGATGGATACATGCCGTTCATCCCGGTCTCATCGCTGAGCGCGACCGGCGACTATATGGATACGCTACCCACGGGGCATGGACTGTACCGGGATCGGCTCTGCAACGACCTGTGGGCCAAGGACGGGAACGTTCTTCGAGAGATTCGCCGCGACGATCGTTGGCTGATCGACGGGGCGGAAACCTCGACGGTCGATTCGCCGTATGGCCCGTGGCTGCCTGTCTCATGGTCCGTCACCCGCGATGTGGAAGAGACGCCGTGGAAGCCCGCGAACAACGAACCGAATGCGATCGTGCGCACGGGACGCACCGTCGCATTCCCGCCGGTCGAATCGTTCGGACGCTTGGAGCGTGACAAGTGGCTCGCCGTAAAGAATCTCGAAGAGAGCGCGGAACTGGTGGAGGCGTCGAAACGATGGCTGAAATCCGGTTCCGACACGGATCGGACCGACATGCTGTCTGAATTGGCGGACGTGATCCAGACGGTCGCGAATCTGACCGTCGCGTTCGACATCACCGACCGGGAACTCTCGGATGCGTTGGACGCATGCCGTGAACGCAACAGGCGGAAAGGAAGACTGTGAGCATGGATTACAGGACACGACTGGCAGGGGAGACCGTGCGACTGCTCGCCCGCGACCCGTACGAGGCGGAAGACCGGTACGGCACGCTGATCCGCCAATTCGATGACGCCGAGCATGAAGCGGCTCGACTGCTCATCAAAACCCTGCTCGCCGACATGGGCGAACACTGGCCCGACACTACGATCAACCGAATCGAAGCATTCGCATGGGAATACTGCTGTGCGAAAGGCATCGACCCGGCCGAAACGATCGCCGATACGGTCACGTTCGCCGTCGAAATGCACGACTGGAACCAAATCGAAGAGGAAGAGTAAATGGTAGGAAACCGTACTCTCGCAATCTGCTGCACGCTGCTGGCGATACTCACGATCGGCGGCTGTTCCGACACGAATTGGGGTGAAGGCACAAGCGAAACCTTCGTCGGCACAAAAGACAGTATCGTCAATCTGTCCGACGGGAAATGGCATGGAGAAGACGTTCCCTACAATGGCAGCTATGACGATTCCTACAGGTATTCAACCTTCGCCACCCCGGATGGAGTGATGCACTGCATCACCTACAACGCTTACCGCGCCGGCGGCTTATCTTGCTGGCCCGCCGACACTGCGAAGTGATCTCGGATACGGTCACGTTCACGGTCGACAAGTGACGGCACGGACAGAAGGAATTTCAAAAGGAGCATGACGACGATGATCGACTATTCGGTTGACGAACGGTTGGAACACGATCTGCTTGCACGCTTCCCCTACGACGAGACGCCCGCCAACATACCGGAATCCTATCGGCCGACGGTCGGTGATCGGGGTGTGATCGAATACCGCAACGGGATCAGCTACGACTTCGAACTGGTGCGATGTCATTACAACGGTCTGCCGATGATCGAACCGGTGAAAGCCTCCCGTCGGGGAGACTGTGATTGGCTGATCGGCCACATGTTCAACGGGGATCTGATCAGTCTGCTGGACATGAGCCTGTCCGATATCCGTTTCCGACTGACCGACCCCGCCGGAGACATCAGCATGCCATCGATTGCCGTCGCACCGGTCATGCCGGATGATCTGACCCGCATGTTCCTTAACAGGTTCGAATACGCGGACGGCGGTCGAATGAGGATCGGCGACCGGGGACGATTCCACGTCGAGAACGGCGACGGCTCCGACGGCGGCTGGTTCCCCATGCGAGTCAGCCGTGAGCCAGCCACCGGCATCCCCGCCCTACTGGTCGACTATCGGTCGCCTGATGACTACCGGTTCCGTAGGCATCGGGCCGAGTTCCGATCACTGTTCGCCGGCGCATGGTTCAGCAAGTTTTTAAGGGAAGATGAGTGAACGAGATGATCAATAGTGCCGGGTTGACCGAATCCCGCGCCCTGCATATGCGCGGCGTCGCCTTGTACATGTTCAAACATGCGAGGCACTTGGGATTGGACCCATACGAGGCCGCATTGTGCGGATGGCTGCATGACTTCGGCTACCTGACAGGCGACAATCGAACCCACGCGAAAATCGGCGGCGAACTGCTGGAATCACAGGGATACCGTCACGCAACGACGGTCGCCCGGCATGGCACGCCGCAAGGATTGACTGATTCGCTCGGCGTGTTGTTGAACATCGCCGACATGAGTGTCGATTCGACCGGGCATGAAGTCGGTTTCGACCGGCGGCTCCGTGATATCGCCGACCGGTATGGAGAGAATTCGCCCCAGTATAGGGAGTGTTCGACGATGATCGGCAAACTCAAGGGCACAAGGGAGTGGGAACGACTGCAAATCACCGTCCTCTCGTTCGAAGACGATCTCCGAGAATTATCGACGTTAAAGGACGGCTACGACGGTGCGGACTCGTACGCTCCCGTCAGGGAAGCGGTTCTCAGCGGCTATGATCTGCTCGCAATCTTGAAGAAGTCCGGCGTGGATTTCACCGACATGGCGATGTATCCGACCGGCTACGGGACGATCGAATACCATCTGCGACAGGATAAGGACAATGAGATCATCTTCGAAACCGGCATCGACGGCATCAGCGCTCTGGCATACATCCACGGCAAGCAAACGAAGATTCCAGCCAACGATCCCGACGCCAAAGCAAAAATCGAACAGACTTTGCTCCAATATAAAGGATTCGAACATCATGCCAACCAAACCCAAAGTCACCGCCGTTGACATTGAAGCCGCGCTTGCCGACCGGTACAGGCGGACGGGTAGCGGTTTCCT
The DNA here is from genome assembly GCF_018555335.1 of Bifidobacterium sp. SO1. Taxonomy (NCBI): domain Bacteria; kingdom Bacillati; phylum Actinomycetota; class Actinomycetes; order Bifidobacteriales; family Bifidobacteriaceae; genus Bifidobacterium; species Bifidobacterium sp. SO1. The sequence goes on along the minus strand of NZ_JAFEJR010000012.1, from coordinate 30,076 downwards.
ACCGCAGATCGAAGTCGATGATCCGCATGGTCTGCTCCGCTTGGATGGGGTAGGACTGGAATGGTCGTACAGGCGCATGTGGATCAGCGGCTTCGAGATCAAGGTCAGCCGCAGTGATTTCCTCCGCGACGCCAAGTACACGCTCTACCGGAACTACGTTGATGACATGACGCTTGTCTGTCCGGCTCGCATGATCGACCGGGATGAACTGCCCGACGGAATCGGACTACTCTGGTATGACCCGCATGCGAAACCAGGCCGGCCACGATTAAGGTATCGGCGCAAACCGGAACCATCCAACGGGGATACGCGACAGGTCGAACAGCAGTTATTGCGCCGTCTGACCCGAGCGGATGTGCCCGCCGGCCGATACGGACGTTACGAGTCGGCGCGACAGTATGTCGAGGAGAAGACCGCGTTGAAGAACATCGGCGAGGCTCTGGGTTCGAAGATGGCACGACGCATCACCGAACTGGAACGCTTGCAGGAGCCGTCGCACCGACGGGCGATGGAGGATCGGGCTGAAGCATACGACCGGCTCGTCGGCATCCTCAACGCGCACGGATTCGACCAGATCACATTGACCAGCCGAGGCACGCAGCTCGACCACGGGCTTGCACGTCTCGACCGGGCGTTGACGGCGAGCGCGCCGGTGGAGGCGATCGACCGGGAGACCCGGTATGCGATCGACACGTTGAAGTATTTGCGTGAACTCGTCGGATTGGACAGGGAGCAGGAAGAAAAGGAGCTGCTATGACATGGATCAGCAGGGAACAGACCGAAGGACATTGGTTGAGAGTCGCCTATAAGAGTGGTGCGACTCTGACCGGTCCGGCGATCGTAGACCCGGATTCGGATCGGATCATCGCATTCACCCCGGAGAATGGAACGAGGTTTCACTTATGATGGTTGACTATTCGGCATGGCTGGAATCGGTTGAGTTTCCAGTGGACGCTATTTTCCTGTGGCTCCTGCTTGGGGTATCGGCATGTTTGATCGGCGGCGCGTTGGTCGTGCACGCGGTCTCGACGCTGAAAGCGACGATGATTAACAGGGATGCCCCTGTCTGGTTAGGCGTTGCGGGAGCGCTGCTCACATTGGTCGGCGTGCTGCTCATGCTGTTCGGAGCCATACCCGCGACGCAAGCCATGAGAGACGGATCGTCCATCACGTTCGTCGAGCAGACGGAGAAGGCGTTCGATGTCAGGTCTCTCTCATGCGACGGAGAATGTCCCTCATAAAGGCTGCCCGATGATGGGATGAAGGCGCGCTGGATCAAAGACAATCGTGTGGAGCATGGCGAGTTCGTCATCGACGGCAGCAAAGTCGGACTCGCCGGTCCGGACGGAACACTGTTAAAGGAAGCGAAATGATGGTTGACTATTCGTCTTGGCTGGAGGAGGTCCGCCGGTGGGATCCCGTTCCGGCCGTAGCCGTCATCTATCTGACCGGTTGGATCGTGATCATTGTCGGCATCGTGATGTTGATAATGCTCACGACCCAACCGGTTGTACAGGCCGGCTGCGGATCGGAATCGTCGGATGACGGGGATGATAAGGTTCGAAGATCAATGATCCGGTCGATCACCATGAGGCTTTTGATTTTTTTCGTCGGATTGGCGATGATAAGCATCGGCATGTGGGATTATTCCCATGATCCCGATAGGACCACGTTCGTGGAGCAGACGGAGAGAACATTCGGCATCACGCGTCTTGTCTGCGACTGGGATTGCCCCGACTACAAGCTGCCCGATGACAGGGATACGGCCAGTTGGATACGCGGGAATCGGCTCGAACACGGACGATTCATCATCGAAGGCAACAGGGTCGGACTCGCCGGACCTGACGGCACCCTGCTGAAGGAGGCGGAATGATGGTCGACTATTCGCCGTGGCTGGAAGCGCTTGGATCGCCGGTTATCGTGAATCTGAAACTGGTTCTGTGGGGCGTGTTCGCGGTCGTATTCTGTTTTGGCGGTGGAGTGATGATTCTTCAACCGCCGTCGATCCCGAGAAAATTGAGTGCGATGGTTCGAACCGTCGTATCAGGCGTTGTCGGCGTGACGCTCATTCTGGCGGGAGTGCTTGCCGCGTTTCAGGGAGGCAAGGTTTGGGATGAGGTGGAATCGGTTCGTGAGTCGTCCGGTACATTCACTGAACGGACGGAAAAGACGTTCGGCATCACGCATCTCACTCTTACCTGTGAGAACGACTGTCCCTATTACGAGCTGCCCGCCGATGGAATGAAGGCACGTTGGATGAAAGACAACCGACTGGAGCACGGCGAGTTCGTTATCGACGGTAGCAAGGTCGGTCTCGCCGGCCCGGACGGCACCCTGCTCAAGGAGGCGAACCGTTGAAACTGTTCACGTCGAAACCGCTGCCGATCCCCGGCTTGCGTCCTTGCCCGTTCTGTGGGAGCCGGCTGCTTGGTCGGTCGAAGCCCACGCCGACGCCGGGCACGTGGGTGTTCTCATGCGAAAACGGGAACTGCGTGCTGTATCGGACGCGCAATCAGATTCGCATCTACCAGTACGAACGATCCGAGACGGATGCCATTCGGATCATGAACGGCGAGCGCACGCTGACGGGGGGAGTCTGACGGTGATGATTGATCTTGACGGCGTGCCGGAAACGGACCCGCAGGCGGAGTTGCTGCGGGAACTGGATCGGCTTATGGGCGAACGATACCGGTTGGATGCGGAGGCGCGTGCGGAGCTGGTGCCCGTATTACGCGAGTACGCGCGCCTGTCGCGTGACCTGCATCGTCGTCTGGCGACGATTCGTTCCAATGAGATCGACCGTTTCGACCGGACGGTTGAAGAGATCGGAAACGAGACGGGCATCGTATCCGAACTGCCGGTGGAACCGGATCGGACGATCGGCCGCGACTGGGAGCTGATGGACGAAATCGACTCCCTTGAACTGACATTGCTCGGCCGGGCGGAGGACTGCGAGCTGCTGGTGGCGAGCATCAGCGAACGGCAGGATACGCCGTTGGAGCCGGGGGAGAAGCGTGCCCTGCATCGGCGGCTCCTATACGAGAAGCTGGCCGAAGCGAACCAGCGGTGCGGACAGTTGCGCGACGAGTACGGGAGGCGACGCCGAGACCTTCTTCACGCCGGCCACGATCTCGATCTGAACCTCCAAGCGCTCACCTCACTCAAACAGGTCGCGGAAGACTACCGGGACGCACGACAGAAGAAGGAACGATTGGAACGGGAACTCAAGGAAACGGAGGAATCATGACTGACAGGACAAAGGGCATTCGCATTCCGATCGCCATCACGCGGAGAACGTTCATCGCCTGTCTCATGATCGCCTTTCTCGGCGTATTCGTCATGCGCACGAAACCAATGATCGCACCGTTGGCCGCATACATGCCGATCATCGGCTGGATCATAGCCGTACTCGGATGTTTGGGATTCGCGGTAAGCGGCACCCTGTTGACCGTCGCCATACTCAACGACGATCCAACCGACGACAGGCCGGACGGCAAACCGGAGGGAGTCATCGGCACGGCACGGGAAATCAAAAGAGACAAGGAGGAATCCATCATGGATTCGAAGCGGAGCATCATCCTCACCCGTCCGCAGGCCGAACAACTCCTCAATCCAACGGACTGTGAGCGCCTGTTCACGGAATGCTCGGAGGCGACCTGTTTGGAGAACGCGATCGTCAGACGACAGACCTTGCAGAACGCACTCGACCTGCTCAAACAGTCACGACAGAAATACGCCTCCTGCTGGGACTGCCCACAACACAAGGAGACGCTGGAGGCGTACGACCGGCTGATCGGCCGACTGGATGACGCCTGCGGTCAGGCCGCCCACACGGTTGACGACATGATGGGATATCCGGCATGAGCCACACCACCCGACGCATCCGCATCATCTGCCTGACCGTACTGGCGCTCGCCGTCATACTGCCGGTGCTGTTTTGTTTCCGCCATCCGATCGGCGTATGGCTGGCCGATTACGGGCATGGGCTGCCGTTGATCCTGTTGTGTTCGATCACCGGCGGACCGTTGCTGTTCCTCGTGATGTTCGCGTTCCTCTGGCTGATCAACATCGTGGAGGATGATACGACGGGCGTGGAGCTGGTACTTCACACGCTCGGCATTCTCATGGCCGGCGGACTGGTCTTCGGGTGGTGGCTGCTGGCGAGACTGGCCGACTGGGCTGGTACGCCATGGTCGTGGGCGTTCCTGATCGGCATTCCGCTGCTGGAATGTCGACTGATGATCCGACTGATGGAGAACGCGCCCGGCGTGCGACATGAGCCGGAGGATGATCTGCTTTCATGGCGGGATCGGCTCGCGAATCAGATCATCCGATTCGCCAAGGATCATATCGCCATCGACCGGGACGAATCGAAGGAGACGGATGATGGATGCTGACGGCGAACAAATGATCAGAGCGCTCAAAGATAGCGTGCTCGCATTGAAACGGTTGGCAGTCACCATATTGCTGGGCGGCGGTCTGATTCTCTTCCTGTTTCTTTGTCCCGCATCATGGTGGGTGTGGCTGCTGCGTGGTATCGCGATCGGTTTGACTGTTCGCCCGCTGGTTGACATCACGTTGGATTACATGCGGGCGGGCCGGGCGATCGAACGATTGCTGGCGTCGCGTGGCGGCGCGGACGCATTCGCCCAAGTGTTCGGCAAGGAGGATGAATCATGACCGTCGAAGAGGAGAAGTTCCAGCACGAGTATCTGAACCGGTTCCATTACGCGGATCGGACGGACGACGGGTATGGTCCCGATTCGCCGCGCATCGGCGACAAGGGGTTCGCCGTCACGTATTCGGTCATGGATTCGATGCGGAGCATTCCGTTCACCGTCGAGGTCGAGCCGACGACCGGATTGCCCGCTTTGCATACGAATACGGGCGAGTGGATGGGATTGTTCGACTTCGCCGTCAGCCCGTCGCGAGAGTTGTATCTGCACGAACGCGCTCACGGCACCGCCGTCACCTACAGCAACGGCGTGGACGAATGCGCCGATCTCACACCACCCTATGAAGGAATCGAAACCGTCATGTGGAAGCATGGCCGTCTCTACACGGCAGATGGCGAGCGACCCGTCACAGGGGATGATGATGCGTTCGATCTGACGGATGCGCTTATCCGGCTCGACTACGAGCCAGTCAAGGGGAAAATTAAACATGAGCAGATCATCTGACAGGTATGCGTTCGATACGGCCGTCCGTACGGCGTTGGATGCGCTGAATCTCACACTGGAGACGGCCGACCCGTTGACTCGAGCGGATTTGCTGCTTTCGGCGCAGTCTCAGATCGGCGCGGCGATGAAACAACTTGTCATAGAAGGAGAGGATCAACGATGATGGATGATAATCAGGCGAGAATGTTCTTCTGCGATGGTGTGGATGAACGCTATTCGCTCGTCGCCGACCCGGCGTTGCAGGATGCAAGCAAGTTGTGGCGTGAATGGCTGGAAGCTCATGACCGGCAGGTCGCACAGAGATTGTTGGATCGACGGCTTCCCGATACGCCCGGCCTGTGGCGTGACGTGGACGGCGGCACATGGCTCGCATGGTATGACGTGCGAGACGGACTGCTCGCACGATCACTGGATACGGAGGACGGCGACACGTTCGTCATCCGCGACTGGCGGCCGGAGGATTCGACGCCGTTCACGCCGCTCGCCTTGCTGGCGACCGACGTTGTTTCGGACGACATGTACCGTCCCGGCCTGTTCCGCGACAAGGACGGGAACATCTGGCGGCAGATCCGACGGGACGACGGCGTGTATGAGGCACGCCTGATCGCCTACAAGTACGGCTGGCAGTGGGGCGATTTGGATGATCCATCCGATTGCGGTCAGTTCACGCTCATGCGACTTGACGACGTAGGATGGTCGCAAGCGAAACAATGGTGAGGATCGTTGGGATTCCAATGGTTTTCTAATTGTCCGGTTGTTTTGGATGCTTACGACAACTCCGGTGTCCGATCCGTCGAAAAACATCCAGCAAAGGAGACGATCATTGCTTGGAATCGAAGCAATCTGACAACTACCGGAGCGCGGATACGGTTTGGCCGGCAGAACCCGAGGAGTTTCCAAGGTTTCCGCCGGCCAAACTGTAAAAGATCAAGTCAATGCGACGACGAGAATCGAAGCGACACACAAGACTGCGGCGACCGTGATCACGCCAACCCATACTGGCGTCCTATTCTCGTCGGAGAACAGACTGCAGGCGGCGATCACATCCAATGCGAGTCCGATCACGCCGAACACGCTCACCCTATCCCACAAGGGGATGAGTGCGAAGAACGCGGCGATCACAGCGAGAATGATACCTGCCGTGGCGAAACCCCGGCTCATGTCGTTCGGTCGTTTCGGAGGCAATGGTTCCGGTATCGGCATCGGCTGCATGGGCATGGGCGGTTGATTCGGATACGGTGGTTGCGGCATCGGCATCATGATGCGTCTCCTTTCCGTCAGTGATCCCAGCGTATACCATTCGGATCGGATGGGCGGGTCATCATCCAAATCCACACGATGAAATCGGCTATGACGATCAGACCGCCGATCGTCATCAACATGAGATACAAGCCGGAATTCGAGAACACGGCACCATCGTAGGAGATCATGTTGCCGACGAACCCGAACAAGCCGATCATGGTGGGGATCATGGCGACCAAGCCGACGCCGTAATATGCGGCGTACCATATGCCCGACATGTTCGCATCATGCAAGCGACGGACGCTGATCGAAATGGTCGGCACGAGAATCGCCAACTGCCAGAGTACTGAGATGAACGGTATCCAACATGTCGTCAATGAGATGAGCGTGACGAACAGGTACGCGTACCAGAATTCGCTTCGGCTCGCTCGACCTTTGAACTGCACGTAGCCGGTGAAGAAGCGGCTGATCGCGTCACTGAATGAACAGTTGTATAGCGGTAGCCGCACAGGTTGCGGCATGTACGGGGCAGCATACTGCGCGTATGGACTGTTTGGGGATTGTGTCGGCTGCTGGTACTGATATCCCGATTGAGTAGGATCGTAACCGGGATATGGTGATTGCGCCGGCCCGGTCGGCGTATACGGTTGCTGAGGCCCATAGTACGGTTGCTGTGACTGCGTGCCCGTATTCGTATACGGTTGCTGCTGGTAGCTGTTCTGAGTTGTAGTTGTATACGGTTGCGATTGCCCGTAGGGTTGGCCGGCCTGTGGATATTCCGATCGCGGCGAATAGCCGTTATTCATCGGCGGAACCGGTTGAGACGGTGCTTCGGACGGTGTGGTCGGTTGTTGCATGTAACCGTATCTGGTAGACGATTGTCCGTACGATGATGCCGGCTGACTGTTGTTCCCGACAGGTTCCGTTGCTGACGGAATCGGTGTCTGTGCTTGTGGATCGGAACCATACTGTTGATCGTCCATGCTGGTTCTCCTTTCGTTAAATGATTCGGCGAATTGAATACACGCCGTTGTATACGCCGATTCCGGTGATCTGCGTTCCCTGATACGGGTTCAACGCGTTCACAACCAATCCGTTGCCCAAGTAGATACCGGAATGGGAACCGTTAGCGATGATGTCACCCGGCTGCGCCTCCGCCAATGAGCCGACTGGACTGCCGATGGACAGTTGCGAATATGAGGCGTGGGGGATGCTGAGTCCGAATTGGGAGTACACGTATTGGACGAATCCGCTGCAGTCCCAGCCGGCGGGCGTGTTGCCGCCGTACGCGTACGGGTATCCGACGTATTGGCTTGCCAGTGCGGCGATCTTTTCCCCATTGGGGTTGGATGTGAGCTTGGTGCGGGTGTCGGATCGGCTGACTTCGGTTTGGGTTTCCCGCATGGATTCGGCTGCTGCGGCTCGAGCCTCTGCTTCAGCTTCGGCTTGGGCTTTGGCGGCTTGTTCCTTGGCGATCCGATCTTGTTTTTCCTTCGTGCTTTCGGTTTTCGGCACGTTGAGTTTTTCGATGCCGCCCCAATCACCGTCCGTATTGTCTACGTGAGTGCTTTCGGTCAAATGCAGTTTGCGCACCTTGCCGACGGAGGGGAAGGTGCGGCTGCTGCTGACGATGCCGTCCCCGTCATTGGTGTCGGCTAATGCGGGGACGGCTGTAAGTCCGGTGAGCAGGATGAGGGTGAGTCCGATGAGGGGGAGGCGTTTACTCAATGGTGTCATCCTCATGCTTCCTGTTCCGACGGCGGACGAGGATCACGCCGATACCGGCGGCGACGAGCATGAGCAGACTGACAGTGACGGCCGCGATGCTGCTGCCGGTTGATGCGATCTTGGACGGCTGGTCGACCGGCTTTCGAACCAGTTGGACGGGTTCATTGCCATCCGCTGTTTCGGCTTGAATCTTGGCATCGGTCTTCTGATTGTCTTCGGTTGGTGTGGATGTCGGCTCGTCCGTCTTGCCGGTATTCGTCTTATCATCATCCGTCTTCCCGTTGGAGGCCGTGGGCTTCCATGTGGCGGTGATGGTCAGATCGGAATGGATCGGCTGCAACGGGTCGAACGGTTTGCCATCCGACTGCCAGCCGGCGAACTCATGATCCTTGAGCGTGGGGGCGGATGGGATCATGTGCGCGGTTTCCCCGTCTTCGGCGTACAGGGTCATCGGCTGGTCGAATCCGTTGACGGTGATCGTATGCACCGGCTTGCTGGTGAACGTCCATCCGGCGACGAGCTTCCTGTGCTCGTCCATGATCCGGTAAGTGACTTTGCCTTCCGTCCGCTTGTAGTCGGCGGGCCACTTGTCGGGCAGATTGGACAGGAGCAGCATATCCGGATCATCCACATGATACAGGTAGCGTGATGCGGACAGGCCGCTGATCGGCTGACCGTTCTCGGTGACGGTCACGTCTTTCAATCCGGTGCTCGTGTTGCGTTGAGCGAATGACCATGTGACGGATTTGTCGCCTTTGGTGAGAGTGATCCGCTGATAGGGTTGGAAAATGACGCCCATCATGACCGGTTCGATCACAACGTTCGGAGTCCAACCGGCCGGAATGTTGACACGCACCTGATGCGGGTCACCGTCCACGATCCAACCACCACTCTTCGTCGGGTCGAATCCTTCGATCGGCTTGCCGTTCAACGTGGCTTTCACCGATTTCAATCCGTCATCCGTACCGGTGGTACTGGTCCAGTATGCGCCATCCGATTCGGTCGGCAAGGTCTGACCGGGGCATGAGGCGAGCGTCTTCGCCATAGCATCATGTTCGGCCTTGTCTACGGTCAGCTTGTACTTCGCCTTGACGGCGATCTGACGGGCCACATACAGGCAGTCATAAGCCGGGTTCCCCTTGGGGAACAAACCGTTGCCTTTGGACGGCAGCCATTCGGCTGCATCCTTCTCACCATGCGACCGGTTCATGCTGCTGTCCACGGCTATCAGCTCCAACGGGTCGTTCGCGAACGCGTCACGCTGCTCCTGCGACCATGCGCTCGCGCCGGAATCCCACGCCTCACTACGGGCGACCACATGCTCGATGTCCACGGAACTGCCGTCACCCTTGTGGTAGGTGATCGTCTGACCGGAATACGGGTCGTTCTTCAACTCACCGTACTGGACATCACCATCTGAGCCGATTTTGATGGTTTTCGGATCGAAGTCACGCCGGTAGATCGCATCCCACTGGTCGGCCTTCGAACCCAAGTCGGGACGTTTCTTCGGATATTTGAAACTCGACTGGGAATAGCCTGCAACATCCGTCTGCTTCGGGGTGACGGTCAATGTCTTCAACACGGTCACGGCATCCTCGCGAGCCGGCGTATCCGCCTGCACTGTTTGGATGAACGGTGCGACCAGTAGGCCGACTGCGAGGAGTGAAGCGACCGTCGCACGTTTGATTTGACTGTTGGACATGATGAAACTCTCCTATGACTCTTCTCTCCGAGTTCAGCCGCGCTGATTGTAGTCGGCGGCCAGCAGGTTCATCGCCTTCAATAGCTTGTACATGTAAACGAACGGGCCGACGATGATGAACGACCCCAGTATGTTCCACAGCCAGAAATCAGCCGCACCGAACGAATAGCCGATCCGACGAGAAGCCAGTTCGGTGCCGATGCGATCGCTCAGCTTGTGATACCAGACGAGCCAGCCGATTCCGAGGGTCAGCCAGCCGATGAGGAAGAACATGAGACAATAATGCATGGTTTTCTTCCCGTCGCGGCGTGTGGCGATCAGGTTGATGGTCGTGCTGATCTCGCTCATCTGCCAAATATCGTAGATGCCGAACGTGATCAAACCCAACAGAATGTATTTGAGCAGGCCACGTTTCGTGCTCAACGCGCCATGAGCCGCATACTGAGGTTGAGGTTGGGGAGTCGGCTGCATCGGCTGGAATGGCTGCTGCGGCTGACTGCCACTGTTGATGTTGACGTTGACCGTCGGAGTCGGATTGGACATGATCGATCGTTCCTTCTTCCAGAATTAATGGGTTTTCAACCGGCTATAAGACGGTTCGTATAACCGGCAAGAGTGTTCAACGCGGGAACCAGCCCACACGCCAGCAGGAACAGCACCGCCACGATGGCGATGATGAGTATGCTGACGGTAATACCACCGACCGTAAGCTGGAATGAACGGGATCTGTTCTCATGACGTTTGAGCAGGATGATCGAACAGACGACGCTGACCGCCAATCCTACCGGAGGGCAGAACACTGCCGATAGTAGGGCCAGAATCCCATACAACCACGGTTCATGACCCTCGTACGCGTACTCCATGTACGCTTGCCCGTACGTGTTCCGTCCGGTTTCTGCGGTGGACTGCCGTTTGACAGTCGGTTGGAAGCTGACCGGTTGGATCATGTTCCGTCCGCTTGTGGGAGGCGGTGGCGGCAAGAGTTTTTCCGAGGATTCCATGAGGTTCCTATCCGATAAGATCCCGTTTATGTGAACGGTTCCACTTTAACAAGAAAAACGGGGCTGTCATGAGACGGAAGAAAACAAAATCCGTCTCGACAACCCCGTTCCTCTCGATCAGAAGATCAGTAGTGGACGTACTCCAACTGCGACGCCTGATCCTTATCCAAATCACGGCTGAACGGTCCGACCTGACCGTTCACATTCGCTTCGCTGATCGTGATCGACCCATCAGCGTGAACCTTCTCGACCACACCGACATGACCATACGTCGCATCCGCACCATACTGGCCGGCTTTGAACACCACCGCGTCACCGACTCGGGGAGTGGAATCAACCCAATACCCCAAGCTACGTGCACTGGCAGGCCAATTCTGCGCGTTGCCGAACCGGCTACCGGTCGGCAACCCGAGTTCCGCTCTACGCTTGTACGCCCACCATGTGCATTGACCGTACGGGTATGAGTTACCCGAATCGCCGGTCGTATGATCAGGATTGAACTTAGCAGGCGTCTGACCAAGATCACGGCCGTTGATCAACGATTTGACCACCGGATTCGACGCCTTCAACAAGGTGAGCTTCGAAGTGTCCACCTCATCGGACGAACCCCATGAACCATCATTCGAATCCGATTGAACCAACGGTTCACGTTGCGCGTCTCGAGATGCGGCCTGACTGTCCGACGAGGCGGTCAACGCGGAACGGGTGATCGCCGTGGACGAGTCAAACGGGGTTGCGGACGCCTGCTGCGTGGACGGAAGAAACAAGGACATGGCACACCCCGTCAACATCAAAGACGCCAACAAGGTGAGCGACATTCGCCGTTGAAACACGCGACGGCGACGCAGTTGAACACGAGTGGGAGCAGCCTTATGCGATGCCAATTCAACCTCAATCCAGAAAACGCGGGTATGCGATCATGTCATCGAAACGATAGGAGCCGCCGCTCATCCGTCGAAGCAACGGCGCGTGCTTGGTGACGATCTTGTTCTTGAACAAGCCGCCTCGGGTCATCCATGTCACGTTGATGACTCGACCCGTCTCGTTTTCCAGTTCACCTTTCGCAATGACCTGTTCATGGCCTTGCGCGGTTTGACGGCCGGCTGGAAGGAACGTGAAGCCGACGTGTTGGCCTTTGCGTATCCGGCATTGTATGAGTTCGTTGTCCATGAAGATGTTTATTGTCTGCGCCAATGTTCGCTCCTTGGTTGTTCCCGTTTCGGCTTCTCGACATCGCTGAAGAGGATCATTTTCCATTGTCGTGCGGTGAGACGCGGATAACGGGGTTGGTTTGGTAAACCATTGCGGTTGCTGGGATTGGGGGACATGTTTCCACAACTCCTTGTTTCTTTTCTGACATAAATCTACATAAGATCCATTATCGGAGATAACCTCAATAGTGGGGGACTTCACACGATGACCCCCTCATACCTGAATATCGGCGCGCCTTCTACGACCCAAAGACAGTTATCCGGAGCGTAACCTTTAGAGTTGTCGATCCGAACGAGCTTTTTACCAACTTCATAGCCGTGAGACACTGACCATTCCTTGAAACTCAACCAATCATTCGACCATTCATCACAAACATCAAAGGGAACCGTCTTGCAGTTATCCCGAACCCGATACCGATGACGCATAGTCTTCCAAACCCCGTACAAGTTATGGAATTCAGACTCCGGGACACTGTCCAGATGTTTGGCCTTCCGATGCGCCATGAGAACACGTCTCATGCAACCACAGCTCAACGTACGACCGCTTTTCAAGGTGGACAGACGATACGTCTTGACGGTGCCGCAGATGCATTTGCAACGGACCAGACGATTGCCCTTTTCGTCTCGACCTGCATCCTCTATAACGGTCAGATATCCGTAATCGCCGGTCATCGGAGGCAGTTCTATAGGATTGAGGTGCTCTTGAGTCATGCTGGCATTGTCCAACATACTCCTGACGTCATCGTACAGCTTCTTATATGGAAGAGAAAAGAATCTGCTCCATTCCGCACAGGTTTTGATTTCGCCCTGATACATGATATAGAGGTTATTCCGCTTGTTGTTCGAGTTCTCCATCGGAGTTACCCACCGGCAGTTTTCCGGAGTGTAGTCGTGCTCATTGTTAATCCGGTCGATGGTCAGATCATCGGTATAGCCGTGGTCTAATGCCCAATCTCTGAACGGCTCCCACTGTTTCCACTCGTCGCATACCGAAATTCCCCGGCCTCCGTATGAAGAGTAATACTGTGCTTTGGGATTGGAACAGCGGACGTTCATCTTATTCCATATTTGGTATAGGCGTCTGTTGTCCGAATCCTTACCAGAGTCACCATGCGTGGCGTGGGTCTGCTTGGCAGCTTTGGCTCGCATACAGCCACAGCTTTGCGTGTTTCCGTTTGTGATGGACGACATTCTGACAATGATGGTGTTACCGCAGTCACAACGGCATTTGACCATTGTCTGATTGTGCTTGTTTTTCCCTTCGATGGCAAGGATGGTTAGATGGTTAATTTTCTTGCCGACGAGTTCTTTCGACTTGTATCGATGTGTTGTTCTTTTCGGAGCGGTACCGTCTCGTCGTGCCCGATCGGCCTTGTTCCTCGCTTCTTTGACAAGGCAACCGCAGCTTCGAGTATTCCCTCCTTTCAAGTTGCCTGTGATTACCGTTATCAGTTTCCCGCACTCGCATTCGCATAAAACGGATGCCTCGCTTGTCTTAGTGCCGGGAATCATCTTCAGTACGGTCAATTTGCCGAATTTCTGTCCGACAAGGTTTTCTTGCGCGAAACCTCTTGCGCCCATATGGTCTTTCCTTTGGGGGAACGGTCACGTCAAACTGCCGATGCCAGTGGTTTTAGATTGCCGAGGCTCTGACGTGTCCCAAAACATTTCGGATTAGTGAAACGATGGTCATTGCAGATGATCCACCGATATGGGTATGCCCGTTAGCGTTGCTTCCCCGATGCGCCGGGGCATGCCCTGTATTTTGATGTGAGGAATGAAAGCGACCTGTGGGTCAGAATTCCGGTTCGGATCCGTTGTCTTCAGCGTTGCCCATAGGGGTTGAAGCTGTCGTGGTTACGGGTGTCGCAGCTTGTGCCGGTTGGGTGAGTTGGTTTTGTGGACGTCCCCAAATGTCGGTTGCCGACTGGCCCTGTTGCATGGCTTGCTGTGAGTAGCCGCTGTTCAGTTGGCCGAACTGATCCGCCTGTTGAAAATTGTTGTACTGCTGTTGGGTCTGATACGCGTTCTGTTGTGGTGTGAAATTGCCGTTCTGGGGTCGGTTGCCAGCGAATCCGCTGTTTGGGGTTTGGATGCGGTTGATTTGCGCGGTGGCCCACATGAGGCTTGGCCCGAGGTCGTGGACGATGAGTTGGATGCTGCTTCGGTTGTTGCCTTGTTTGTCGGTGTATGAGCGTTGTTCGAGTTCACCGGTGACGATGACCCGGTTGCCTTTGCTGACGGTTTGGATGATGTGTTGGGCGAGGTCTCCCCATGCGACGCAGTTCATGAAGACGGTTCCTGCGTCGCTCATGTTGCCGGCTTGTTTGTTCCAGCGTCGTTTGGTGGAGGCTACGGTGAAGGATGCGCCGTATGAGCCTCCGGTGTTGAGTTCTTGGATGTCTCGGGTGATGTTGCCTGTGATGGTTGTGGTGATTTCTCCGCTCAAGGGAGTGTGCTCCTGTCGTTGGGGATCATTTGTTATGTGGACTTTTCCAGTATAACTTATTTTGTGTCGCGAGGGTTCCGCGTTTCGCGCGGTCAGGCGGGGAAAACAAGTGGCCTCATCCTCCACGAAAAGAAGGATGAGGCCACTCTCTAGCTATGCGAACCGTGTCCGGCTGTCAGTCGTTGTTCCGGCGTTTGCCCACGATCAACGCCATGAGGCCGGCGACGGCCAGTGAGAACAAGGCGAGAATCTGCGAGATGATCCCGGAACCGGTGTTCGACAAGGTTTGGGTCTTGTCCTGCTTCACCGTTTGGGTCTTATCCTTCTTGGTTGGATTCTCCTTCCGACTGCCAACATCATTCGTCTTAGGCGAATCCTTGCCTCCAGCCAACTGCTTCCAACCGGCCGTCAACGTGACATCCGAAGACACCGGCAACGCAGTATCATACGGTTGCCCGTTCAACAGCCAACCGGTGAACTTGTAACCCTTACGGGTGGGAGTTGATGGCACGTTCAACAGGTCGCCGTCATTGACGCTCATGGTTGAGGTCAGACCGTCATGCCCGTAATTCAACGTCACGGTATGCTTCACCACAGGTGTCGGCTCCGGGTTGACAGCCTTCCATTGGGCGGTGACCGTCAGATCACCGGTGACCGGCGTGGTGAAATCATACGGTTGACCGTTCAACATCCATCCTGTGAACCGGTAGCCGGTTCGAGTGGGATCGGCTGGTTTGACCACTGGTTTCCCACTAGTGATCTTCTGGATGGTCGGCTGGCTGCCGTTCGCCGGGTCGAAGGTCACGGTGTGGATTGTGGTCTTGTTCTGCTCCCATGTGGCGGTGATCGTCAGATCGGAGGTGATTGGAGTGGTGAAATCGTATGGTTTGCCGGTGACGACCCAGCCGGTGAACGTGTAACCGTCACGTGTCGGGGCAGTTGGTTCCTTCAACGTACTACCGTCGTTCACACTGATGAGGGTGTCCGTGGTGCCGTTGCCGTATTGGATAGTGACCGTATGCTGTTTGACAGCGTTCCGCTCCCATCCTGCCGTCAACGTGAGATCGCCCGTAATCGGCTTGGTGAAATCATAGGGTTTGCCATCCAGCAACCATCCGGTGAACTTGTAGCCGTCGCGGGTCGGGTCGGCAGGTTTCGTGACCGTCTTGCCCTGCTCCACGGTGACGGTCGTCGGCTTTCCACCGTCAGCCGCGTTGAACGTGACGGTGTGCGCGACGGGTTTCGGAGTGTCCGTCTTCGACCATCCTGCAGTGAGCGTCAGGTCACCTGTAACCGGCTTGGTGAAATCGTATGGTTTACCGTCGAGCAGCCATCCGGTGAACGTGTAGCCTTCTCGGGTCGGATCCTTCGGTTTCGCGACCGTCTTGCCTTGCTCCACACTGACCGTTGATGGTTTCGCCCCGTCAGCAGTGTCGAACGTGACCGTATGCGTGACGGGCTTCGGGGTTTCGTTCTTCTCCCATACGGCCGTCAACGTGAGGTTTCCGGTGACCGGAGTAGTGAAATCATACGTTCTGCCGTTCGCCTGCCAGCCTTGGAACGTGTAGCCGCTGCGCGTCGGATCAGCCGGTTTCACAGCCGTTTTACCGTTCTCCACCAATGTCGTGGCCGGGGTAGACCCGTCCATACTGTCGAACGTGACCGTCCACGATTTCACGGCGACCGGCTCCCATTTGGCCGTCAATGTGAGGTTCCGGGTGACCGGGGCCGTGAAGTCGTACGGTTGACCGTCCAGCAGCCAGCCGGTGAACGTGTAACCTTCACGTGTCGGATCAGTTGGCTTCGTGATCGGCATTCCGGCTTTGACCGTCACCGGTTTCAACGTGCTTCCGCCGTTCGGGTCGAATGTGACCGTGTACGAGTCGGGCGCGTTCTCCTTCCAGCCGGCCGTCAGCATGATACTCCGGGTGACGGGCGTGGACAGGTTATAAGTCTTGCCGTCGAGCAGCCAGCCGGTGAACGTGTAGCCGGGTTTCGTCGGATTCGCGGGAACCCCGATCGTATCACCTTCCGTAACGGTCTGCGATGCGATGTGACTGCCGCCCACGGTGTCGAACGTGACCGTATACGTGGCGGGCGTCCGCTTCTCCCACACGGCTGTCAACGTGAGGTTCCCCGTGACCGGCGTGGTGAAATCATATGTTTTGCCACCTGACTGCCATTCCTTGAACGTGAACCCGTCACGGGTCGGGGTCGCCGGTCGGGTGACGGACTGTCCGTCGGTGACGGTCACGCTCGAGGTGAGATTATCATGCGCGTAGTCGAACAGGACGGTGTGTTCGACGGGCGGATTCTCACGCCAGCCGGCCGTCAACGTGAGATCACCGGTGACCGGGGTGTTGAAATCGTATGCTTTCCCGTTCAACAGCCAGCCGGTGAACGTGTACCCTTTGCGCGTGGGTGCGGAGGGGATGAGCACGGTGCCCTTATCCTCGACCGTCTGATCGGGAACGGTGCTGCCGCCCGCCGAGTCGAAGCGGATCGTATGCGTGACCGGAGTGGGTGGCAGATTCTCCTCCCACACGGCCGTCAATGTGAGGTTTCCGGTGACCGGCTTGGTGAAATCGTAGGCGACTCCCCCAATCTGCCAGCCTTTGAACGTGTACCCGTCGCGCGCCGGATCAGCCGGCTTGGATACCGTATTCCCCTCCAACACCTTCTGTGATGGAACGGCGGACCCTTGTCCGGTGTCGAACATGACCGTGTATTCGATCGGATTACGCTTCCACGAGGCCGTCAACGTCAGATCGGTGGTCACCGGACGGGTGAAATCATACGCCTTCCCGTCCAACAGCCAGCCTTGGAACATGTACCCGTCACGGGATGGCGTACGCGAGGAGACGGTTCCGCCATCGGCGACGGTCACCGTCTCACGCCTCCCGTCATACCCGTGGTCGAACGTGACCGTATGAGTTACCGGGACGACCGGTTCGAACCGGTAAGTGACCGACAATCCCCCGCCGTACACTTTGAAACCGATCCCAGAATCCAATGGCGTGCTCGACCATCCGGAGGGAATGTTCTCCAACGACACGGATTTCGTACCCGCCGGCACCGTGAACGTTCCACCGTTCACCGGATCAAAACCCGACACTTTGGACCCGTCAGGCAGGACGGCGGTCACGTTCTTCAAATCGTTCTTCGAATACTCGTGTACTTCAATGAACCGCCATGTCACTACGACGGAACCGTCTGGGCTGACGATACGCCATTGCAAGGTTCCATCCAAATGCTGTTTCGTCCAACCGGATGGAATACCGGACAAGGCAACCGTCGCACCTTCCGATACCGGCCATTCGCCCGAAATGGTCGGATTGAATCCGTTGACGGGACGACCGTTCGCCGTGGCCGTCACGTTCTTCAGATCATTCTGCGAGTATTTCGGGGTTTCCTTGTTGAACAGGTAGGTGCGGCTGATCTTTCCGTCGGGACTGGAGATCACATACTTCAACTGGGTGTCAGTAATGGTGGGAGTGACTTTCCACCCGTTTGGAATGTTTTCCAATTGGATGCGGGTCGTGTTCGCCGGAACGGTCCATGTTCCACCCTGATAGTCGAAATTGTTGATCTTCGCCCCCGTGTCGGTTAAAGCGACCAGTTTCGACAGTTGGGAGAGCGAATACGTCCACTTGTAGTCATTCGAACGGTAGAACATCATGTCGATGGTTCTGCCTGTTGACGTGTGAATGATGAACCCCATACGATCCGGATTGGTGATGCTCGTATCACGTTCATATGTCCAACCGGAAGGCAAATTCGATAAGGTCACATCATGACCATAAGGGATATACCCGCTCTTGTTTTTAGGCTGAAAGCCCGTGACCGGACTTCCGTCGTCAAGCCATGCGGTGATGTTCTCCAGACCGGCGCTCGGATCGGTGGTCGTCGCATCATAGAGGAATGTGTACGTGACTTTCGGCGTGGAGGCGTTCAACGGTTGGACTCGATAATAGTGTCCCCTGTTTCCGTCGAGTTCCCCGGATGTGACGCTCCACGCCGTAGGCATGTTCTCATAGCCGAACAGGTCACCCATTCTCGCGTCGTGGATGGTCACGTCCTTCGTGGTGTCCACTCCAGTTACGCGTTTCCCGTTATGGGTGAGCGTGAAGTCGCGGAGTTCGTCAACGGTATGGGTGATGTCGGTGGCTCCGGTGAACCACCACCGGTATTTGTATCCGTTGCCGACCACCACGTAGAACGCGCTCTGTCTGCCGCTGACGGGATGTTCGCTCATTTCGGTGGTGACCGTCCATCCGGAGGGCAGGTTATGCAGTTCGACCTTGCCGCTGACATTCCATGTAGCGGAATTGACTGCGCCATTAATGGTTGTGCCACCCTGAGTCGGGTCGAAGCTGTTGAATACCGCGCCGTTGACTGTGATGTAAGCGCCGGATGGGGCGGGCAGGGTATTGGCGGCCATCACTGTTTCGCGTGTGGCGGTGTTTGCGGTGGGTTGTTCGGCGTATGAGCTTGCGGTGATCGTCATTGATGTGATCAAGGCGAGCATTCCCGCAGTGATCACGGTTGCCGGTTTCCTCTCCATAAGGTTCTCTACCCTTCCTTGGTTGTATCAAGATACTTCTTATTCGATTGTCGGACTGCAAAGATCAGAAAAAGGAATGGGGGCGGAAACTTTTCTTTCGAATCAGTTTCCGCCCCCATTCACCGCATCCTTAATGGACTCGCGTGTGGAGTCGGCTCAGCACAACCGGCTCCACACGCCAAGTCGGTCACCGGGATGCGCGGTGGGTGCCGTGCGCCATCCGGGTCTGACGGCGACGGAGCATGTCGGACAGGAGCGTGCAGCCGGCACCGGTGGCTGCGATGACGCCCAACAGTCCGATAGCGCCGCCGAGCGTGACACCGGTCTTGGCGAGCGGCTGCACATGTACGGTCTCATCCGGGACGCGAGGCTTGCCGTACGTGATGGTATTCACGTCCTTGGTCGGCTTGTCCTTGTCCTTGGTTGGGATGAGGCGTTCACGCCAGTAGAAGTCACCTTCCGTCTTGGCGGTGATTTCAGCCGAGTTGACCTTCGTTGCCCCAGCAGGGACCTTCGCGCATTCGGTGGTTTCGACGAGCTGATCCCTGTTCACGTCGTTGCCGTTGTCCTGCGACCAGTATTCGAACTTGACGCAGTATCCGTCTGGCACGTAGCCGGTGATGTGGGCGGTGTCGTGGATCTTGTCGCCGACAGTGGCCTGATGCGTGTTGGCGGTGGTGGTGATCTTGATGATGCTGGAGGTCTCGTCGGGGTTGCGGGCCACGTCCGTGTAGAACGGGGTTGCATCCGTCTGGGGTTTCGCGTCATCGCCGTCGACCTTTTCCTGATCGGACTTGTCGTTCTGATCGGTCGGGTCGCCTGGTTCCACCGGGTCGGTGGCGTCCGTGGTGTTGTCGCCGCCGGGCGTCGTGTCCATGTCGATCGGGAGCAGACTGTTCGACATGAGGTGCGCGGTCGTGTACACGCCGTTCTTGTCCTTCACGGGCTTGACCGGTTCGCCGGTCTTCTCGTCGCGTCGTGGGCTGGTGAGGCTGAACACGAAGTAGGGTCGGTCGCCGGCCTTGCCCTTGGCGTATGCCTTCGGGCTGGTGATGGTGACCTTGCCGTCCTTCAAGGCGGTGGCGGCGTCCTTGGCGGTGATCACGTACGCGCCGTTTTCGGGGGTGTTCCACTGTTCGACGAGCTTGTCCTTCGAAGCGTCCGTGCCGTCCATGTTCAGAATGTCCCAGCTGATCATGGTGCCTTCGGCGACGGGGCCTTCGATGGTGACCTTATCGACCAGTTTCGCGCCTTCCTCGATCACATCATCGGTCTTTGACCAGGCTTTGATGATGCGGATCGTTTCGGACGGTTCGCGGGCCGCGCCGTACTTGATGACGTTGCCCTGCTCATCCCTGATGACCACGCGGTAGTAGAAGATGCCGGTTTGCGGGAACTTGTATTCGGGGCTGTCGATCATGGTCTGACCGTCCTCGAGCTTGATCGCCTGATCGCCGTCGGCGAGGGTGGTGATCTTCACGTCGTGGGATTCGTCCCCGTCGTTCTGCTTCCACACTTCCCAGCTTGCGGTGAGCGGGCCGGTCAGATCGTCTCGAATGTCCTTGCCGTCCGTCTTGGAGTATTTGATGTTCTCCAGGTCGGTGGAGTCGGACACCGCGTCGCCGAGCATCGCCTCGACCAGTGTTTCGGTGGTCGCCTCGATGCTGCGCGTGGACTCGTTGCTCACACGGTCGTTGCCGCGATGGAACCCGTGATCCCAGTCCTCGTTCGGGAAGCGGATCGCTTCGACGAAGTAGTGGTCGCGGGCTGCGGGCACGGTGACGGTCGGGCTTTCGACGGTCTGGCTGGTGTTGCCGTCCGTGCAGGTCTTGTAGCCAAGCTTGGACAGTTCGACTTCGCCGGTTTCCGTGACCTTCTCGCCCGACTGGTAGTCGTGGAGTTCGAAGTTCGCGATCGCGTCCTGCGGCAGGCAGCCTTCGATCAGCGCGACATCCTTGGTTTCGCCGCCCTTGCTTGTCCACTTCGCGGTTGTGGTGGTGATGCGGATCGCGTGGAACGATTCGCTCTTCACCCGCTTGTCGGAACGGGATTCCTTCACGTTGTCGGGCTGGAACGGGGTTCCGTCCGGCTTGGTGAACACGGTGACCCAATAGTAGTCTCCGGGGTCGGTGATGTGGGCGGGTGCGGAGTCGAGTTCCTTCTGCGCTTCCTTCAACGACACCGGGTCGATGGTCGCGATCTTCTGGTCGTCTTCCGGGTTGTCGCCGGTGGCCTGCTTGTACAGTTCGAATCCGAGCTTGTAGTCGGCGAGCATGTATCCGGTGATGGTCGCATGGTCGTTCACGTCCGCGCCGTGGGTGACGTCAACGTAATCCTCATCCTTGTAGGTGTGGATGTTGTTGGTGCCGGTCACGTCGGTGTCGATGCGGATGACTTCGAATTTCTCCGAATCCACGTTCTTGCCGTCGAAGACAAGCCAGCGATCCGGGTAGCCGTCGCCGACGCCCTGCTGTTTCGCGTTGGCCTGCTTCCAATGGTCTCCGCCTTGCGGATCATCCTTGTACTGGGATGCTCCGGCCTTGTCCATCATCGCTCCGGTGATCACGCCGGATTCGGCTGGCATGCTGGTGTCGCCGCCGGTTCCGGTCCCGTTCTTGGTGTCGTGCGGCTGCTCCGGGGAGTAGAGCTTGACACGCCAGATGTAGGAGCCGACGCCCGGGGAGGTGAGGGTCTTCGTGCGGAAGGTCACGCCGTTCAGGTGTGCGCCGATCGCCTCCGCCGGCACGTCCTGTCGGCCAGTGGTGGCGACCTTCTCGCTGGCGATGCCGTTATGATCCGTGTCGTCGTACGTCTTGTCGGCGTTCTCGCGTGGAGTGCCGTCCTTGGACGTGCGCCACAGTTCGGCCTCGTACTGCATGCCTTCGGGGATGTTGCCCTTCAGGGTGATCTCGTCGCTCACGTTCATGCCGTCGACCCACAGGGTTTCGGTTGAGGTCGTGTCCACGTGGATCACGTCGAACGCCTCCTCCTCGTCGTAGTCGCCGTACCAGACGACATCACGGTTCCTGTCCGTGCTGTCCGTGCCGGTGCCGGGCGTGGTTGTCGGGACGGTGATCTTGACGCGATAGTAGTACTTGGATGCGTCCCATCCGGCCGGCAGGGTGAACGTCTTCGACTTCACGTTCTGATAGTTGTCGAGCGTGTCGTCGCCGGCGTCCGGATGCTGGTCGTCAGGCTTGTTGCCGGTGCCGAGACGGTTGAGCTTGGGGAGTTCGGTCGCGTCGAACGACTGAACCATCTTGCCCTTGTTCTTGCCGTCCTTGCTCCAGATTTCGAACTGCATGCGCGCGCCGTCCGGGGTTTGGGCGGTGTTGCCGACACGGTACGAGTCGTTGTACGGCTCGTACGCGGTCTGATGGAGCACGTCGTACACCTGCAGCGTGTTGTCCTCGTACTTGGAGTCAGCGTCGGAAAGCCATTTCTTCGACACGGTGGTCGAATACTTCTGGACGGGGGTCCGTTCGTACGACTTGTAGCCGGTCTTGTGATCCGTGTTCCACTCGCCGTAGATGTGCTGGTCCAGGACCGCGCCGTTGGACGTTTTGAGCGTGGTCTTCCAGTAGATCATGCCCGCCTTGTCGGTCTTGAACTTTTCGTCGGTGACCTTGACGGTGAGCTTGCCCGGGCGGTTGCCCGTCTGGCCGGCTTTGATCGGGGTCATCTTGTTCGTGTCCAGGGTGACGGTCTTCTCGGCGATCTTGTACATGCCCTGATCGCCGTTGTCCTCCGTGCTTTGACGGTACATTTCGACGGTGACGGTCGAATGCTGCGGGATACGGCCGATCACGCCGGTCGGATTGCTGTTGCCCTGACCCTCATGCACCACGCCGTCCGTGGATTCCTCCGCAGCGGTTTCATCGTACACGGTGATCTCATCGTACAATTGTTCGCCGGTCGCGCCGAGCTTCTGTGCGGTCGACGTGACGATGCCGCCCGGCTGGATGAACGTGGTCTCCGACGGGAGGCCAAGATCATGCCGGCTGATCTCCTTGCCGTTCGGCGCGTACAGGATCGCCTGCCAGTACACTGCGCCAGACTCCATGGTCTTCGTCTTGGGGCTGGTGACGGTGAAGTCGATCTTCGCGCTCGCGTCCGCGTCCTTGTCCGCGATCGGGACCTTCACGTTGTCGAGCAGTCTGCCGACGGTCGTGTCGGGGTCTCCGGGGACGGGCTTGTATGCGGTGAACGTGACGTAGCTTCCGCGTTCGACCTTGCCGCTGATAGTGGCCTTGTCGGCGAATTCCTCGCCGGGCTTGGCGGTGGTGCGGGTGACCTGCGTGGTGATCTTCGGCGGGGTGACGCGCACGGTCTCTTCGGGCAGGCCGAGGTCATGCTTGGCGATGACCTTGCCGTTCGGATCCAACAGTTCGGCGAGCCAGTACACGTTGCCGACGGTCATGGTGCTGGTCTTCTTGGAGGCGACGGTGAACGGCGTGGTGGCGCTGTTCTTGGCCTGTTCGGCGGTGACCTTCACGGTTTCCGTGTAGAGCACGCCGGCCTTGGTGTCCGGATCCAAATCGACCGGATTGTAGGCGGTGAAGCGGATGCTGGATCCTTCCAGCACCTTGCCGGTGACGGTGGCCTTATCCGAGAATTCCTGTCCCAGGCCGACGTCGGTGCTGCTCACATGGGTGGTGATGACCGGCGGGCGGACGGTGACGGTTTCCGTCGGCAGGCCGAGATCATGCTTGGCGATGACGGTGCCGTCTGGGTTCAGGAGTTCGGCCATCCAGTACACCTTGCCGGGCGTGCCGGTGTGCGTTTCACCGGATTTGACGGTGAACGGGGTCGTGCCGCTCTTCGATGCCTGAGCGTCGGTGATCTTCACGGTTTCCGTGTAGAGCACTCCGGCCTTGGTGTCGGGAGCGCCTTGGACGGGCTTGTATGCGGTGAATCGCACGCTGCTGCCCTTCAGGACCTTGCCGGTGACGATCGCGCTGTCGTGGAACTTCTCATCCATGCCGACGTTCACGTCGCTCACGTTCGTGGTGATCGACGGCGGGACGACGGTCACGGTCTCCTCGGGCAGTCCGAGCGAATGCGTGGCGAGCAGGGTGCCGTCCTTCGCGTAGAGTTCGGCCTGCCAGTACACGTGGCCCGCCTTGCCCGTCGAGATTTCGGGGCTGGATACGGTCACGATGCCGGTCTTGGATGCGGTGGCCTGCGCGGCGGTCAGGACGATCTTCGTGTCCTTGAGGAGGAGTCCCGCAGTCGTGTCGGGCTGGCCGTCGACCGGATTGTAGGCGCGGAACAGCACATAGTCGCCCGCCTGCACGGTGCCGGAGATGTCGGCCTTGTCGGTGAACTTCTCACCCAGTCCGACGGTGGTCTGGCTCACATGGGTGGTGATGCCCTGCTTCATGACGTGGACGGTTTCGCCGGTGGCTCCCGGTTCGTGCGTGGCGAGCACGGTGCCGTCTGCCTTGTGGACGGTCGCGACCCAGTACACGTCGCCGGCCTTCGACGCGGTGACGTCGGGACTGTCGATGTCGATGCTCGTGTTCCACTGGCTGTTCGCGGTCTTCGCGGCGGGGATTGTGACCTTCGCGCCGTTGAGGAGCTTGGTCATGCCGGTCGTGTACCGGTCGGCGGGGCCGTATGCGTCGAAGGTGACGTATGCGCCGGTGGGGAGCTTGCCGGTGATGGTCGCGGTGTCGTGGAATTTCTCACCGGGGTAGACGATGCTGTCGCTCACCTTGGTGGTCACGCTTACGCCGCGTACGATCACGGTTTCGTTCTCGATGCCGAGATGGTGGGATGCGAGTTCGTTGCCGTTCGCGTCGTAGAGGCGGGCCTGCCAGTACACGTTGCCGATCGTGTTGGTTTTGACCTTGGGGCCGATCACGTCGAACGCCTTGACGTTGGAGTTGTCGGCCTGTGCGTCCGTGATGTTGACCCTGATGTTGTCGGCGAGTTTCGCGGCTCCCGTATTGGGGCTGCCGGTGACCGCGTCATAGGCGGTGAAGGTCACGTAGCTACCTCGGGTGACGGTGCCGCTGATGTGGGCGACGTCGTAGAATTCCTCGCCTTGGGCGACTTCGGTCTTGCTCACGTTGGACGTGAGATCGACGGGCGTGTCATCCTGCGACACGAAGCTGCGCTCCCACGGGTCGTTGTACGCGCTCTTGAACGCGTGCGCGCGGTCGGAGCCGGGGAAGTCGTAGACGAACACGTAGTAGCCGGTGCGTGTGCGATCCTTCGCGCTGATGTTCACGTTGGTGGCGACGGTCTTCGCTGTGCCGGTGTTGTTCTGGCGGAAGGTGATCACTCCGCCGCCGACCTTGTACGTGCCGTTGCCTGCGGGCACCTCCCATTCGCCGAGGAGCTTGTGATGATCGTCCGCCTTGGGTTCCTCCGTGCTGGTCGGCTTGTAGGCTTCGTCCTGCTTGCGATCACCGGTGCCGCTGCCGGCCCACCAGACGCGGATCTTTGCCTTCGCGTCGGCTCCGAAGTCGTTGTCGCCTTTGAAGCTGCCGTAGTCGGTGGGGAGTCCGCCGATGGTGATCGTGTCCATGATGTCCTTGTTCATGCCGGACTGCTGTTCGAGTACGACGGAATCATGGTTCGGGCGGGTGATGATGACGCTGGTTTCGCTGGCGATGCCGATCTCGTGGATCGCGTCCCCGGCGATCTGGCCGATGGTGGCGGCCGGCTGGTCGTTCTTGTCGATGACCCACACCCAGCTGCCGGTTCCGCCGTCGTTGCTGGTCTTGTAGTCGGTGCCGTCGGCCTTCTTCGCGGTGGCGGTCTTGGTCTGTCCGCTGCCGGTGAACGTGAGGCTGGCGGTCGCGACCGGCGCGCCGTATCGGGCGGTGACCCGGTTCAGATATGAGGATGCGCTTTCGTCGTTGTTTCGGCTGATCCGGGTGAAGGAGCCGTTGATGTGATAGTAGTAGCCTTTCGCCTTGACTTCGGTGCCGGCCGGCCATGACGTGCCTCCGGATGTCACCTGATCGGCGACGGTGCCGCCCGCATCAACGCCTTTGGACGTGACCTGAGTGTTCGCGATCGTCGGCTGGAAGGCATTCTCAACCTTGAACGAGGCGGTGTTGGTGACCGTTTCAGGATCAGAGAACCGAAGGAGATCCTGATTTGGGCTGTTAAGTCTCTCCGCCTTGAGGTCTTGATAAGAGATGTTGACTTTCACTTCGCCGCTGCCGGTCGCATGCCATGCCAGATGCTCTTCGGAACCGGTGGTCACACCAGAGTAGGTGTCGCTCCCGTTCGAATCCCAAACAGCCGGACCATTTATCTTGACGGTATATGCGACGCCGCTTACCCAGCCGCCGTTCGCATTCATGATGCCGGGGTTGAACTTGCCGGTACGCTTCGCCGTGGTGTATTCCACGGAGGCGTTCACCTGACTCGGCATGTTGTTCTTCGCGTCGTTCCACAGTTCGTTGGCCTTGTTGACGACCTGATTCCAGTCGCCGTTCGACAGGCCGGCCGTGGCGAACGCGTTCATGAACGTCGCGCCCTGCGGGTCCAGCTTCATATGCACGAGGTACGCGATCGCGGCCTGCGTGAGATCATCAGGATTCCCGTTGTTGTTGCTCGCGATCCACGCGACCTTCTTCGCGTCATCGTCGGTCAGATCCGACCAGGTGCCGACGACGCCCGTATACAGTGTATCCGCCTCCACACAGTACGCGTACCGGCCATCCACGGTCGCGACAGGGCCGATGCCGAACGCGCCATGATAATTCACGGTGTTCGGAAACGTCACGCTGAAGCTACTGTTCGCCGTATAACCCGGCATGCCGATCGCGCCGCCATCCGTCTGCTCCGCGTGCGCGACGCTCGCGCCCACGAAACCAGCAGCCAGAGTGGCAACGGCGGCAGTCAACGCCACCGCACGTTTGCCGAGATTTTTCAACCAGCCGCTTCCCTTATCCCTTGGGGATGCTGTGCTGAAAGGTTTCCCCATATCTGATCTCCTAACATGAGATGTGTTTGTTGAACACCATTCACGCTAGGAGACTGATTCAGCGTATTGTTTTCGGGTTGAAAAAATCGGGAAGAAACGGTTGGGCGCTGATTTTCGAAGTCGCGGTTTGTCGTTGTCAGGGAATGCACCCCATCCTTTTAGTTAGAATGGGGGGATGACCAGACTTGGAATCCTTCCGCCTATGAAAACTGCCGGCGATCATTCGCTATCATTCTCTGATCGCATTCGCTTGTATATCCGACTGTCGGAGGAGCGGCGGCGGGATCTTGAGTACGGTTTCAACCCGTACGTTTCAGCTCATACGGGACATTATCGAGCAGACAGCCAAAACGATCATGGTAAGTGGTGACCAAATCATCGTTTCCGTTTGTTCTCAGGCCATACGTCATGATTGGGGTCATACCAAATGATATGGATGACATTGCCTTCCCTATAACCGAAGATCCGCTCCGATTGCGAGTTACCAATGACAACCTTGCATAAACATTCGGCATCAGGAACGATCCTCAAATACTTCGAATAGGCGGAAGAGTTCTTGGCTTTTAGTTCTTCCACCGGATAGTCACCGACATCATCGTTTGCTCGAGCTTGTTCCAGCGTCTCGGCTTCGATGTGTTGAAGTCTTTTTAGAACTTGTTTATGCTGCGGTTTGGTCATGTCATGCATGCACCAGTCGGAGAAATCAACCAAATCGAAACGAAAACGTATCATCTCACGGTTGAACGACGGTCTGATCAACATCGGTTCGCGCCGGTCGGCCGAAGTTTGTCGTATAACTCGTCTCGAATCAGAGGATTCCTGTTTGCGAACTCTTCTCTTGCCCCTACGGTCAGACATATGTCATCGATCCGCGTCGGGATAACTGTAAAAGTCATACATGGCGGCATCGGTGATCTCATTATGGCTTCTCGCTCCATCAGGAACTCCTCTACGAGCATCACGCCAAGGAGCCTCTGAGTGAGTCTGGTCAATGAGTTCGTATGGCTGCATGTCGCCATAAGCATTCAGCACAGAGTCGATACTGGCCTTTTCATCATCAGTCACATTCGCAGGATTCCCCTTGCCGGATGGGAGGTGCGATACACGAAATTCGCCTTTATGCTCCTGATACAGGTCCGGGCAGACCGGGCCATTCGCCCACGCCTCAATTCTCTGCGGGAACAGAGAGTTGCCAGTCCATGCGAGATGCCATGCCTTCGAATAGTAAACGAGCTTCTGCAATTTCATCGTGGTCATTGTCCCCTGTTTGTCGAGAATATAGGCGGCCACGTCGAACACGCTTGCCATGTCTCTCACCTCCCATCAGCTTTCTCCCATTATGCCTTGGGATCGGAGGCTGAGGCAAATCCGAAGGATTGACCGGCGATGAGCAAAGCTTCCCTTATCTGAGCCTCGGATGGTTTCTCGTACAGGATCACTGGGCCGAGATTGCGGTCGATGGCGGTCAGATACCTGTTGCGTCCGTTGCCGGTCGTGGCGACGTGTCGGAACGGCATGAATCGTCGGTTCGGATCGGTCGTGGTAAGCACGACGATTCTGGACGGCTGGGGCACTGTCTCCATGATGCGCAGATTGTGCGCGGTGAACACAAGCTGGCCGCGCGCGTTCAAGGCGAATTCCCGGATGAGCACGCCGAGCAGATGCTCGTAGATGCCGGTGTCGAGTTCGTCGATGGCGATGAGCGCATCCGGATCATTGTACGCGTGGATGAGGAAGGTGAGCATGGATACGATGCGCTGCACGCCTTCGGATTCCTTGCGGAACGGTATCGTCGCATTCCCGCGTCGGGATCGGAGGCTTACCCGGATGCCGGTGGAGCCGTCGTCCAGATCATCCTCTCCCCTGTCGGCCAGTTCCAAAGTGAGTCCGGGGATGATCGCGGGAAGGATGATGTTGAACGTGTCGATCTGGGCGTGGAGCCGTCGCGCGTTTTCTGGTGGAAGGGTGATGGTTTCGCGCATGACCTCGTACAGTCGGTCATCGTATCCGCCTTCCTGGAGATCGTCAACGGCGATCGGAAGCCGATGTAATGCGACCTGTCCGCCGCGTCCGGTGGTCAGGATCGCGATGTCCCGTTCCGCATACCGGCGCAGTTCGGCGAGCAGGGAGAACAGGTTGGGATGCGAGTCCAGCGCCTCTCCGGCTCGTGACGGGAGCCGTCGTCTGACGGTTTCGAGGTCATGGTCGAATCCTTGGGTCAGTTCCCGTGAGAAGACGAATGACCGGTGCTGTAGGCGTCCGTCACGGTTGGCGAACATGAGTCGCTGTTCCAGTCTCCTATGGTCGGCGAGCGTATCCCACAGATATCCGGGTTTGACGTTGAGCGTCAGATCGTCGCTGGGGTGCCATGAGATGATCGGCCGGCCCAGCCGTTTTTCGGTCGAACCGGTTTTGATTTCCTCCTCGAGGATCATAGGCGTTCCGTCGTCGAGGCCGATCGTGACGTGATATGAGAGGTATTCGTCATTGATGTGGAAGGTCGCTTCGAGTTCGAGTGGTTGTCGGTCCGGGTTGATCGTCTCCTGCGTCTCGTAGTCGAGGGAATGTCCGGACATGAGCGTCTGGAGGATGCTGATCGCGTCGATGGCGGTGGTTTTGCCTGATCCGTTCTGACCGTAGATGCCAGTCACGCAGCCTCCGATCGGGAGCGTGTGGAAGGTGATTCGCCCGTGGTTGACATTGCGAACGTTGGTCATTGTCAGTCTGATCAGTCTTGTCATTCCAAACCGGATCCTCTCCTATAATGCGAAAACGATTATTTTATACTGCTTTTTCATTATAGGCTTTGATCGTGTGGGAGGCAAAGACATCCCATAATGCAAACGTACATGAAAAACAGCTCTCCTCATAAGTCTCCGCCGGAGCCAATACCGTATCCTGCTGTCTGATATGGAGGCGATGCTGGCGGGTTCCAGTGATCGTTGCAACGCCTGATGATCCGAGAGGAGAGATCAGGTGGGCAAGTGGGTGTTCGACGGTGTCAAGTACGCGACCCGGAGCCTGATGTGCGAGGCGCGCCGCGAGCGGTAT
>NZ_JAFEJR010000011.1:0-108054 GCF_018555335.1 Bifidobacterium sp. SO1 | reverse complement strand
ACGAGCCATCCGACGAGGCACGCGCTAACACGCCACGTCCGCTCCCACGCGTAGGTTTTCAAACAACACCACGCATGGTGCGAGCGTCAGCGTCGCCACTCAACCCATCAAACAACCAAACACGGTGTCGCATCGCGGACCTGCCCGACGCGCCGCCGCTGCGGTAACGAGTGTTCAATGCGTGTTCACCTGGAGGCCAACTTTCCACGGGCGCGAGGACACTCGCGTCGCATAAGCTGAGACACGAATCGAATCAAGGCGTGAAGGAGATGGTTCATGCAGTCTTCGGTCGGCATCCGCGAGCGCATCGACCACGTGTACCCGTCGTTGCGTCCGGCGGAACGGGCGGTGGCGCAGTATGTCCGTGATCATATCGCCGAAGCGGCGGAGCTCACCGTCGGCCAGCTCGCGCAGGCGGCACGGGTCAGTCAGCCGACGGTGATCCGGTTCTCCCGCAAGCTCGGATTCGGCGGATACCGCGAGCTGCGCTACGTGCTGCGTCATCCAGAGGCCGAACGCCGCGTGACCTTCGACCCGCTGGAGGGGTTCGATCTCAACCCGTGGGACGATCTGGACTCCGTGCCGCTCAAGGCGGTCAGCAGCGCGAAGACGCTGCTGGACGACCTGTCCGCATCGTTGGACCAATCGGCGTTCCGCAAGGCGGTCGCGCTGATCGCTGGCGCGTCGCTGGTCGACATCTACGGCGTGGAGAACTCGCTGGTCCCGGCCACCGATCTGTTCACCAAGCTCGGCTATCTCGGCTTGAAAGCCAGGCTGAATACCGACGCCTACCTGCAGCAGATCGGCGCGGGCCATCTTGAGACGACCGACACCGCGATCGCGTTCTCGTATTCCGGTTCGTCGTCCGATACGGTGAAGGCATTGCGGCTGGCGAAATCGCAGGGCGCGCACACGATCGCCGTCACCAACGCGGCCGGCACCCCCCTGGCCAGTTGGGCGGACGTGTGCCTGTACGCGGGCCGCGGGGAGCATACGATCTACGGCAATGCGATCTTCTCGCGCGTGGCGCATACGGCGATCGTCGACATGCTGTACATGGGCGTGATCCTGAGCGACTACGGCCGGTTCTCCACCGAGTTGGATCGTTCCGGCAAGATCATCGCCGACCGCGCATACCGCGACTGAGCCGGTCCGCGGCGCCTCGTCCGCGTTCGCCGCGACCGTCTCGACCACGGATAACCGCGGCCACCTCGTCATACTGCCTCTCGTGGCGGTTTTCGCTCACTGAACACCGTTTCAGTGAGCGAAAACCGCCACGCACCATCTCGCGTGGCAGAAAACGCTTGCTGAGCGCATGCTCAGCAAGCGAAAACCGCCACTCGTCAACCGTGAAAACTACGGAACTACAACGACGCGGCGTAGTTTTACTCATTGTTCACCATCCTTTTATTGAGCTTTCCCCTCAACCGTCCCCGCAACGCCGATTCGTGCCCGACCATGGAAACTGCGGCATGAAGTTCGGTCGCACATAACTGAATACCGAACGGGGATGCCGGCATCCGGCCGGCATCGAAAGCGCAGGCCGCCACGAGCAGTCTGCCGGAAGGCAAGTTGAGAAATATGCTCGAACTGAACAACATCACCAAATCCTTCGGGGACACCCACGTCCTCAACGGCATCAGCCTGACGCTGGGCGACAGCCAGATCATGTCGATCCTTGGGCCCTCCGGCGGCGGCAAGACCACGCTGCTCAACATCATCCTCGGCATCACCGATCCGACCAGCGGCCAGATCCTCTACAACGGCGAGGATCTCACGCAGGTGCCGATGGAGAAGCGCGGGTTCAACATCGTGTTCCAGGACTACGCGCTGTTCCCGAACCTCACCGCCTACGAGAACATCACGTACGGCCTGAGGAACAACCCGGGCATCTCGTCGCAGGCCGAGATCAAAGAGCTGATCTCGCTGCTCGGGCTCGAGGAACACCTGGGCAAGCGCATCGACGAACTGTCGGGTGGCCAGAAGCAGCGCGTCGCGCTCGCCCGCACGCTGGTGATGAAGCCGAAACTGCTGCTGCTCGACGAACCGCTGAGCGCATTGGACGGCGTGATCAAGGAGTCGATCAAGGCGAAGATCAAGCAGATCGTGGAGCAATACAAGCTCACGACGATCATGGTCACGCACGACCCGGAGGAGGCGTGCACGATGAGCGACCGCGTGCTCATCATCAACCACGGCAAGATCGCGCAGTACGACACGCCGGAGAACATCATCGAGCATCCCGCGTCCGACTTCGTGCGCAAGTTCATCCTGCACCAGCTGGAGGTCAAGCGCAACAACATCTACACGCTGTTCAACGAGGGCGACGCGCACGAGCCGACGGTCGCGGCCGCCGCGCAGCCCGCCGCCGCGACGAGCGCGCAGGAGGCCTGACATGTCCGCCGAATCGATCCAGGCGGCCAACCAGCTGCCCAACATCCGTCCCGAAATCGTCAACTACGAACGCCGTCCGCGCGCCCCGAAGCAGACCGAGCTGTGGACGCTGCTGGTCATCGTGGCCGTCGCGTTCGCCGCGTTCCTCGTCGTGCCGATGGCGCTCGTCATCGTCAGGTCGTTCACCACGGCGGACGGTTCCGCGACGCTCGCCAACTATGCGGCCGTGCTCTCGCGTCCCGAGTTCACGCGGTCGATCACCAATTCGCTGGCCGTGTCGTCCGTGTCCGCGCTCGTGGCCGTGCTGCTCGCGTTCCTGCTCGCGTACACGATCAACTGCA
Organism: Bifidobacterium sp. SO1; assembly: GCF_018555335.1. Taxonomy (NCBI): domain Bacteria; kingdom Bacillati; phylum Actinomycetota; class Actinomycetes; order Bifidobacteriales; family Bifidobacteriaceae; genus Bifidobacterium; species Bifidobacterium sp. SO1. Next base: position 105,319 of record NZ_JAFEJR010000011.1, on the reverse strand, counting down.
CGAACCTTCCCGGCGGATTCAAGCGTGCCATCGGCCTGCTCTCCCAGCTGCCGATGCTGCTGCCGACCATCACGTACGGCTTCGCGATCATCTACTCGTTCGGCAAGCAGGGCCTGATCACCCGCCTGCTCGGCGGCCACCAGCTGTTCGACATCTACGGGTTCAACGGCCTGCTGCTCGGCTACGTGATCTACACGCTGCCGACCTGCTTCCTGCTGATCAACAACAGCTTCCAGTTCGTCGACAAGAAGTTCATCATCGTCTCGCACATCATGGGCGACAAACCCCTGACCACGTTCCTCAACACGGTGCTGCGCCCGCTGATCGGCACGATGGCCGTCGCGTTCATCCAGTCGTTCTTCCTCGCGTTCACCGACTACGGTATCCCGACGTCGGTCGGCGGCGAATACGACGTGCTCGCGATGACGCTGTTCAACCAGATGCTCGGTTCCATCCCGAACTTCAACCGCGGCGCCGTGATCGCCGTGTTCATGCTGATCCCGTCGATCATCTCGATCATCCTGATGACCGTGCTCGAACGCTTCGCGATCCGCTACAAGCAGATCAGCCAGGTCGACCTGCCGAAGGGGCCGCGCCGCGACTGGGCGTGCGCCATCGCCTCCGTAGTGGTGCTCGTGTGCACGCTGTCGGTGTTCGCGGTGATCCTGCTCATCCCGTTCGTCTCGGAATGGCCGTTCAACACGGCGCCGACGTTCGCGCACATCGCGAACATGTTCACCGATCCCGAGCTCACGCAGGTGTTCACGAACTCGCTGTACGTGGCCGTGATGACCGCGATCATCGGCTGCCTGTTCGCGTATGCTGCCGGACTGGTGACCTCGCGCTCCAAGCTGCCGAACTGGGCGAAGCGTTCGGTCGACGCGATCTCGGCGATCATCAACACCGTGCCCGGCATGGTGCTCGGTATCGCGTTCCTGTTCGCGTTCTCCGGCTCCGGCCTGCAGAACACGTTCTGGATCCTGATCGCGGCGAACATCATCCACTACTTCGCCACCCCGTACCAGATGATCAAGGATTCGCTCTCGAAGATGAACGCCGGCTGGGAGACGACCGCCAAGCTCATGGGCGACAACTGGATCAAGACGATCGTGCGCGTGGTCACGCCGAACGCGCTGCCGACCATCCTGCAGGTGTTCGGCTACTACTTCGTCAACGCGATGGTCACGATCTCCGCGGTCGTGTTCCTGACCGGCGCCCGCACGCAGGTCATCACTACGAAGATCTCCGCGCTGCAGCACATCGCCAAGTTCGATGACGTGTTCGTGCTCTCGCTGCTCATCCTTGTGACGAACCTCGTCGTCAAGGGCGTGGTCGCGTTCGCCACGCGTGACCGTTCCGCCGAACGCGCCCGCGCTGCGGCCCGCGCCACCGTGCGCACGCCGCAGGTCGCCGCCGCACGGTCCACCGTCGCCGCCGACACGAAGCTGACCGCCGCGGTGCAGGCCGCCGAGAACGGCACGCCGGACTTCCCATTGCCGACCAGCGGCAACCGCCGCGCCCGCAACGCATTCACCGCGGGACTGTCGGCCGTGCTCGCCGTGCTGCTCGTCAGCTTCGGGTTCGGCGCGACCTCCACCGCCTCCGCCAACGGGCAGGTTGTGATCTACACGAACGCCGACGACGAGGCCGTGGTCGCCTTCCAGCACGCGCTCGACAACAACGGGTTCAAGGACCAGTACATCATCCAGAGCTTCGGCACCTCCGAGCTGGGCGGCAAGATGCTCGCCGAAGGCAAGGCGCTCGAGGCCGACATGCTCACCATGAGCTCCTACTACGTGGATTCGGCGCAGGAGCGCAACCACATGTTCGCGCGTCTGACCGACGTGAAATCGCAGCTGCTAGGCACGTCCGAGAACTCGAAGGCGCCGAACTACCGCCGCCCGACCACCGCCCAGGAGGGTGCGATCATCGTCAACACGAAGGCGCTTGAGGCGGCCGGCGTGGACGCGCCGAAGAGCTTCAAGGACCTCGCCGACCCGAAGTACGCGGGACTGATCTCCGTGCCCGACATGGAAGGCTCGTCGACCGGCTGGCTGATGATCCAGGCCATCGCGGACGCGTACGGCACCGGCGAGGAGGGCAAGGCCATCCTCACGGCGATCTACCGCAACGCCGGCCCGCACCTCGAACAGTCCGGCTCCGGCCCGCTCAAGGCCGTGCGTTCGGGCGAGGTGGCGATCGGCTTCGGCCTGCGCCATCAGGCCGTCGCAGACAAGAAGAAGGGCCTGCCGATCGACTACGTCGACCCCGAGGAGGGCAACTACTCGCTGACCGAATCGGTGGCAGTGCTCGACAAGGGCAAGGCGACGAACCCGAAGGCGCAGAAGATGGCCGCGGTGATCATCGACCAGGGCCGTAAGGAACTGCTCGAAACATATCCGACGCCGCTGTACCAGGGCGAGAAGGCCCCGACCAACGCATCCAAGCGTTCCAAGACGTTCCCCAAGCCCCTGACCGTCGACCTGCTCCAGCAGCACCAGGACTTCTCCGCCGAGTGCAAGCGCATCGCGCAAGGCAAATAAACGGTTACGCAACCAACAGAACTACAGACAACACGCCGACGGAAATCGTAAAACTACGTAGAAGATTACAGGAACTACGCAAGTGACTACAGTCGGCAATCGGAAACAGGAAAGGAACCAATCATCATGGCAAACGAATACAAGCTCCTCACTCCCGGCCCGCTGACGACCACGCGCACCGTCAAGGAGGAGATGCTCTTCGACCACTGCACGTGGGACGAGGACTATCAGCAGATCACGCAGAAGATCCGCCGCCAGCTGCTCGAGCTCGCGCACTGCGACCCGTCCGAGTACACCGCCGTGCTCATGCAGGGCTCCGGCACGTTCGGCGTGGAAAGCGTGCTGACCTCCGTGATCGGCAAGGACGAGAAGGTGCTGCTGTGCACGAACGGCGCGTACGGCGACCGTCAGGTGAAGATCTGCGAGCACGCCGGCATCAACTACGTCCAGTACGCGGAACCGTACGATCGCATCCCGGACGAGGCGAAGGTCGACGAATACCTGCGCAACGATCCGACGATCACGTACGTGTCCATGATCCACTCTGAGACCACGTCCGGCCTGCTCAACGACATCGCTGCGGTGGCGACCGTCGCCAAGGCGCACGGCTGCACGTTCATGGTCGACGCGATGAGCTCGTTCGGCGGCGTGGACATCCCGGTCGCCGGCTGGGGCATCGACTTCCTCGTCTCCTCGGCGAACAAGTGCATCCAGGGCGTGCCGGGCTTCAGCTTCATCATCTGCAACAAGGCGAAGCTCGAGGCGTCCAAGGGCAAGGCGCGTTCGCTCTCGCTCGACCTGTGGGACCAGTGGAACACGCTCGAGAAGGCGAACGGCAAGTGGCGTTACACCTCGCCGACCCACGTGGTGCTCGCGTTCTCCAAGGCCCTCGACGAGATGTTCGCCGAAGGAGGCATCCCCGTGCGCTCCGCCCGCTACGCGCTCAACAACCACCTGCTCATCGCGCGCATGAAGGCGCTCGGCTTCCGCGTGTTCCTTACCGAGCACCAGGGTCCGATCATCACCACGTTCCTGTACCCGGACGGCACGAAGTTCGACTTCCATGACATGTACGAGTTCATCAAGGAGCGCGGCTACGCGATCTACCCGGGCAAGCTCACCACCGAGGAGACGTTCCGTCTGGGCAACATCGGCGAGATCTACGCCGACGACATCGAGAAGGTGACCGAGCTGCTGGCGCTGTACATGGGCGAGCGCGGGCTGCTCGAGGCGGCCACCGGCTCGGATTCCGTGCCGGCCGCGATCGCCGCGATGGACGCCGCGGGCGAGCCGATCAAGGCCGCTGCCCCGGCCGGCGTGAAGCTCACCGCCTGAGACGAAGATACCGTTCAACCGCATCGGGTGTGACGGTGTGGCGGGGCGGTATGCGTTGCCCGATACGCTCCGAAGCCGCTCGGCTTCGCTCCGGCATGTGCTCGCGCAGCTTAGCACATGCCTGCGCTGCTTATGATCTGGCAACGCATACCGCTCCGCCACACCTCGGGATTTCGAGTTATTTGCCATCTACTTCGTAAGGAACAGTATTATGACCAATCGTTTTGAGGCCGTGATTTTTGATTGGGCCGGCACCACCGTGGACTATGGGTGCTTCGCGCCGGTGCGCGCGTTTCAGGAGGCGTTCAAGGAGTTCGGAGTGACGCCGACCATGGAGGAGACACGCAAGCCGATGGGCATGCTCAAGCACGACCACATCAACACGATGCTGCACATGGACCGCATCGCCCGCGCGTGGGAGGACGAGCACGGTTCGGCGCCGACCGACGCGGACGTGGATGCCGTGTACGCGCATTTCGAGCCGAAGCTGCTGAGCATTCTCAACGAGTTCGCCGATCCGAAGCCGGGTGTGACGGATGCGGTGGCCGAGTTGCGTGCGGCCGGCATCAAGATCGGTTCGACCACCGGATACACCGACAAGATGATGGACATCGTCGTGCCGCAGGCGGCCGCGAACGGCTATGCGCCGGACTGCTGGTTCAGCCCGGATTCCACGAACGGTTTCGGCCGCCCCTACCCATACATGGTGTTCCGCAACCTTGAACGGCTCGGCGTGACCGACGTGCGCCGCGCCGCCAAAGTGGGCGACACGCTCTCCGACATCCGCGAGGGCAAGAACGCCGGCGTGTTCACGATCGGCGTGACGGAAGGCAGCTCGCAGATGGCGTTGAGCCAAAGCGAGTTCGAGGCGCTCTCCCCCGCCGATCAGGCCGCTGCCCGCGCCGACGCGCGTGACGCGTTCGTCAAGGCCGGCGCCGACGCCGTCATCGACACGATGGCCGAACTGCCGACGCTGCTCGCTCAGCTCGCCTGAGCGTTCCAATCTTTCCCACGAAAGCCGTTGTTCATCTGATGAACAACGGCTTTCGCAAACTTTGAGGCAGTTTCCCATTTGTGCATGGGTCTTTCTCCAAACCTTGAAGCAGTATCGTCTCGAACAATTCGGTCATAAGGCCGTTTTCGACGCATTGACAACGGTAGAGCGCCGAGTAGCCGCCTCAGGGTTTGGAGAAAGACCTTCAGCAACAGCAAAAACTGCCTCAGAGTTTACGAATTGGATGCCACAGAGCGATTCCGCAGACTCGCCGCCAATACCGCAACGCCCGCCGACGGACGCATTTCACCCGTTGACGCGCTCTCCGGCGGCGCTACGGTAGCCGAAATTCATCATTTCGCTGTTGTAGGCCACCACGCCGCGGCCGGTCGCGGGCAGCACGATCATGCCGCCGTCGCCGTGATGCGCGGCGACCTCCTCGAGCGTGGCCACGGCCGCGTCATGCACGGATTCTCCGGCAAAGCGCACGCGGTCGGCCACCTGATGCGCCGCGACCGCCTTGATGAACGCCTCGCCGATGCCGGTGCACGAGACGGCCACGGTGCGCTGGTCGGCGAACGTGCCGCATCCGGGCAGCGGCGAGTCGCCGACGCGGCCGTGCATCTGGTTCGTGATGCCGCCGGTGGAGGTGCCGGCGGCGATCCGCCCGGCCGCATCGCGCGCTACCGCGCCGATCGTGCCGTGCTTCTCGTCGCCGATCACGCCGCCCTGCGCCTCGGTGCCGCCGGCCTCGCCGGCCCGTTTCGCCCATGCGTCGCCGCCGGCCTGCGCCTCGGCCAGCGAGCGCCGCCGCGCTTCGGTGACGAAATACTCGTTCGGCCGGGTTTCCACGCCCCATGCGGCGATCTCCTCGTCGGTCGGGTCGGCGAACAATACGTGCTTGGTCTGGTTCTTGACGGCCCGCGCCGCGTCGATCGGGTTCTTCACCGTGCCCACGCCGGCGACCGCCCCGACTTCGCCGTCGCCGTCCATCAGGCATGCGTCCATGCGCGCCAGTCCGTCGCTGGTGAGCGCCGCGCCGCGTCCCGCATTGAATTCGGGCGCGTCCTCCATCACGTGAATGGCCGCGACCACCGCGTCCTCGGCCGCGCCGCCCGCTTCCAGCACCGTGTATCCGGCGTCCAACGCGCGCCGCAGATCGGCCTGCACCTGCGCCGATCGTTCCGGCGTATGGTGTTTGCCCCGATCGCCCGCCCCGGCGTGGATGATCAACGTGATGCCGCTTTCACTGCCCGCCGATTCGACGGTCGCCAGCGGCACGGTTCCTTGTTGCGCCATGATAGGCCCCCTTTCCCGATGCGGTGGCCGTCAAGACTGTCAAGATCGTCTCGCCTGTCATCGCAACCTGTCGTCGCAGTCTATCGACCGCGATTCCGGACACGATTATCGGCCTCCTCGCAGATCACGTGCACGCCTCGTTCGATATCCGTCCCATCGGGCCGTACGAAATTGAGCCGGATGTGCGTGTCGTCGGTTTCGTCCACGTCGAATACGCCGCCCGGCATGAACGTGACGCCGCGCGACCGGCAGTCCGCCAGCAGGTCCAACGCGCGCACGCCGTCCGGCAGCGTAACCCACACGTAGTAGCCGCCTTCGGGCACGATCCAGCGCATGCCGCGCGGCGCATGCCGTTCCAGCGTGTGCACGGCCGTGTCCCTCCGCACGCGGTACGCCGCGGTCAGGTCGCGCACATGCGCGGCGATCCGACCTTCCCGCAGCAGTTCCAGGCAGATGCGCTGCGACGACGTGCTCGTATGCTGGTCGACCATGCGCCGCAGTGCGGCCAGCCGCGCGATCACGTGCGGGTCGGCCACCACCCATCCGGTGCGCAGTCCCGAGGTCACGGTTTTCGAGAACGTCGACAGGTACATCACGTAGCCCGCGTTCTCCATGCCCGCAAGCGGCACGGGCCGATCGTCCGGGCTCCCGTACCACAGTTCCCCGTACGCGTCGTCCTCGATGATCAGGCACTGGTATCGCCGCGCCACGTCGACGAGTTCGCGCCGCCGCGTGGTCGGCAGCGTGGTGCCGGTCGGATTCTGGAACGTGGGCACGGTGTAGATGAGTTTGGGATGGAAGCGCGCGCAGTAGCCGTCGAGCAGGTCGGTGCGCATGCCGTGTTCGTCCATCGGCATGCCGACGATGCGCGCGTCGGCGGAGCGGAACGCCTGCAGCGCGGGGAAGAACGTGGATTGTTCGACGAGCACGCGGTCGCCGGGGTTGACGAACGCGCGCACGATCAGGTCGATGCCTTGTTCGGATCCGGAGAGCACCATCACGTTGCGCGCGTTGCAGTGCACGCCGCGGGTGCGCATGTGGTCGGCGAGCAGGTCGCGCAGTTCGTCGAAGCCTTCGATCGGCGATTCGGGCTGGCCGTCGAAGTCGTGCGAGGCGAACGCTTCAAGGCTGACCGCGCGCAGCAGGTCGTCGGGAATGTCGGCCGGGTTGGGCGAACCGGTGGCGAAGTCGACAATCGTGCCGGCGCCGCCGGAGCCGCCGCGTTGCGCACGTTCCGCTTCGGCGATGTCGTGGTAGGTGAACCGGTTGGAGTAGTCGCTGAACAGCACCGACCATGGCGGCCGGATGACGGTTGGCTCGGGGTCGACGGGCAGCTGCGCGCGCACGTCGCGGATGGTGACGATCTGCGGGCGGGAATCGCCGGGGGCCGCGGACGGCACGGGTGACGATGACGCAGCGGATGCGGTGACGGATGATGTCGACGACAATGTCGCGTACGGTCGTGACGACCGTGCGGCGGCGAATGCCGATGACGCAGGAACAGGGACGGGAACAGCCGGCAGCACGAATGTGCCTTTGCCGACCTTGGATGCGATCAGCCTTTCGTCCTTGAGCTGCTGGTAGGCCTGCAGAACGGTGGCCCGGTTGACGCCGAGCCGCGTTGCGAGTTCGCGTTCGGGAGGCAGCCGGTAGCCTTCGGCGAGCGCGCCGGAGACGATCTGCTCGCGCAGTTCGCCGGCAAGCTGCCGGTACATCGGCATCGGACTGTGCCGGTCGAGCCGTATCTGCATGCGATCGCCTCCGCTCAGGTTTGCCATTTGTCGCCGTTTCGACTGTCGGCGCGTTCCTTCGCTACCCTACATCGGCGCAAATCACAGCGAGAGGAACAGCTCGTGCAGCCGCGTGTCGTCGGTGAGTTCGGGGTGGAACGCGGTGGCGAGGATGTTGCCCTGCCGCAGCGCGACCGGATGCTCGTCGACACTGGTCTTGACGACGGCCTGCGATCCGACCGAAACGACGTACGGCCCGCGGATGAACACGAGCGGCAGATCCGCGAGATAGTCCGTGTCGCCCGGCCGGCCGAAGTCGGCGGTGGCGGCGAACGAGCCGAGCTGCCGGCCGTACGCGTTGCGGCGGACGGTCGCGTCGAGCGCGCCGAAATACACGTTCGGATCGTTGTCAAGACGGCTTGCGAGCAGGATCATGCCGGCGCAGGTGCCGAACACCGGCTTGCCGGCGGCGATGTGCCGTGCGATCGGCTCGAACAGGCCGGTCGAATGCAGCAGCTTGCCCTGGGTGGTGGATTCGCCGCCGGGCAGGATGACGCGGTCGATCGACGTGTCGAAGTCGCTGGCAGTGCGCAGCAGTTGCCACGGTGCGCCGAGTTTGTCGAGCACGGCCGCGTGTTCGGCGAACGCGCCCTGCACGGCGAGGATGCCGGTCACGCCGTGTTGCGCGGTTTCGGCATCGTCGGATTCCTCTTTGGAGATGTATTGGACGGCTACGACCATGAACGAACCTCCGATCGGGTCAATGCAACGGACGCGGGGTCACTCGCCGCGGGCGGCCATGATGGTCTGGATCTCGTCCTCGTTGATGCCGACCATCGCCTCGCCGAGGTTTTCGGACAGTTTGGCGAGCAGGTCGGCGTCCTGCCAGTTCGCGGTGGCCTGCACGATGGCGGCGGCTCGCTTGGCCGGGTCGCCGGACTTGAAGATGCCGGAGCCGACGAACACGCCTTCGGCGCCGAGTTCCATCATGAGCGCCGCGTCGGCCGGGGTGGCGACGCCGCCGGCCGCGAAGTTGACGACGGGCAGGCGGCCGTTGTCGTGCACGTACTTGGCGAGGTCGTACGGCACGGCGAGCTGCTTGGCGGCCTCGTACACCTCGTCGTCGCGCAGCGAGACGAGTTCGTGGATCTGCTTGTTCATGGTGCGCATGTGGCGCACGGCCTGGATGACGTCGCCGGTGCCGGGTTCGCCCTTGGTGCGGATCATGGCCGCGCCTTCGGCGATGCGGCGCAGCGCCTCGCCGAGGTTCTTCGCGCCGCACACGAACGGCACGTCGAACTGGTTCTTGTCGATGTGGTACACGTCGTCGGCCGGCGAGAGGACTTCGGACTCGTCGATGTAGTCGATGTCGATGGCCTGCAGGATGCGCGCTTCGGCGATGTGGCCGATGCGCACCTTGGCCATGACCGGGATGGACACGGCGGCCTGGATGCCCCTGATCATGGCCGGGTCGGACATGCGCGAGACGCCGCCGGCGGCGCGGATGTCGGCCGGGATGCGTTCGAGCGCCATGACGGCGCATGCGCCGGCGTCCTGCGCGATCTTGGCCTGTTCGGGCGTGGTCACGTCCATGATGACGCCGCCCTTGAGCATTTGGGCGAGGTTGCGGTTGAGTTCGGCGCGGTTCTGCGTCATGGTGTCCCCCTGTGGTCGGCCGGTCGCAAACGGCCGGAACGTGTTCGTGTATGTGCGATTGGCAACGCGACCATTATCAGATGCGCACATTGCCCGCATATGGACCAGTCCAATTCGGATCAGACCAATCCGATGGCTGTGCACCCGACCAATCCGGTCCGGCCGCGCAGCCCTGCCCGGCATCACGGCGCACAAGAATTCACCTTCGCTTCACCGCAACACACCGCCCGGTCAACGGCGGCGACGATTCACGCGTCTACTACTGGAATCATGAAGATCAGGATGACATCTCCCCGCCTGAACCTCTCCCAAACGTTCTCCATCGGGTTCGGCATGCTCGCCATCGCCGCCGCATGGGCCATGTACAACGCGTTCGTCCCGATCAAACTCAAGGAGCTCGCCATCCCGACCGCCATCGTCGGCGTCATCATGGGCATCGACAACCTGTGCGGGTTCACCATCCAGCCGTTGTGCGGCATCCTGTCCGACAAGGTGCGCACCCGTTGGGGCCGGCGCATCCCGTTCGCCCTGTTCGCCATCCCGTCCGCGGCCGTGTGCCTGATGCTCATCGCCGCCGCGCCGAACGCCCCGCTGACGATCGTCGCGGTCGTCGCCTACGCGGTGCTCATGTCGACCTGCCGTGCGCCGATCGTCGCGCTTATGCCCGACGTGACCGCGCCCGGCCAGCGCAGCACGGCGAACGGCATCATCAACTTCATGGGGTCGATCGGTAACGTGCTCGCGCTCGGCGGCGGCAGTCTCCTGTACCGGCGTTACGGCATGTCCCTCACGTTCGCGGCGGGCGCGTTCATCATGGTCGGCGCGCTCGCGGCGTTGGCGCGCCTGGTGCACGAGCCTGCCGAATTCCGCACGAAGCCGCATGAGCCGGCGCGCCTGCCGTTCGTCGGCTGGCGCGAGTTCCGCGACGCCGCGGTGCCGCGACTCGCTCTTGCCGGCGACGACCGTCGGCGGTTCGGACTGATCCTGCTGATCCTGTTCCTGTACACGATGGGGTCGAGCGCGATCGAAACGTATTTCACGCTGTATGCGACGCATGATCTGGGCATGGATGCGGGTGCGGCGAGCGGCGGACTGGTCTGGTTCGCGGTCAGCGGCATCCTGTTCGCGATTCCGGCCGGATGGCTGGGCACGCGGTTCGGCCGGCGCGCGACGATGGGCGCTGGTCTGGTATTGGCGACGGTGATGCTGGCGCCGATACCGTGGGTCGGCCGGGCCGGACTGCTGCCGTGGCTGGCGTTCGCGTTCGGCATCCTGTGGATGATGGTGCTGGTCAACGCGTTGCCGTGGGCAACCGAACTGGGCGGCACCGAGCATACCGGCACGATGACCGCGTACTACTATCTCGCCACGTCGTCCGGCGCGGCGATCAGTCCGACGCTGTTCGGCCTGGTGCAGCAGGCGACCGGCTCATACCGGTGGATGTTCCTGTACGCGATCGCCGGATTCGCGGCGGCGCTGGCCCTGATGCCGTTCGCCGGGCGTGCGGAAACCAACCTATTGCCGTCCGCTGTCTCCGGCACGCCCTCTTGGTCACGCGATGGCGAATCTCCCGCTTATGCCGTCGCGTGATTGATGCCCATCGCCGTCACGCCTCGTCGTCATCCGGCTCGTATGCAAGGATGTCGCCGGGCTGGCAGTCGAGCGCCTCGCAGATCGCGGCGAGCGTGCTGAACCGGATGGCGGAGACGCGGTTGTTCTTGATCTTCGACAGGTTCACGTTCGTGATGCCCACCTGATCGGCCAGCCAGTTCAGCGATCGCCCACGCTCGACCATCATCCGGTCGAGCCGAAGCACGATCCGCCCGCTCATCGCCACACTCCCCTCATCACATGCATCGACACGCTCACAGCAGCCCGTCGACGTCGTTCTGCAGTGCGACGCCGTAGCCGAACACCCGCGCGAACATGAACGAGAGGACGCCGAGCATGATGAGGACGGCCGTGGATGCGCCGCCGGTCACGGACACCGCGCAGCCGAACAGTGCGCAGAGCCCCGAGACGACGAGAACGGAGACGGGCGCGGCGATGAGGTACCAGCCGACGCGGTCGAGCCGTTCGATCGGCACGGTGCGGAACGGTGACGGGGTGTCGGAGTCGGTATCGGCGTAACGCGCGCGCTCGCGCAGCCAGTCGCGCAGGTTCGCCAGCAACGCGGCGAGTTCGCCGAACACGAGCGCAAGCAGCACGAGGATGGCCGTGCGTTCGAGGCTGACGAGCACGACGGCCGGCGCGTTGATCGTGTCGTTTGTCCAGTCGACGAGTCGGATGTCGCTGTCGAGGAAATGCCCGGTGATGGTCGCGGTGCCTATGCCGGCGTCCATCGACACGGCGTAGTCCGATGTGGCGTCGGGCGTGAACGAGCGTCCATCGATCAGGAACAGGACGGTGATGACGAGCTGGATGAGCGCGAAGAACGCGAGGGCGACCGCCGCGATGCGCGCGATGATGACCGCCGCGCCGCCGGCGCGGTCGAGCAATGCGTCCTGCTTGGTGTGTTGACGGGTTGCGGATGCGGATCTCGTGGCCATGATGACCTCCTTGTCATCGATTGTGGTCCATGTACGCTTCCAGTATCCTCCTGAATTTATCGTTTGTCAATAAACTTTTAACGTAAGACGACTATACTAACGCAACATGACAGCCGATCACTTCGTCGGCACGTCCATGAACCCGAGGCCGCGCAGGTAGCCATTGCCGGCGGTGATGTCGTACTGGATGAGCCGGTAGTCGTCGAGCAGCCGTTTGGTCGCGGCCGACGCGCGGCTCACGTCGATCTGCTTGCCGCTGCCGTCGAGGTAGAGCGGCGTTCCTTCGGGGATGCGAGTCCAGCCCTGCGTCACGTTGACCACGGGCGGTTCCATCGCGGGCACGGCACGGTGCATGGCCGTCAGGAACGCGAGGTACGGCGAGACGCGCGCGTTCAGGTGCGTGGCGGTCTGCGCCATGAGGTAGTTCGGCGACGTGTACGCGTTCTCCGCGGTGTTCGAACCGTCACCGCCCGCATGATTGCCGTTCTTCCTGCCCGCGGCCTCCGGCTCGCCCGTCGCCTTGCGTGCCGCCTTATTCGACCAGATGAAGTAATCGGTCTCGTGCAACGGGATCGAGTTGCGGTCGTCGGCGCTGGCGTGCTTGTAGATGCTCGGCAGGTGGTCGCCGTAGAAGATCACCGTGACCGGCTTGTTCATCGCGTCGAGCTTGGCGAGGAACTCCTTGGTGTATTGGTCGGTGTAGCTCATGCCCTTGGCGTACGTGTCGATGTGCGTGCGTTCGTCGGCTGACAGCGGCGTGCCGGTGGTGGAGCTGGCCTTGAACTGGTTGTGGTCGTACCAGTTCTCGTAGCCCATGTGGTTCTGCATGGTGACCAGTTGGATGAACTGGTTGCCGGATGTGCCGGTCGCGGAACCGTCGGACGTGCCGTTCGCCGCGTCCTTGATGAGTTTCAGCACGCTGTCGTACGATGTTTCGTCGCTGATGTAGTGCGACCGGTCGAGTCGTTTCGCGTGGCCTGCGATGAGCGGATCGTTCTGCGAGTAGAAGTTCGCGAATCCGAACTTGCGATAGTTCGTGGTGCGCGAGTACAGCGCGGGGTTGTACGGGTGGACGGCCTGGCTGGTGTCGCCGGCCGCGTTCCAGATCTGGTTGAACGACGGCGACCAGCTCATCTGCGGCACGAGCTGCTGGTAGGGGCTGGACAGCGACGCGTCGAAGTTGGTCATGCTCAGTCCGGTGAGCGCCTGGAACTCGAGGTTCGCGGTGCCGCCGCCGTAGCCGGACGAGAGCATCAGGCCGGATGTGGTGGTCTTTTTGAGTTCTCGGATGTACGGCATCGGATCCTGGTTGAGCGAGATGCCGGGCACTCGGGTCGGGTCGGAGAACGATTCGGACAGGATCATGACAACGGTGCCGTCGGTGAGGTTCGTGGTGCGCGTGCGGTTGATCGCGGCGGCCTGCGACGAGTAGCGTTGCGCGAGCTTGCGCATGGTCGCCTCGCTGTAGCCGGCCGGCTGGTCCATGACCTTGGGACGGGTCAGACGCAGGAAGCCGACCGCGACGCCGTTCGACTGCGCGTCCTCGATGGAGTCCCACAGTTTCGCCTTGTCGCCGAAGCCTGCGGCGAACGAGTTCGCCCATGAGCCGGTAGTGCCGAGGTCGGCGGCGAACGCGACAAGCATCGCGGCGCAGATCACGGCGGCGAGTCCGCGGCGGATGCGGCCGATGAACCGGCGCGGAGTGGCGATCAGCGAACCGCGCCCGTCGAAAACGTACGCGACGACGCAGACGGCGAGCAGGATCACGACCGTGACCGTCATCTGGATGATCGCCTCGGCGGAACCGGTCGGCGTGTTGGTGACGGTGTCGCCCATGCCGCCCGCGCCGCCGCTGGCCATCAGCGTGATGTCGGTTGGCCGGATCGTTTCCGAGCGAACCAGCACCTTCATGCGTTCAAGCACGGCGATGACGCCGATAATCGTGACGAACAGCCCGCTGGCGATCCAGAAACGGTTGACAGCGAGCATGAGCACCGCATATATCACGCCGATCACGAGCAGGTTGAGCAGGAACTGGAACTGGCCGGACTGCACCGCGCGCCCGTCCGCGCCGATGCCGAACATCTTGATGAAGAACATCCACGGCGTGGTGCGGCCGCGCGCGACCATCACGCTCCATTGCAGCATGGACACCGCGGCGACCGAAAACAGCACGAACGCGATCGCATACGTCCACCACGGGAACGGACGACGCATGCGTTTCTCTGCCGTGGCGCCGCGTTCGCCGCGCAGATGCAGACGACGCGCGGACACCAGCCGTCTGCGCAGCCGTTCCCGGGCCCCGTCGAGCGGGCGGCGGACCGGATGCGGCACCGGTATGGCGCCCGGCACCTCCCACGGCTCGGGGATGGCCGCCGCGGATTCCATCGCCGCCATCATCTGCGAGCCCGAGGCCATTTCGATTCTGCCGTCATCACGCCACTGCTTCATGCTTTCAGCCTATGGCCGTAAGCGCTCGCACACCATGCCGGTCGCCAAGATGTCACCGCAGCGTAGGCAAAGTTCACCTGCAGGTCACGCATCACGCACGACACCGTCAGGCGACGTTGTTGCCGAAGATCTGGGCGGCAAGGTCCTTGCGAGCGGCTTCCATCTGGGTGATCTGGCCGAGGATGGCGATCTTCTGCTCGCCGTCCGGCAAGGCGGCCATCTGGCGTTTGGCCGCGCCGATGCGTCGCATGAACCCCATGTCGAGCAGTTTCGCGGTCAGTTCGGCCGCATACTGCTGTTCGGCGGGTGTGGCCGGGCGCAGTTGCGCGGCGGCGCCGTTCGCCGGTGCCGCCGTGGGGGCGCCCGCGTCGCCGGCCTTGAGATCGTTCTCGTTGGGTGGCAACGGCAGCGGCATCACCGCCAGTTCGTTGACCACCGGTTCGAGCAGCGGGCCGCCAGCCTTGGCGAGGTTGTGCAGCCATAGGCCCTGCGGCATGTCGGCCGCCGGCAGGCCGCCGGCCGCGGCGATCGCCTGGAACAGGGAGCGGAACACCGGCGTCATGAAGTTCGACAGCGTGAGCGAGGCGAACATGGTCGGATCGATCGCCCGCGGCACCTGGATGAGCGTGGCCATGAACTGCTGTTCGCAGATGAACACCGCATCGTCGACATGGTAGTAGGTCTGCTCGTTCGCGTCGCGTCGTTCCAGAGAGCGTCGCGCGGCCGGATTCGCATACGGGTTCTGCCCGGGCGTCGCACGCCCGGCGAAACCGGCGCCCGTCATGCCCGGCTCGCCGCCGAATTCGCCGTTCTCCCCCGGCATGCCGCCACCGTACGAACCATTGCGGCGTTTGGCCGCGTACGCGTCCTCGTCGCGCGTGTGCAGCCGGCGCACCGCGTCTCGCACCTCACGCTGCATGATGTCCAGGTCGATGCCGATGCGCCGGGTCGCCTTGCGCGCGTACACGTCGCGCTGGGAACGGTCGCGGATCTGCGCGATCAGCGGGGCCGCGGCCTTCACCGCACCCAGCTGGCCCATCGCGTACGACGTGTCGAACCGGTCGACCACCGCATCGATCACGAAGTCGTACAGCGGCTTCGCGCCGGCGATCAGAGAGCGCACCGCCTCGTTGCCGCGTTCGATCCGCAGATCGCACGGGTCGAGGTTGTCGTCGGCCACGGCCACGAACGTCTGCGACAGGAACGCCGCATCGAGTCCGAACGCGTGCAGCGCGGCCTTCTGGCCGGCCGCATCGCCGTCGAACGTGAACACGATGCGCGAGCTCAACGATTGGCCGTTAACCTTGAGCGGGCCGACCAATTGCACCGCGCCGAGCGAATCGTCGGCGATGAGACGACGCACGATCTTCGCATGCTCCGCGCCGAACGCGGTGCCGCAGGTCGCCACGGCCGTGTCGATGCCGGCCAGGTGCATGGCCATCACGTCCGTGTAGCCTTCGACGATCACGACCTGGCGTTTCTTGACGATCGCGGCCTTGGCGATGTCGATGCCGTACAGCACCTGCGTCTTGCGGTACAGGGCCGTGTCGGGCGTGTTGATGTATTTTGCGTTGACCGTGTCGTCCTCGTACAGTTTGCGCGCGCCGAAGCCGAGCGTGCGGCCGGTCGAATCGCGGATCGGCCAGGTGACGCGCCCGCGGAAGTAGTCGTAGATACCGCGCTGGCCCTGCCGGGCAAGACCGGCGTCGAGCATCTCCTGCTGGGTGAAGCCCTTGCCGGCCAGGTGGCGCACGAGATTGTCCCAGCCTTGCGGCGCGTATCCGCAGCCGAAGCGTTCGCAATCAGCCTGGCTGAAGTTGCGGCCGCCGAGCAGCTTGCGGGCGGGCAGCGCCTCCTTGGTGAGGATTTGTGAGACGAAGAAGCGCTGCGCCTCCTCATTCGCCTCAAGCAGACGGGCGCGTTTCGAGCCGACCGGCTTGTCGGTCGACTGACCATTCTCGTAGTGCAGTTCGATGTGGTATTTGTCGGCGAGCAGTTCCACGGCCTCGCGGAAGTCGATGTTCTCCTGCTGCTCGACGAATTTGAACACGTCGCCGCCGAGCCCGCAGCCGAAGCAGTGCCATACGCCGAGCGCCGGGCGCACGTTGAAGCTCGGGGTCTTCTCGTCGTGGAACGGGCACAGTCCGACGAACGTGCCCGTGCCGGACGCCTTGAGCGTCACACTTGCGGATACGATGTCGTACAGGTCCGCGGCGGCGCGCACCTTTTCCACGTCTTCTTTCTTGATCATCCCGGCCATAACGCTCTAGGATACCGTCACGCTGGGAGCTGGCTTGTCGGCTCTGTTTTACGTTGCGGCCGGTGGGTATCGGCATACATGATGTTCGACACGCTCCGGGCCGCTCGGCCAAGTCATACGGTCGCACATCATGTATGCCGATACCCACCTCGTTCCAGCAAAACGTTACGTATGTCGTTTCGTAACAGCCGGCTCAACACAGAATCGAGTGGAGGGCCAGGGCGGAGTTGTCGGTGAGGGATGCGACCTGATCGATGGCGACACGCAGGCGTTCGTTGTCGTTGGTGGCTTCGTTCCAGTCGTCGAGGAACACGGTTTCGAGCGCGTCGGACGGCGCGGCGCCGTTCGCCATGAGCACGTCGATGATGTCTTCGATGATCCTGCGCTCTTCCTGATGCATGGGTTCGCGTTCGTTCGGCGCCATGACGAAGTACACGGCGATGCCCTTGAGCGCGACGATCTCATAGCTCGTCTCGTCGGGAATGACCACGTTCGCACCGTAACGCACCAGCGGGCCATCGCCGTACGTGTCGCGGGTGGCCTGTTCAACCGACCACGAGAACCGGCCGATCAGGTCGCTGGTGATGTTCTTGAGCCCGGCAAGAGAGGATCTGGAACCGGTGAAATGATCGGGGAACAGATGCAGGGTTTTGAGCCGTCGCAGGGCGGCGAGCAGTTCGTCCGCATTCCACCGGCTGCCGTACCATTCGCGTGTCGCCGTCACGATGCCGTCCAGCACACGCGGGTCGACGAGCGCGACCGGATCGAACGCGCCCGTGGCGATCGCGTCCTCCACGTCGTGCACGCTGTAGGCGATGTCGTCGGCCAGGTCCATCACCTGACATTCGATGGGCTTGGTCGCGGCCGGCGCGTTGGTCTTGAGCCACCGGAACACCGGCTCGTCGTCCGGGTAGACGCAGAACTTCTTGCTGCGCTCACCTTTGGGATGTCGATCCGCTTCGGCGAGCGTCCACGGGTATTTGACGGCCGCATCGAGCGAGGCGCGGGTGAGGTTCACGCCCGCGGAACGCCCGTCGGGGTGGAAGACCTTCGGTTCGAGGCGGGTGAGCAGCCGTAGGGTCTGCGCGTTGCCTTCGAATCCCCCGATGCTCGCGGCGATGTCGGCCAGGGCGCGTTCGCCGTTGTGTCCGAACGGCGGGTGCCCGAGGTCATGGGCGAGGCATGCGCAGTCGACCACGTCGGGGTCGCAGCCGAGCAGTTTGCCGATCTGCCGGCCGATCTGGGCGACTTCGAGCGTGTGGGTGAGCCGGGTGCGGGCGAAGTCGTCGGTTCCGGCGATCAGGATCTGGCTTTTCGCGCCGAGCCTGCGCAACGCGGAGGAGTGGATGAGCCGCGCGCGGTCGCGTTCGAACGCGGTGCGCGAACGGGATTTAGGCGGTTCGGGAGCCCATCGTTCCTCGTCGAACGCGCCGTACGCCTCGCCGGCCGGTATCGTTTCGTGCTGCTGCATAGGCATCCCCTCCCTGCCGCCCAGCTTAGCAGCGGGCGACAGGATGTTCCCGGCGGGCGACGCCGGAGGCGGTCAGTGCTGTGCGGCGATGGCCGTAACACGGCCCATGAAGTCGTCGAGGAAGCGCGACACGTTGACCGCGATGGCGACCGACGTGGTCTTGAACGGGTCGTTGAGTCGGTCGTAGTCGCCGATCGTGCGGCCGCGCGTCGGCCCGTCCAGTTCGACTTTGAGGTTGATCGGCAGCGTGGCCACGAGCGTAGGGTCGAGCGCGGTGGCGACGGCGAGTGGATCGTGCAGTCCGCAGCCTCCGAGCCCAGGCGCGGTCTGTTCGTAGGCGCGGATGTAGTAGTCGGTCATGTCGGCGAGGAACCGGCCGGCCGGCGTGCCGAGCTCGCGCCATTGCGAGGTCTGCTTGCGGGTGAGCAGCGTCTGCATGGTCACGTCGAGGCCGATCATTTCGCTGCGTACGCCGGAACGGAACAGGTAGTCGGCCGCCTCCGGGTCCTGCGCGATGTTCGCCTCGGTCCATGCGTTCACGTTGCCGGGCACGGTGAGCGCACCGCCCATGAGCACGATGCCGCCGAGCAGATTGCGGATTTCGGGGGCGCGTTGCAGCGCGGTCGCGATGTTGGTCAGCGATCCGGTGGGCACGTAGGTCAGTTCCTTGCCGTACGTTTTGGCCGCGTCGATGATGAAGTCGACAGCCGGCTCGGATTCGGGCTCGCGGTTCGAGTCGGGGATGTCGACCTCGCCGATGCCGTTCTTGCCGTGGATGAACGCCGAGCCCGCGCTCACCGAGAATGTGTCGCGCGCGAGCGGATGGTCGACGCCGCGGTAGACGGGGACTTCCGGGTGCCCGAACAGGTCGGTGACGGCGAGCGCGTTGCGCACGCCCTGGTCGACGGTCACGTTGCCGAACGTGCCGGTGATGCCGACGAGTTCGGCTTCCCCGCTGCCGAGCGCGTAGGCGATGGCGAGCGTGTCGTCGATACCGGTGTCGAGATCGAGAATGAGTTTCTTCATGTCCGGGCCTCCCTTGCCTGATCTGGTGTGATGCTTCTTCCCAGCGTATCGCCGATCCGAGGCCCTCGCCATATGTACGCACGCCCCTGCACCGGATTTCAGCCAGACGTCTCCCGCAGGTCAGCCGGAATTCACCGCGGATTGCACATTCGGCCATACCGGCCGGACGCCAATGGCCGACCGATACGGCAGCACGGGAAACAACGAATAGAATCATCACGGTAATTGCATGGAATATATGCCATGCAATACCCCCGTCATATAGCTCAGATATTATCGTGGATTTATCGCGAAATTTATCCGCATATTATCTGTTGTATTATGCGATTTCAACGTCAGGATACGATACAATATTGCGTGTCGATATAACGTGCAGTAATTGCACAACATTATCCGTTCTATTCAAGGAGCATAATTATGGCATCCGCGCTGCAGGGATTCGAGGAAGTGCGTCTGGTGAAGCCCGCCGGCCAGACCGTGATGACGGTCACCGCCAACTCGGTGAAGTTCAACAAGTCCACCGCCATCGAACTGGGTTACCCGGCGTACGTGAAGGTGCTGATCAACGACAAGACCCGTCAGATCGCCGTGACCCCGACCACCGCCAAGGCCGATAACTCGGTGAAGTTCAGCAAGCCGGAAGGCAAGCAGACCGCGTCCGTCAGTATCAAGGACGCCACGCTCGTGGCCGCCATCGGCAAGTACTTCGATCTCGCCGAGGCTCCGGAGGGCGAAATCTCCTTCCAGTCGGTCGACGGCACCGTGTTCGCGAACGACAAGGCCGTGATCTTCGACGCCGACAAGGCGACCGCCGGTACCATGAAGCGCCGCGGCCGCAAGAAGGGCGAGTGAGCGTCGGAGCCCACACGAACATACGGCATTCGAACGGCCGGTGACGTTGATTCGTCACCGGCCGTTCATATTTTCCTTACGCGAGGCTTACGCTCGTTACAAAACTCCCTGCCGTTTTTTACCTGCGACCGATAGACTGCTTGCGTTGCATACGAATCGTCACATGGGGAGTTGGTACAGTCATGACGCAGACGACGTTGACGCCATTGGAACATCTGGTGAAGGTGCTGCGGCTCGGGGAACCGTCGCAATACCGGGGCCACACGTACATCAACGGGGAAAGCCTGTACTTCCCGACCGGCCGCGTGTACGGCGGCCAGGTCATCGCCCAGTCGCTGATCGCCGCCTCGAAGACCGTCGACCCCGACCGTCTGCCGCATTCGATCCACGGCTACTTCATCTCCGCCGGCGACATCCACCAGGACCTGCTGTTCGACGTGGAGACGCTGCGCGACGGCCGCTCGTTCTCGGCGCGCCGCATCAACGTCACGCAGTCACAGGGCCCGATCCTCACCGCGATCGCCAGCTTCCAGCAGACCGGCCAGACCGGCGTGGAGTTCTCCGACCCGATGCCCGACGACGTGCCCGACCCGGAAGGTCTGACCAGCGCGAAGGAACTGATGACCCCGTTCGCGCAGCGCTCGCCGTTCGCGAAGTTCTATGCGGAGAAGTCGCCGTTCGACATTCGCCACGTGACGCGCACGATCATGCTGGGGCCGGACAAGGAGAGCGCGCGTCAGGATTCCGGCACGCAGATGGTGTGGATGAAGGCGGACGGTGCGGTGGACGTGCCGCAGGTGATGCACCGCGCGATGCTGGCGCTGGGCTGCGACCAGCTCATGATGGAGCCGGTGCTGCGCCGCGCGGGGCTGAGCATCGCGACGCCGGGGATTTCGTACGCCTCGATCGACCATTCGATGTGGTGGTATCGCGACGTGGACATCAACCAGTGGCATCTGTACGTGCAGGACACGCCGACCGCCGCGCACGGCCGCGGATTGGGTTCTGCGAAGGTGTATTCGCGCGACGGCGAACTGGTCGCCGTGATCGCGCAGGAGGCCATGATCCGCGTCCCGCAGGCGTAGCCGGGGCTACGGCCTTGACTTGACGGCCGCCGGCGCAATGCCGCGCTGGCGGCGCGCAGCCTCCTTCATCTTGGCGCTTTCCGGGCCGTCCATCGGCGGCAGCTGGCACAGCCACTCCCCCACGATGCCGATCACCATGTCAGCCACGCACACGACGCACGCGATCGCGCATTCGAGGATTACCTGCGCATAATACTGCGCTTCGGCATGGTCGATGATCATGAGGATCTGGCCGCCGTACCATCCGGCGAGCGCCGCGCCGACCAGACCGAGCGATTTGGCCAACACCAGCGTGGATACGGCCTTCTGCGGGTCGAGCGGCTTCAACGCGGCACGTTTGCGCGGGTCGGTCGTCGCGTACTTGTGCACCTGCAACGCCATGATCAGCACGCTCACGCCGATCAGCAGCAACAGTGCGGAGATGAACCATGGCACGCCGATCAGCGCGAATCCGGTTGCCTCATCGTATTTGGCGAGCAGCGCGCCGCCGATCAGACCGCATACGATGGCGATGAGGTAGTACCACCACGGTGTCCGGTGTGCCTTCATAGCGTTCCTCCGATGATCCAATGGTCCGTCAGCAGCCCGACGCGGTCGGCGTCCGGCGCCATGGCAAGCAGGAACGAGACCGGTTCTCCGCCGAGGCGGGCGTCCGGATCCATGTCGAGCCACGGCGCGAGCACTGCCGCATGCCGGCTTGCGCTCGGCCACGGCACGCGGCAGTCCGGTTCGTTCAAGGTCACGCCATCTATATCGATCAGGTCGAGGTCGAGCAGACGGTGACGCGACGGTTCGTCGGGCGAAGTGTCTGTGTCCGCGCCCGCAACAGCGGACACGACGGACTGTTCGATGCCTTCGAGCACGCCGATCAGATCGCGTGCGCCGAGGTTCGTGGTCAATTGCACGACGGCGGCCATCGCGTCCGGCCCTTCGAAGTTGCTCACGTGGTAGAGCGGCGAGATGCCGTCGATCTGTGTGCCCGGCACGCCGTCGATCGCGACGATCACGGAGCGGAACAGGTGTTCAGCGTCGTGCGACGTGCTGTCCATCGATACGATCGCGGTGCGGAACACCGGCGCGTCCGGTTCGGTGGCGGCATCACATCGTCCGGCGATGCCGTCGTCGTGCCGCCCGAACACGCAAGCGGGCGCGGTCGCGTCCGACGGGCCCGGCTCGCAGTCACGGTCATCTCCGCCGGTCATCCAGTCGGCGGCGTCCTCGTACACGTCGTCGCGGTCGGGCGCCGCGGCGAGTAGCTCCGTGACCGTTCCCCCGTGCCGTCCGCCGAGCGTGGCCTTGGGGTCGAGCGCGTGCCATGGTGCGAGCACGAACGCCCGCTGCCATGCGCGCGGGTGCGGCAGGGTGAGGTTCGGGTCGTCACTGACGATATGTTCGTAGTCGATGATGTCGAGGTCGAGCGTACGCGACGACCAGTGTGCCTCGCGCGTGCGGCCGTGCGCCGCTTCGATCGACTGCAGTCCGGCCAGCAGATCGGCCGCCGGCAGCGTGGTGGCGACTTCGAGCACGGCATTGAGGAAATCCGGTGTACCGTCGGCCATGCCCCATGCGGCGGTGCGGTACAGCGGGGAAACGCCGGTGACCTGCGTGCCTTCGAGGCCGTCGATGTCGGCGACGGCGGAGCGCAGCGTGGCCGCCACGTCGCCGATGTTGCCACCTATCGCGATGACCGCATGATGGACGGTCGCGGACTGCACGGGCTGCGAGGCGGATACGTCCGCGTCGTCGCGCGTGCGGCTGATGGAGACGGCCACGTCGGCGAACGGTACAGTGATCGGCGCGTTCGGCTTGTGCACAGTGATGTCGACGGACCGCACGAGCGGATGTTCAGTGAGGATCGCGTCGGCGATGCGGGCGGCGAGCCGTTCGATCAGATCGACGTGCTCGCCCTGGATGATGTCGACAATCCGTTCGGCGACCAAGCCGTAGTTGACGGTGTCGCCGAGATCGTCAGTGTGGCCGGCGCGTGTCAGGTCGACGTGCAGCACGGCGTCCACGACGAACGGCTGGGGCTGCTCGTGTTCGAAATCGAGCACGCCGTGCGTGCCCTCGGCCTGCACGCCGGTCAGACGAATCGTGTCCATCACCACGCTCCTTTATTCGTCAGTTATTCGTCAGTCGGTGCATTCGTTTACTTGGCCGCGCGCCACTGAAGGCCCACGGCGACGGCGGCGCGGCTGCGGCGCACGTCGTGCACGCGCACGGCCCACGCGCCGTGTTCGGCGCTCAGGGCCGAGATCGCGGCGGTCGCGTTGTCGCGGTCATCCATGTCCGGCTCGGCGAATCCGGCTTCGGCCAGCACTGCGGAGACGAACCGCTTGCGGGACGCGCCGATCAATACCGGATAGCCGGTGTCCTCGAACGCCTGCAGACCGGCGAGCAGCGGCAGATTGTGCTCGATGCCGGGCTTGGAGAAGCCCAGACCCGGGTCGATGACGATGCGTTCGGGCTTGACGCCGGCCTCGAGCACCGCGTCGACCTGACGCATCAGTTCGTCCTTGACGTCCTTCAGCACGCCGTGCTCGTAGTGCGAGGTGTCGGCGTCCGGCGTCGCGCCCTTCGCGCCGGCAAGCCAGCCGCGCCAATGCTGCACGATGTACAGACAGTCGTGGTCGGCGACGACGTGCGGCAGCTCCTTGTCGAGCGTGCCGCCGGAGACGTCGTTGATGATCTGCGCGCCGTCCTCGAGCGCGGCCGCGGCGACGAGCGCGCGGGTCGTGTCGATCGACAGGATCGCGTCGTGATGGCCGAGCTCGCCTCCGAGCAGCGCCTTAACCGCGCCGGTGACGCGGTTCAGCTCGTCGGCCTCGGACACGCGCTTGGCGCCGGGGCGTGTGGATTCCGCACCGATGTCGATGATGTCGGCGCCGTCGTCGAGCATCGCGAGCCCGTGCTCGCGAGCCTTGGCCGGGTCGAGCCACAGTCCGCCGTCCGAGAACGAGTCCTCGGTGATGTTGAGCACGCCCATCACGAGCGTGCGGTCGGTGTCATGCAGTGCCTGCAAATCAGTCATATATTCCCCTTCCACAACGATATGCATTAATGCTGCGCCATGATCAGGCTCATGGCTTCAGCGCGGGTGGCGGGATTGCGCATCACGCCGCGCACAGCCGAGGTCACGGTGCGCGAGGCGGGCTTGTTCACGCCGCGCATCGCCATGCACATGTGCTCGCATTCGGTCACGACGATCACGCCCTTGGCGTCCGCGTATTCCATCAGCGCGTCGGCCACCTGCTGGGTGATGCGCTCCTGTACCTGCGGACGGCGGGCGTACAGTTCCACGAGGCGGGCCAGCTTGCTCAGCCCCACGACCTGGCCGTTGGACGGGATGTAGCCCACGTGGGCCACGCCGTGGAACGGCAGCAGGTGGTGTTCGCACACCGAGAACAGTTCGATGTCGCGCACGAGCACCATCTCGTCGGTCTCGACCGGGAATCGCTTGGCGAGCACCTCCTGCGGCCCCTTGCCCAGTCCCGAGAAGATCTCCCGTCCCGCTCGCGCGATGCGGTCGGGGGTCTCGAGCAGCCCCTCGCGGTCCGGATCCTCGCCGATCGATTTCAGGAACAGGCGCACCGCCTGCTTCACGCCTTCCTCGTCATATGCCATACGTCTTCTCCTACTTCGTTCTCGGGTTCCCGGTCAGGATGCAGGGAACCTCACATACAAGTTGCGGCGTGCCGTCGATGCAGCACGCCGCAACTTCACTCATCTTGCCGTCGCCTCACTCGCCGGGCTTCATGCCGACCGAGCGCTTGAGCGACTCGGGGATCTCCACCGGCGGCAGATCCGAATCCGGCCGGCGGTCGTTCGACAGCCATACCGGGCGTTCCGGGGCCTTGCGGATCTTCGAGAAGATCTCGGCCAGTTCCTTCTCGTTGAGCGTCTCCTTGACGAGCAGCTGGCGCACGAGTTCGTCGAGCACGTCACGGTTCTCGTTGATGATCGTCCACGCCTCGTTATGCGCGGTCTCGACCAGCTTGAGCACCTCCTCGTCGATGATCTCGGCGGTCTGGTCGGAGTACTTGTGCGGGGCGAGTGCGTCGTAGTCGGCACCGTTGGTGTCCTCGCTACCCCACTTGATCGCGCCGAGCCGCTTCGAGAAGCCGTATTCGAGCACCATCGTGCGGGCGATGGCCGTGGCCTTCTCAATGTCGTTGGACGCGCCGGTGGTCGGGTCGTGGAACACGATCTCCTCGGCGGTGCGGCCGCCCATCGCGTACGCCATCTGGTCGAGCAGCTGGTTGCGGGTCTGCGAGTAGCGGTCGGAGGTCGGCATGACGGCCGTGTAGCCGAGCGCGCGGCCTCGCGGCAGGATCGTGACCTTGGTGACCGGGTCGGTGTTGTGCAGCGCGGCGGCGACGAGCGCGTGGCCGCCCTCGTGGTACGCGGTGTTGCGCAGCTCGTCGAGTGCCATGCCCTTGGACTTGCGCTTCGGACCGGCCTGGACGCGGTCGATGGCCTCGTCGATGGCGCGGTTGTCGATCAGCTGCGCGCCGGCGCGGGCGCACAGCAGCGCGGCCTCGTTGAGCACGTTCGCCAGATCGGCGCCGGTGAAGCCCGGCGTGCGCACGGCGACCATGTGCAGATCGACGTCCGGCACGAACGGCTTGCCCTTGGCGTGCACCTTGAGGATCTGCTCGCGGCCTTCGAGATCCGGGGCCTCGACGGCGACCTGACGGTCGAAACGGCCCGGGCGCAGCAGCGCGGGGTCGAGCACGTCGGGACGGTTGGTCGCGGCGATGATGATGAGGTTGGTGTCGTTGTCGAAACCGTCCATCTCGACGAGCAGCTGGTTCAGGGTCTGCTCGCGCTCGTCGTGGCCGCCGGACATGCCGGAGCCGCGCTTGCGGCCGACGGCGTCGATCTCGTCGATGAAGATGATGGCAGGCGCGTTCTTCTTCGCCTCGTCGAACAGGTCACGCACACGGGAAGCGCCGAGGCCAACGAACATCTCCACGAAGTCGGAGCCGGCCATCGAATAGAACGGCACGCCCGCCTCGCCGGCGATGGCTCGCGCGAGCAGCGTCTTGCCGGTGCCCGGAGGGCCGTACAGCAGCACGCCGCGCGGGATGCGCGCGCCGAGCGCCTTGTACTTGGACGGGTCCTTGAGGAAGTCCTTGATCTCCTCGACTTCCTGCACGGCGGCGTCCTCGCCGGCCACGTCGGCGAACTTGGTGGTCGGGGTCTGGCCGTCGAGCAGCTTGCCGTTGTTCTTCTTGCCGCCCATGCCGAGCATGCCGCCGGCACCGCCCATGTTGCGCATGAGCAGCCACCAGCAGGCCACGATCAGGATGATCGGGAACAGCATGTTCGCCAGATAGCTGATGATGCCGCTCTGCTGCATGCTGGTGGTCCAGCCCTTCGACGGGTTGGCCTTGTTGATGAGCTGCACGACCTGGGCGCTCTGCGCGTACGCGTAGTAGAACTGGACGTTCTTGCCGTAGTTGCGCGTTTTGCCGGTGTCGGCGTCCTTCTTGACGAAGTCGTTGTTCAGCTCGAGCTTGATCTGCTGCGTGTTGTCGACGATCTCGGCGTACTTGATCTCGCCGGACTGCAGCAGCGAGATGCCGTCCTTCGTGTCGATGGTCTGCGAGCCGGAACCCGCGAAGATCTGGAACGAGACGACCGCGAGCACGACGAGCAGCACGCCCCACAGCCACGGCGACTGCCAGAACGGCTTCTTGCCGCCGTTGTTGCCCGCGTTGTTGTTACCGTTATTGCGGTTGAACGGGTTGCCGAACGGATTGTTGTTGCCCGGCCCCTGCTGCTGGGGGCCCTGGGGATAGCTCATGCGTTCACTCCTTGATACACTTCGGGCTTGAGCACCGCGATCGAGTCGAGATTGCGGTAGCGCTCGTCGTAGTCGAGGCCGAATCCGACGACGAATTCGTCGGGGATCTCATAGCCGCGGTATTTCACGTCGACGTCGACCTCGCGCCGCGCGGGCTTTTCCAGCAACGCGAAGATCTCGACGGAGGCCGCGCCGCGACGCTTGAGTTCGTCGACCAGCCATGCGAGCGTACGCCCGGAGTCAATGATATCTTCGACGATCAGGATGTGCCGGCCGCGAACATCGGTGGACAGATCCTGACGGATCGTCACGGTGCCACTCGACTTGGTGCCCGAGCCATAGCTGGACAGGCTCATGAAGTCGAGTTGGACGGGGATGCTCAGCGCTTGCGAGAACGCGGCAAGCGTATTGACCGCGCCTTTGAGCACGGCGACGAGCAGCAGGTCCTTGCCGCGGTATTCCTCGCTTACGCGGGCCGCGATCTCGTTGATCTTGCTGTCGATCTGTTCTTTGCTGACCAGTTCGTGGTCAATGTCATTCTGGACGTCGGCGATTCGCATGCGCACCATCTTGGCACACACGAATGACGTGTTTCTGACGGAAGGCTGAGTATCCTCTGGGAAGATTCACAGCCGACTGACCGTGCCAGTCGGCGATGAGACGGTCGATGGATTCGATCTGCGTGGCCGTGGCGGCGACGTTCGCGGCGCCCAGCGCGTGCGCGATGACACGCAGCCGGATGGCGGGGTGTTCGGACTGCAATGCGGCGACCGATAGTCTGACGGCATCTTCCGGTTCGGGATCGAGTACGGCCTGTGCAGCGGCGCGATCGGCTTGCATGTCGAGATAGTCCTTGTCCCGTCTCATGAGACGGGCGCCGTCCGCAAGATGCGAGACGACGTCGGAGCCGGTGAACTGCACCAGCAACGGCATCAGCCCGTGGCGAATCCGTGATCTGAGGGGAAGATTCGCGTCCGAAGAGGCCTTCACACCGTCATTTCGAGCGAACGCAGCCTTCACACCGTCATTTCGAGCGAACGCAGCCTTCACACTGTCATTTCGAGCGAACGCAGTGAGTCGAGAAATCTGTTCACTCGTTTCCTCCGAAAGATCTCTCCGCTCCGCTACGCTCCGGTCGAGATGACATCTCGCGAGGCCGTCCCCGTTGGTCGGGTCGTCCCACCATTGCAGTCCGAGATCCTCACATACGCCGGTGGTGTCTTCACGGGTCATGCACAACAGCGGCCGGGCGAACACGACATCTTCACGCACGAACCGTTCCGGCATGCCGGCGAGCGCGTCCACGCCGCCGGAACGCAGCAGTCCGATCAGCACCGTTTCCGCCTGGTCGTTCTTCGTGTGCGCGAGCAGCACCGCGGCCGCATCGGCATCTCGTGCCGTCTCGCAGATCGCCGCGTACCGTGCGTCTCGAGCCGCGGCCTCCGCTCCCCTGCCGTCGGCGCGCACCTGCACGCGGCGCACGGTCACCGGACCGAGGCCCAGGCCACGGCACCGGTCGGCGGCCCGCGCCGCGACCTCGGCCGAACCGTCCTGCATGCCGTGGTCGACGATCACCGCGCCGCAGCGCACGCCCAGACTCGCGCACACCGTGCCGGCCAATGCCGCCAACGCCATCGAATCGCGTCCGCCGGAGCACGCGACGAGGACGAGAGGCGCATCCGCGGCCGCCTCATGCTCGCCGTGCCGGGCGAACCGCTCGTCCTGCCGGTCGATGCCGATCCCGAGCAATGCCGCGCGCACCGCACCGATGCCGGCTTTCAGTCGTTTCGTGTACACCATGTTTTCCGCCTTTGCCCCGGGTGCCCGTCACGGACGGCGGCCGACTGCCGTTGCGCCCGACCGGGCCGTTAGAGTCGTGCCAGCCCGTCCACGAACACGTCGATCGCGTCCTTCGCCGCCGCCCAGTCGTCCGGCTGGTTGACGATCACCGAGAACGCGAGCGTGCCACCGCCGATGCGCGAGACGTTGCCGGTCATCGAGGTGACCTCGCTCAGGCTGCCGGTCTTGACGCGCAGCAGGCCAAGCGTGTCGTCGCTGACCGCACGGTTCGCGGCCGTACCGACGAGTCCGGGGATCGACAGTCCTTCGGCCGCCGCTGCCGCGCCGGACGCCGTGAGGTTGTGCGCCTGTACTTCGACGAGTGTCTTGACGCTCACCTTCGAGCCCGGCGATAGTCCCGAACAGTCGGCCATCGTCAGCCCGTCCGTGTCGATGCCGAGCGCGGCCAGCGCGGCGCGCACGGCCTTGGTCGCGCCTTGCGGCGTGTTGTTCTCTCCGGCGGCGAGTGCGGTGAGTCGGCCGAACTCCTCGGCGAGCGTGTTGTCGGAGTGGCGTAGCGTGAAGGCGAGGATTTCGGCGAGCGTGGCCGATTCGACGGATGCGATCGGCGCAAGTCCGTCGCTTGCCGTCGCCGGTTCCGTTTCGGCCACGTCGATGGTCGTATTGGAGACGGTGATGCCGTGCTCGGCGAGCCGCGCGGCGAATACGTTCGCCGCATCCGAGGCCGTGGTCTGGCTGAGGCGCGGGTATGCGCTGAAGATGTCGGGGTCGGCGGGCGCGCCGCCGTCCCATTGCCGGCCTCCGTCGATGGCGAGGGAGCTGACGCCCGTGTAGTACAGGTTGTCGGGATTGTTGTCGGCGATGTCGGACGGGTACCTCTCGGAGCCGAACAGGGAATCGTCGACCATCAGTGTCACCGAGCTGACGCCTTGCTTGCGCAGCGCCTGTGCCGTGCGCGCGGCGAGCGTGCCGAGCCCGGCCCGGCCGTTGACGTGATCGGGGTCGTTGTTCCCTGCGGACAGCAGCATGTCGCCGTTGCCGCGCAGGATCAGCGTGCCGGTGCCGCCGGAGTCATCGACGTCGGTCAGGTACACGTCGGTGGAGAGCGTCGATCCCATGTCGAGCGTGCTGGATGCGGCGAGCGCGGTGAGCGTTTTCATGGTGGAGGCCGGCTCTCTCGACGTGTCGGCCTCGTGTTGGGCGACGATCGTGCCGTCCGCGGCGGCGATCGCGACCGAATAATGGTCGCCGACGCCGCTGGTTTTGCCGAACGCGTCGATCAGCTGCTTCGCGGCGGCGGTGTCGATGGCGGCCGACGAATCCACGATACCTGCGATCATGCCGGCTGTACGCGAGGACAGTGCGGCCGGGATCGTCTTGCGTTCGACCGGCTGCAAGGTCAGTGGTCCGGCGATCAGATCGGTGACGTCGGCGATCACGTACGCGCAACATAGTGCGACGACGATCAGCGATGTGACGGTCACGCGAAGGATACGCCGTCGGCGGATCCTCACGATCGTGCGCGACCATTGCCGTTCACTGATGGTCGTTGCGGTTGCGACCGACACGTCACTCTCCTTGCCGATTTACTTCTGCAATGATGCGAACGAGTCGAGCGTATGCACGACCGACAACATCCGCGCGTCCAACAGCTTACCGCCGAGCCACGAACCGAGCGCGAGCGCGCCCACGCCGTTGAGCAGCGCGATCGGGATGAGTAGCCAGTAGATCGTGCCGAACGAGGTCGGGAAGACCGCGATCATGATAATCGCGGTGATGCCGGTCGGCAGCATGGCGAGGAAACTGCCGATCAGGTACACGAACGGGAAGAATCCCTGCGCGACCATGCGGCCCTGCGGCGAGGAGAACGGCTTGTCCATCGAGGCGACCGGATACATGAGCACGCACGACGTGATCTCGGCCAGTCCGAGTCCGCTGAACGCGACGCCGAGTCCGGCGGCGGCGAACGTCAGTCCGGTCACGAGGCCGCCCGGCCGCGCCCAGTCGCCGGTGATGACCGCGACTGCGACGAACAGTATGGCCATATAGACGACGATGATGGACGCGTAGACGCGCACGCGGCCGATGCGGTCGGTGAACCCGGGCACGCCGGCGATCACCTGCATGGTGAAACCACGGCCGTCGTAGGCCAAACCGTTGCTTTCGACGATCGCCATGCCCCAGCCGGACCAGATGAGCACCTGCCAGACGATGCCGCTGATGCCGTGCGCCTGCAGCGAGAAGATGACGAGGAAGAACACGGGCATGACGAACATCATGGCCTGCCGCGGGTCGCGTCTGAGATAGGTCAGCAGTCGGGCGGACACCGCGCCGGACGGCGAGTCGGGCATCCAGCCGAACGCGCCGATGCCCTTCGTTTTCACGGCCTTGTCCCCTGCGCCCACGGTGAGTCGTTCACGGCGAAGACACCACGTGCACACCATGAAACACAGTATCCAGGCAATCGCGAGGATCGCGATGCGTGCGAGCAACACCGGCCAGTCGCCGAGCATCGCGTCGTACGGCAGCTGGAACGGCGCACCGAACGGCGTCCATGCGACGAGGGACGCGACCAGCGCGACGCCGTCGAGGCTGAACCCGTCCGCCGCGCCGGAATTGAGCACGATGCTCGGAATCTGCATGAGACTGACGAACAGCATGACGATGACGATATAGAACACGCCGGTGCCGCGTTTCGACGTGACGAGTACGGTCGACAGCGACAGCAGCATCTTCGACACGCTCATCATCGTGAGGACGGCAATCGGAGCTGCGGCAAGCGCGACGATGACGATGGCGGGGCCGAACATGCGGAAGGCCATGGCCCATAGCATGAGCGAGAGCAGGCCGGTGATCGCGGGCGTGCCGGTCAGGCCGGACAAGAGCAGTCCGAATTGCAGTTCGCGGTCGGGAATGCCGTAGAGCGCGAACTTGCGCGGGCTCATCGTGGAGCCTTCGCCGATCAGCATGATCTGGAACAGGCCGACCGCGAGCGTGAGGAACGCGCCGACCAGCACGACGACCGAGTTGACGACGCCGGACGGGCCGAGGATGTTGACCGGCGGGAAGCCGGGGGCTTGGGACGGGACGAACGGCGGCAGGTCGCCGATGAACCATGCCATCACGGCGACGCCGACAACCGTGCCGGCCGCCATCACGAGCGCGATCGCATAGCCGATGGTTTGCCATACGGATTTGCGCAGCGTCGCCCAAGTGAGCGCCCAGCGCATGCGCACGAGCGTGAGCGCGGCGGTCATCGCGTCTCTCCCGCGTTACAACCGTTGCCATTCGTCTCCTCATGGCCACGTTCGACGGAATGCTCGTTTTCATTGTCATTTCGAGCGGAGCGAAGCGAAGTCGAGAAATCTTGCGCGCCCACAACCTGATCAGATCTCTCCGCTTCGCTACGCTCCGGTCGAGATGACACAGCATCGACGCTCGACGGTACCACCGTATTCGCGCCGCCGTCGAGCCAGCTCAGGTGCGCGGCCTCGTGCCGGCCGCCGACCAGTTGCAGGAACCGGTCCTCCAGATCCTCGCCGGCCGCGACCTCGTCCACGGTGCCGGCCGCGCACACCTGACCGTTGTTGATCACGGCCACATGCGTGCACATCTTCTCCACCAATGCCATGACATGCGAGGAGATGACGACCGTGCCGCCGGTCTTGGCGTATTCGATGAGGATGTCCTTGAGATTCGCGCTGGAGACCGGGTCGACCGATTCGAACGGCTCGTCGAGTACCAGGATGCGCGGGCTGTGGATCATCGCGGAGGCGAGGCAAATCTTCTTGGTCATGCCGGCCGAATAGTCGGTGACCATCGTGTTCGCGGCCTGCGTGAGATCGAACGCGGCGAGCAGGTCGTTCGCGCGGCGCACCGATTCGGCGCGTCCCATGCCGCGCAGCATGCCCGAGTAGACGAGCAGCTGCAGGCCGGTGAGCCGGTCGAAGATCTGGTCGGGCTGCGGCATCACGCCGATCATGCGTTTGGCCGTGTTCACGTCGCGCCACACATCGTGGCCAAGGATCATCGCCAGACCCGCGTCGGGCACGAGCAGACCGGTCACCATGTTGAGCGTCGTGGTCTTGCCAGCGCCGTTCGGGCCGACCAGCCCGTAGAACGAGCCGACCGGAATGTCGAGCGACAGGCCGTTGACAGCGATCTTCTGATCGAATCGCTTGCACAGGCCACGGATCGACATGGCCGCCGCCGGATTCGGCGGGACCGGGGCCGGCGGATATGGATATGACGGATACGGTTGCGCGAACTGCGACGGTACCGTCTGCGTCTGCTGCGTTGCCGCCGTCATGGGCGTCCCGGCCGGAACCCCCATCGTCTGCGGCATCGTCGGCTGAGTCGGAAATCCAACATTCCCCTGCGTGTTGTCTACACTCATGCATCCAACTCTAGCCGAGCAAGCCGCAACACGCCGTCATCCCGCAGACCGATGCTACTCGTGCTTTTCGTCGTACTCCTCGTCGGTGGGCGTCTCGTCGTACAGTTCGTGCCCCTGCTTCTCGGCAATCTTCATCTGCTCGTTGATCCACGCCGCCTCGGCCGGGTTGATGTCCGCCGTGTTGAGCACCTTCTGCCACACCGGGTAGAACAGGTGCATCGCCGGGTACATGGCCGTGAACAGGATCTCCGGCTTGTGCTTGCGCCAATGCTGCGGATGCGCGTCGAACGTGTTCTTGAAACGGCGCATGTAGTTGAGGAACGAGCCGAACGACGTGTCCATGCGCCGCGCGCTCATGCCCGCGATCATGCGCGGCGAATACACGGTCTTGAGCCCCTTGCCGATCAGATGCAGCGACAGGTCGATGTCCTCATGCATCACGTCCGACTTGTCGCGGCACACCTCGCCCGCGATCTGACGCCACGCGCTCGAGCGCACCGCCATGTTCGAGCCGAACAGCAGCGGCTGACCGCCGTCCGCACGGTAGATGCGCTTGCGGATCGAATTGTCGCCCTTCAGGCCGAAATGCCGCGACGGCATGTCATAGTACATCACCGGACCGGTCGCGCCCATCGCCTCCGGATCCTCGGTGAAGATGCCCGACACGACCTCCACCCAGTCGGGCTTGATCATGCAGTCCGCGTCGAAACGGCCCAACACGTCGCCCGTGGCCGCGTTCAGACCGAAATTGCGCGTCGGGATCAGCCCCTGCTCCTCGTTCTGATGCAGCAGCTTGATCGGCGCCTCCGGGTGTTCGGCCATGAACCGTTCCACGATCGCGCACGTGTCGTCGGTCGACCGATTGTCGACGACGATCACCTCATACGGCATCACCGTCTGCCGGACCGTGTTCAGCAGACAGTCGGCGATGCGCTCGGATTCGTTCCACGCGGGAATGACGATCGAAACATTCAGCATATCTTCAGCATACAAACGCCGCACGAACACCCGCATCATCCGCACGGACGAGATCACCGCAACCTCCCCGCCGAAATGACCGCCCGCCGTTAGAATAGGGAGCCATGACTGGACAGGATGACCAAAGAATCGATTTCGCGTCGGTGTTCCCGGCGAAGGGGGACTCGCGCAGACCGCCGGACTGGTGGGGCCGCGGACTCCTCTACGCCGTGATCGCCGTGTTCCTCGCCTACTTCGTCTGGAACTCGTGGGCGAAGATCGACTACATCGTACTCGATCTGGTCATCTCGATCTTCATCGCGCTCGCCATCGAACCGATGGTGCTCATCATGATCCGCCACGGCTGGAAGCGCGGCGTCGCGTCCGCGGTCAGCCTGGTCGGTCTTGCGGTGATCATCTGCGCGCTGTTTGCATTGTTCGGCTCGATGTTCGTCCAGCAGGTGATCTCGATGGTCAAGGGCATCCCCGCCCTCTACGACCAGATCGTCGCGCTCGTCAACCAGTACTCGTCGTTCAAGATGCCCGAGATCGACGCGCTCGGCGGCGAGATCGTCAAGAACCTGCAGACCTCATGGGTGGCGAACTTCGCCGGCCAGGCCGTGAGCACCACGATGGGCCTGTTCAGCGCGCTGCTCGACCTGATGACCATCGTGATGGTCACGTACTACATTTCCGCGGCGGGCCCGAAGATGCGCCGCAGCATGTGCCAGTGGCTCGGCGACAGCCAGCAGCGCCGCTTCCTGCTTGCGTGGACGATCGTGCAGGACCAGATCTCCGGCTTCCTGTTCTCCCGTTCGATCCTCGCGCTCATCAACGCGACGTGCACCGCGATCTTCCTCGAGATCATCCACGTGCCGTACTGGCTGCCGCTCGCCCTGTTCTGCGGCATCGTATCGCAGTTCATTCCGACGGTCGGCACGTATATCGGCGGCGCGCTGCCGGTCGTGTTCGCATGGGGGTCGAACGGCGTGCTGTACGCGGTGGGCGTGCTCGTGTTCATCACCGTCTACCAGCAGTTCGAGAACCTCATCCTGTCTCCGAAGATCTCGCAGCGCACGATGGATCTGAACCCGGCGATCGCGTTCCTCGCGGTGCTCGTGTTCGGTTCGGTGTTCGGCGCGCTCGGCGCGTTCCTCGCGCTGCCGATCACCGCGAGCCTGCAGGCGATCTTCAAGGTGTACACGAAACGCTACGAGCTGGTCGACTCGCCGCTGCTGTACGACCCGGACACGGTGAAGAAGTCGAAGGTGGTCGAAGGCGCGGAGGCGATCGGCGAGCACGTGTTCAAGCCGGTCACCGACCATATGCCGCGTGCGGCGAAGGGGTCGAGCGCGCGCGTGCCGATCGACGAGGAGCTGCGTCATCTGACCGAGCAGGTATATCGGATGCCGACGTCGGAGCAGTTGGACGATTCGGAGACGATGGCGATCCCGAAGGGCGTGCTCGGCAAGTGGGACGAGACGCGGCACGGCGGATTGGCAGGACTGAACGGCACCGACGACGCGGATGACGTCGCGACGGACGGCAAGACAGCAGACACATCCGACGACGATACGACGGCATCCGGAACGGCCGACGGCAACGCCGGCCACGACGAGACCGGCCGCACGACGGCTCCCGCACGCACCCCATCCGACGACAATCCAAGAAGCAGGTGGCGCTGATGGTCCTGTTATCCGTCCTCGACATCCTCATGTACATCGTCGGCACGGTCGGCATCGGATACCAGGCGATCTGCGTGGTCATCTCGCTGGTCTCCAAGCCGATCACGTTCCCCGACGCGCCGATGGACCGGCACTACGCCGTCCTCATCTCCGCACGCAACGAGGAGAGCGTCATCGGCAATCTCATCGGCGACATCCAGTCGCAGACATACCCGAACAAACTCATCGACATCTGGCTCGTCGCCGACAACTGCGACGACCACACCGCCGATCTAGCCCGTTCCAAGGGCTGCCATGTGATCGAACGATTCAACAAGGAGCTGGTCGGCAAGGGATACGCGCTCACCTACCTGCTCGACCAGATGAACGAGTCCGGCGCAAGCGACAAGTACGACGCGTTCTTCGTGTTCGACGCCGACAACCGGCTCGCCCCGAACTACTTCGAGGAGATGAACAAGGCGTTCCAGTCCGGGTTCAGGATCCTGACCAGCTACCGCAACTCGGTCAACCTGTCCGACAACTGGGTGTCGTCCGGCTCAGCACTGTGGTTCATCCGCGAATCGCGCTTCCTGTCCGCCTCGCGCATGCGCCTGGGCACCAGCTGCCACGTGGGCGGCACCGGATTCATGTTCTCCAAGGAGGTCATGCAGCGCAACAAGGGCTGGAAGTTCCACCTGCTGACCGAGGACCTCGAATTCACGATGGACTCGGTGCTGCACGGCGACCGCATCGGCTACTGCGGCACCGCGATGCTGTACGACGAACAGCCGGTCACCTTCCAGCAAAGCTGGCGCCAGCGGCTTCGCTGGAGCAAGGGGTTCCTGCAGGTGTTCCGCTACTACGGCCCGGCGCTCATCAAACGCGCGGTGCGCGAACGCGACTTCTCGGCCGTGGACTTCACACTGCTGCTGTGCCCGTTCACCGTGCTGGCGATCGCCCGCATGATCCTGGGATGGCTGTTCGCCGCGTGCGGATTCGTGACATGGCAGAGCCAGGTCGCCTCGCTCGGCGGATGGGCGTCCAGCATCGTGACCGCCGTGGTGACGATGATGGCGCTCGCCGCGCTCACGATCATCGTGGAACGCGACCATATCGGCGCGACGAACAAGGAGCTGCTCGCCTACGTGCTGAGCTTCCCGATCTACATGCTGAGCTATGTGCCGATCTCGTTCCAGGCGATCTTCGCCAAGGCCCAGTGGAAGCCGATCGCGCATAAAGGCGCATGAGACGCGACGGCTAGGAGCAGGGAGCCGATCAGGGTAAGTCGGATGCGCCGGCACGGCGGGGTCGCGCGCGTCAATGCGCATGGTCGTCATTCGCCGTCCCTGACGATTTCCGGATCGGAGGTGTCCGCGCTTGCGGTGAACCCTCCCGTATACCACGAATCCCACGCCGGCGTCTGCGTCGAATGACGCATCGCGTCCCGCGCGGCCTTGACGGTGAACTTGTCGCCGTCGATGCGCGTGATCTGCGCGATCTCGTAGTGGATATTCAGCCCCTCATTCCGCATGCCGGTGATGAATGCCGATACGAGCGAGGCGAACCGGTCACGATCGGTGACGGTTGTCGGGGAGATGTAGATTTCCGCGCTGCCGACGAAATACGAGGCGAGATCGTCGGCTGCAACGGACGGCGACAACTCCCATTGGGTCTCATTCTTCGGACCGGTGGGATCGCTGATCTGATAAACGCAGTCGAGATCGGGATGCACCGCAAGGAACCGTTCGATTCGCGCCGTGAGATGGCTGTTGTAATCGTCCTTGCGCAACGCGGTGAAATACGTGTCCGCGACGTACGGCTCGGAACCGTCCCTGTCCACATAGTCCACTTCGAATACCTCGCCCTGCAGCGGCCCGGACGTGGGCGTCACGTTGATCCACCATGTCGGGTCGAGCAGTTCCGGTCTATGAAATCCTTCGGATGCCTGGAATTTCACGCCGTACCGTTCCGACATCCCGTCAAGCAGCGTCTCCGCCAACGTGACCAGACGGAACAGCTGCACGTCACTCCAGCCCGCTTCCATGCCAACGACGCCCGCATCCCGTTCCTGACGATCATTCAACAGCGCCTTCGCTATCGCGATCTGTCGCGCGGTGGGTTTGACGTCCATGTCGTATCTTTGCTTCGCATATGGCGGCCAATCCGAGAACATTCCGTCGCCGGTGCCGCCGACGCCCGACCCGCCCGCGCCCGTATCAGCATGATGCGCGAACCATGATGGAGCGGCGCATCCGCAGACTCCGGTGACGATGGCGGCGATCGTCGCCAATGCCGCCACGTATGCCGCCCATCGACGGTTTCCTGCCCGGCTCATTGATATTCCCCGTCTCCGTTGACGCTCCGATATCCGTCAATTACCAATGTTCGACTTCCAGATATATAGTAGCCGGAAACGTGCAATTGGGCGAGAAGCGTAACCGAAAAACATACATATGAAAGTCATCATCGACCAACAAATCAGCAATGCAATGCTGGTTATATACAAATATAAAAGCAGCAAAACAATATCAAGCAAAATAAAGAATACGGAAAACTTAAGAACGATAAAAGCGTTTCGCATGGTTGAGGAGTATATGACATCGGAGCTAACGTGTTCGACATCATACTCCACAAGCGATCTTCGTTTCCAATACCGATGCGTTACTCCGATCGAAGCCACCGCCGAGCATGCAAGAACGATGCAGACAATAACTGGAAGATGACGATACGGCGAATCTCCCAATATGCCATCAAGCCAACGAAAGACGATGCAAGCCAGCACAACGCAGAAGGAAACGGAGGCAGGGCTCGGTCCGACCGTTTTACCCCATGAACCCTTATCGGAATAAAATACATGAGTTTTTGTCTGGTAATACAGGACAGGGGACATGGATGACCCATAGTCAATCGCGCCTATGGGCACGAAATCAGCATACTTGGATTCACCCATTTCAATCATCGTTTTCAGGAGAATTTTGGTATTCCGTCTTTGGATTCGCCGTTTGGTACGTTTCCGGAGGAACCATCAGACCGTTTTTTCACGGAAACAATGATGGGGCGGAACCGATCACGGTTTTGCCCCATCATGCGTCTCATCCGATCACGGACGTCACATCAGCGACTTGTAGATCGCGAGGATATCCTCTTCGGTGGCCTTGCGCGGGTTGCCCGGCGTGCACACGTCGTTGAACGCGTCGTGGGCGAGCGGCGCCAGATCGGCCTCGGTGGCACCGACCTCGGAGATCGTGGTCGGGTTCTTGAGGTCGACGGTCAGCTTGTGCACGGCCTGCACGGCCTCCTCGCGCACCGTCTCAAGGTCGCCGGTGTACGCGTCGGCCACGCCGAACGCGTCGGCGATGTCGCGGTACTTCTCACCGGTGAAGTCCTTGTTGTACTCCATGACCGGGGCCAGCAGGATGCCGTTGGCCACGCCGTGCGCGACGCCCAGACGGCCGCCCAGCGGATGCGCCATGCCGTGCACGAGGCCGAGGCCGACGTTCGAGTAGGCCATGCCGGTGATGTAGGAGGCGTACGCCATCTGCTCGCCAGCCGGAATGTCGCCGTCGGCGGACTTGGCGAGGTTCTTGGCGATCATGCGGATGGTCTGCATCGACAGGCAGTCCGACAGGCTCCACGCGCCCGGCGTGATGTAGCCCTCGATCGCGTGGGTCAGGGCGTCCAGGCCGGTGGCGACCTTGAGGCCGCGCGGCATGGAGTCCGTGAGATCAGGGTCGACGAACGCGACGATCGGGATGTCGTGCGGGTCGACGGCGACGAACTTGCGCTTGTTCGCGGTGTCGGTGATGACGTAGTTGATGGTCGTCTCGGACGCGGTGCCGGCGGTGGTCGGCACGCCGAAGATCGGCACGGACGGGTTCTTCGTGTCCGCGACGCCTTCGAGCGAGAGCACATCGGCGAACTCCGGGTTGGCGGTGATGATGCCGATGCCCTTGCAGGTGTCCTGCGGCGAGCCGCCTCCCAGGCCGATCAGGAAGTCGGCGCCGGACTCGGCGAACTTCTTCACGCCGTCCTGGATGCACTCGACCGGCGGGTTCGGCTTGACGTTGGAGAACACCTCGTACGGCATGCCGGCCTCGTCGAGCACCTTGGTGACCTTCTCGGCGGTGCCGGTCTCGAGCAGCACCGGATCGGTGACGATGAACGCCTTGGTAAAGCCGTGCGACTTCGCGACGGCCGGGATCTCCTTGATCGCGCCGCGGCCGAAATACGCGGTCTGGTTGAAAATCATCCGGTAGACCATACTGGTTCTCCTTCGAAACAGCGATGCGGCTACGCAACCATGCGCCGTGCCGCACCCTTGTCGGTTACAACGACTCCCATCCTACCCTCATCGATGTGATTTCGCTGGAAACCACGTCACAACACGCCGACGGCATCCCATCATCCACGGCAACGTGTCTCTTCCGGACTCTTCCCGGGCATACTGCCGTTCTAGGCCTCCACACCGACCGTAAGCCCGGGAAGGAGCAATCCAGCCCCAAGCATACGCCCACTTCTTCCCGGGCATACGGCCGCTTTGAACCTCCAAACCGACCGTAAGCCCGGGAACTTAACCCAACTACCCGGGCATACGGCCGGTTTACACACCGAAAACGGCCGTAAGCCCGGGAAACCAACCCAACCACCCGGGCTTACGGCCGGTTTGAACCCTCGAACCGGCCGTATGCCCGGGAAGGGACCTTGCGATCAGGAGCCGGCGCGCACGGATCGTGTGACCCTGAGCGCGGAGATCGTGCTGCGCACGGCGAGGAACGCGAGCCACGCGGCGAACAGCAGCGATCCGGCGCGCGGGGTGAGCCAGCCGGCCATCATCGTGCCGAGCGGCGCGGTCACCACAGCGCAACAGCCGATGATCAGCCCACTCTTCAGATGTACGATCCGCCGTTTCCAGTTCGCCGCCGTGCCGGAGATCGCACCGGGGAACATCACCAGCAGCGACGTGCCACGCGCCATCAGGTCGCTCGCGCCGAACAGGAACGAAAGCGCCGGCATCATGATCGCCCCTCCCCCGATGCCGAGCACGCCGGCGAGCGCACCCGTCACCACGCCGAGCAGCACGAGGAACACGCCCGACCACACGTGCAGCACGAGATGCCCTTCGCGCGGCGGCGTGAACGTGACCTGCTGGATGATCACGAACACGAGGAACGCCACCCAGACCCATCGCAGCACGACTTCGGGCAAGCGGCTGAGCAACAATGATCCAAGCTGGCTGCCTGCGATCACGCCAAGGGCGAGCAGGGCCGCGGCCAGCCAGTTCACGTTGCCTTCCGTGGCATAGGAGATCACGCCGGAGATTGACGTGGGCACGATGGCCGCGAGCGAGGTCGCCGCCGCGTGTCGTTGGCTCAGACCGAGCCAGACGAGCGCGGGCACGATGATCGTGCCGCCGCCGATGCCGAACAGGCCGGACAGCAGTCCGCACGCGAGTCCGGTGGCCACGAGCACGAGCACGCCGCGCCGATCCAATCGCGCGGCCGCAGGTTCCTCCACAACAGGTTTTTCGTCGTCGTTCACATGCGTCACCCTACCGCACCGACTACACTGAATATCCAGCGCATTCCACTCGGCAGAAGGGAAATCTCATGCTTGTCGCGGTCGACATCGGCAACACCAACATCGTGCTCGGTTTTCTGGATCGCGGCGACATCGTGGGCACGTACCGCATCACCACGAAGGCGAACCACACGTCGGACGAGTACGGCCTGATGATCATGCAGTTCCTCGAGCTGAGCGGGTTCTCGCCCGACGACGTGGACGACGTGATCATCTGTTCGGTGGTGCCGAAAGTGATGCATTCGTTCCGCGCGAGCATGATCAAGTTCCTCGACGTCGATCCGATGGTGGTCGGCCCCGGTGTCAAGACCGGCATCAACATTCGCATCGACGATCCGAAGTCGCTCGGCGCGGACATGCTGGCGGATTCGGTCGGCGCGTACGTGACGTACGGCGGGCCGGTGCTGGTGGTCGATTTCGGCACGGCGACGACGTTCGACTACGTGGATGCGAAGGGCACGATCACGGCCGGCATCATCACGACCGGCATCCGTACGGCCGCCGCGGCCTTGTGGGGTGAGACGGCACAGCTGCCGGAGGTGGAGATCACGCGGCCGAATTCGATTCTGGCGACGAACACGCGCACCGCGATGCAGGCCGGTCTGTATTACAACTTCCTAGGCGGCACGGAGCGCACGATCCGACAGTTCCACGAGGAGATCGGTGAGGATTTCCAAGTGGTGGCGACCGGCGGGCTCGGCCGCGTGCTCGAGAACGACACGCAGCTGATCGACGTGTACGACCCGGACCTGATCTTCAAGGGCATGGCCGCGATCTACGAGCGCAATACCGCACGGTAGCAGAAATAGGTAAACACCGTCATACAGACCGGGAGTAAGAGAATCCGTCATTTCGACCGAACGTAACAAGATCCCTGTCATTTCGACCGAGCGTGAGCGAGCGGAGAAATCTCCCGCCGATCAACGGGTGTGAAGATTTCTCGACTCGGCTTCGCCTCGCTCGAAATGACATTGCTCCGACGAAATGCACGCGAACTCGCACGACACCTGGACAATCTCACTTGATCGTGAAGCCCTGGTTGAAACCGTATTCCTTGAGATCCTTCTGCCATGAGGTGATGCCGTCGAGCAGCGTGATGCGCTTGCCCGGGTGCTTGGGCAGCGTGAGCGGCTTGCCATTGGGTTTGGTCTCGCCGGCCTCGATGCGGTCCTTGATGCTTTCGTATTGGTATTTGGCCGCAGACCAGTCGTACGCCTTGCCGACGGTCGCGCTGAAATCGTTGCGCGCGTAGACTTCGAACGGCAGGTACTGGTAGCCGGTCGTCACGTTTTCGGCCGCTTCGGAAAGCACCTTGTTGTACTGTTGGCCGCCGAAATACGCGATGTCGATGTTGCGCGAGTCACGCACGGTGGTCTTGTTGGCGAAGTCCGCGTCGGCGAGCGTGGCCTTGTCTGCGGGGAACGAGCCGCCATCGATGCGCGTGGCGATGCCGGCCGCATTGTGGCACACGTAGTCCACGAACCGGAACGCGGCGTCCGGTTTGCGGGTCGACTGCAGTACGCTCAGCGCCGATCCGCCGTTTTCCGAAGTGGCTTCGCGCCCGTCTTCGGTCGGCATCTGCGCGACGCGCCACAGTCCGGCGCCGCCCGGCACGTCCGACAGCAGCAGCGACGGCATCCACGCGCCGGAGAACACAGAGGCGACCGTGCCCGCGCCGAGTTTCTTCTTCCAGCCGTCCGACCATGTCTTGCTGGTCGTGTCGATCAGTCCCTCGTTGATCATCTTCTGCCAGAATTCGGTGAACGTGCGCGTACCGTCGTCGCCGGTCAGGTCGACGGTCACGGTCTTGCCGTCCGATGACGTGTGGAACGGACGGCCGCCGGCCAGCCAGACCATCGCGTTGTAGAAGCTCGCATCACCCGAGTCGGCGGCGATGTACACGTCGATCGCCTTGAGTTTCTTCGCGGCCTCGTAATAGTCGTCCCAAGTGCGGATCTTCGCGGCGTCCACGCCGGCCTGTTCGAACACGTCCTTGTTATAGAAGAACGCCATCGGGCCGGAATCCATCGGCAGACCGTACGTGCGGCCGCCAAGCTGGACGGAACCCCACGAACCGGGCGTGTAGAAATCGCCGTATCCGCTCACCCGATCGGTGATGTCGAGCAGCTGGCTGCTGACCGCGTACTGCGGCATCGCGAAGTATTCGAGCTGGGCGACGTCGGGCAGACCATAGCCGTCCTGGATGGCGCTGTTGAGGTTCTCGTAGCCGCTCGTGTCCTTGATGGTGACACGAATGTCGGGATTGGCCGCCTCGAACGCCTCGGCCAGAGCCTTCATGCTCGGCTCCCACGACCATACGACGATTTCGGTGCGCGTGTCGCGCTGGCCGCATGCGGCGACGGCGAGCAGGCAGACGACGGACAGGAACGCGGTCATGATGCGTGTCATTGGTCCTTGCGTCCGTC
Source organism: Bifidobacterium sp. SO1 (assembly GCF_018555335.1). Lineage (NCBI taxonomy): Bacteria > Bacillati > Actinomycetota > Actinomycetes > Bifidobacteriales > Bifidobacteriaceae > Bifidobacterium > Bifidobacterium sp. SO1. The sequence goes on along the minus strand of NZ_JAFEJR010000011.1, from coordinate 61,439 downwards.
CGGTCAACCGTCGTGCAGTCATGCCGCCGCTCCCCTGATTCGAGATGTCGATGTCCGTATCGAGTGTACACACCGAGTCATAAGACGGCATAAGAAAGCGGCTCTTCTCACGGTATACCCGCAAGAAGAGCCGCTGATCAGTAGCGTTACTGGGCTACCGCTTGACGATGGCGACGCCGTTCGGGTCGATCGTCACCGTGCCGTCGTCGCCGGTGTGCGCGAGCGACGCGACGACGACCTCGCCGTCGGCCGGCACGCTCACCGGGTGGTGCGTGCGGTTGAACAGGAAGTGGAACGTGACGTCGCCGGCCTCGTTCGTGCGTTCGACGCGCAGCACGTCGCCCGCGCCCGCCTCGCCAGACGCCACCTCGACGCCCATAGTCTCGAGCAGCTCGGGCAGGCTCTTCGCCAGGCCCTCGCGGCCGAGTCGGCAGCCGACATACGCGGCCTTGCCGTCGCCGTACTCGTTGACAGTGATCGCCGGCACGCCGTTCATGCCGACCCACGGTTCGGACTTGTATGTCTCGAGCACGCGGGCGGAGTCGGCGGTGGAGGCGATCACGTCGGCGAAGTCGTGCGCGACCGCGCCGTTGGTCAGCTCGAGGTGGTCGAGCGCGCCTTCGAAGTCGGTGCCCATCGGCGCGAACTCCTCGATACGCACGCCCACCACGTCGCGGATCGAACCGGGGTAGCCGCCGAGCCAGATGTGGTCCTTCTCGTCGGAGATGCCGGTGTAGTAGGTCACGAACAGCTTGCCACCCTTGGCGACGTAGTCGCGCACGCGGCGGGTGTTGGACTCGTCGAGCAGGTACACGCTCGGCAGCACGGCGGCCTCGTAGGTGTCCCAGTCGGAGCGGATCGGCACCACGTCGGCGGTGACGCCCAGATCGGCGAGCGCGCGGAACCATGCGAGCGGCTCGGTCCAGTGGCGCACCTGCTGGGTCGGGGTGGCGGTGTGTTCGGTGGCCCATTCGGACTCGTAGTCGAACACGACGGCCACGCGCGACTTGGCGAGCGTGGTGTCGAGCACGCCCGCGTCGGCCAGGCGCTGCAGGTCCTCGCCGAGTTCGCACACGTCGCGGAAGTCCTGGCTGTCCTCGCCCGCGTGCGGCACCATCGCGGTGTGGAACTTCTCGGCGCCGGCCTTGGACTGCCGCCACTGGAAGTAGCAGATCGCGTTCGCGCCCATCGACAGGTGCACGAGGGCGTCGCGCACGAGCTGGCCCGGCTCCTTGCGGTAGTTGATCGGACGCCAGTTGACGGCGCCGGTGGAGTTCTCCATGAGGAACCACGGGTTCTTGCGGGCGATGCCGTCGGTCAGGGAGGCCGAGTAGGCCATCTCGTCGAGGTGGGATTCGCCGGGCGTGAAGTAATGGTCGTTGGAGACGAAGTCGACTTCCGCGCCCCAGTCGTCGTAGTCGAGGCCGGTGCCGCCGGCGGAGACCATGAAGTTGGTGGTGAGCGGCCGGCCGGGGGTGAGTTCCTCGAGCAGGTCGCGCTCGGCGATGTAGAACGCCTTGAGCGCGTCGGAGCTGAAGCGCTTCCAGTCGAGCAGCTTGCCCGGGTTCATGAAGTTGCCGTCGCCGATGAAGCGCGGCGGGACGATCTCGGAGAAGTCGTTCATGTGCTGCGCCCAGAAGGCGGTGCCCCACGCGTCGTTGACGGCGTCGATGGTGCCGTAGCGATCCTTGCACCAGTCCTGGAAGGCGCGCTCGGCGTCCTCGGAGTAGTCGAAGCGGTTGTGGCAGCCGTACTCGTTGCTCACGTGCCATGCGACGACGTACGGGTTGTCCTTGTAGTGTTCGGCCATTGCGCGGCACAGCTTGAGCGCGTACTCGCGGAAGACCGGGCTGGTCGGACGCCAGTGCTGGCGCGCGCCCGGCTGGCACACGTCGCCGCGGTAGTCCTGCCACAGCACCTCGGGATGGGCCTGGGTGAGCCACATCGGCGGCGAGGCGGTGGCGGAGGCGAGGTCGACGGCGATGCCGGCCTTGCCGAGCTTGTCGATGATGCGGTCAAGCCAGTCGAAGTCGAACACGCCTTCGCGCGGCTCGATCTTCGCCCAGCTGAAGATGCCGACGGAGACGAGGTTCACGCCGGCCTTGGTCATCAGGCGGATGTCGTCGTCCCAGACCTCTTCCGGCCACTGGTCGGGGTTGTAGTCGCCGCCGTACCAGATGCGGGCCGTCTGGCCCTCAAGCGGTTGCGGCCAGCGAAACGCTCTGCGCTGCGTCATTGCTGTCCTTTCATCATTGTTCGGAACACGAATGTTTGCGTTATCATTCCTTTCGCACTGCCATCATATCGCACCCCTAGCCACGCGCCACGCCGTACGGAACAAATCATCGCAAATTCTTTTACAGATCCGCCAAAATGCCTCACCGCCCGTCATCATCCCGTATAATGGCAACGAAAACATCGCCGTTCGGAAGTGAATCATGAACCGTCCATCCACGATATCCATGCAAGACGTCGCCATCGAAGCCGGCGTCTCCCCGCAGACCGTCTCCCGCGTCGCCAACGGCAGCACCGCCGTCAAGGCTGCGACCCGAGAGAAGGTCGAGGCGGCCATGCGCAAGCTCGGCTACCGGCCGAACTACGCGGCGCGCGCGTTGAAGCACGGCCGGTTCAAGGACATCGGCGTGGTCATGTTCAACATGAGCGCATACGGCAACGTGCGCATCCTCAACGCGATCTCCACCGCCGCCAACGAGCACGGCTACGCGATCACGATGCTCACGATCGGGCAGGGCCGCGAACGCACGCTGCGCGCGGCGGTCGACCGCGTCAAGCAGCTGCCGGTCGACGGCGTGATCGTCGTCATGGAGGAGCAGACGGCCGATTTCCTGACCTTCGAGCCGCCGGCCGAACTGCCCGTGGTCATCATCTCGGAGAAGCCGACCGACCACTGCCCCACCGTCGACGCCGACCAGTACGGCTGTTCCGAGGCCGTGGTCGACTATCTGACCGGCAAGGGGCATCGCACGGTGTATCACATCGCGGGACCGTCAACGTCGGTCGCGGCCGAGAACCGCGAGGACGGCTGGCGGCGGGCGCTGCAGCAACGCGGACTGCCGGTGCCGCCGGTGTATATAGGCGATTGGGAGGCCGACAGCGGCTATCAGGCCGGGCTGGCGCTCGCGCACGAGCGGGACTGCACGGCGGTGTACGCGGCGAACGACCAGATGGCGTACGGCGCGATGCTCGGGTTGCGCGCGGCCGGCAAGCTCGTGCCCGAGGACGTGAGCGTGATCGGCGTGGACGATTCGCTGATCGGCACGGTGCCGCGGCTGGAATTGACGACAATGCGGCTGGATTTCGACGGGATCGGCCGCGAGGCGTTCTCGATGGTGACCCGCCAGTGCGAGGGAGAGACGCTGCCCACCGGCGTCAAGCACGTCATCCCCGCCACCCTCGTCGAACGCGCCTCCGTACGCGACTTGACCGCTTAACCCAGCGGGATGCGGGAGGTGAAGGTGCGCGGCTCGTGGGCGACAGGGTCGATGAACGACAGCTGCCGCGCGACGAGTTCGAGCGGCCGGCTGAAGTCGTCGTAGGCGCGTTCGATGATGCGCGGATAGAAGTCGTCGCCGACGATCGGCAGACCCAGCGAGTTCATATGGACGCGCAGCTGATGCGTCTTACCGGTACGCGGATACAACGTATAAGCGCGCACGTTCCGCTCGACGTAGCCACCGGCACCAAGCTCGATCACCGTCTCCGCATTGACCGCGCCCGGCTCCTCGTACGCCTGCAATATCCCGCGCTGCTTGACGATGCGCGAGCGCCGCAACAACGGAAACACGCGCGGCGGCTCGAGCGACGCGATCGTCCCGTATCGCGGACGGCGTATCGGCGCAGCCGGAGCAAGACACTCGTACACCTTGGTCGTGCGCCGTTCCTGAAACAGCATCTGGTACGCCCCGCGCAACGCCGGATCACGCACGAACACGACCACACCGGCCGTGAGCCGGTCCAACCGGTGCGCCGGCACGATATCCGGCTCGCCATACCGCTCGCGCAACCGGATCAACGCCGTCTCGCGATACCACATGCCGCGCGGCGTGACGGCAAGAAAATGCGGCTTGTCGATCACAACGATCCCCGCATCCTCGTACAGCACATCAAAGTCAAACGGAATCCGCGGCTCGTCCGTCACCCAGCGATGATGCTGCGTCATTGATCACCCGACTTTCCACAGTTCCAGCGGTGACCGGGAGCGGCCGGGATATGCGTCGCTCAGCCCGGAGCGTGTCGAGCAACATATATGCCAGCCGGCACCGGACCACGCCGGAACTATCTTGCGGCTGAACCGCTACTCCACCGTGACGGACTTGGCGAGGTTGCGGGGCTTGTCGACGTCGTAGCCCTTGAGCTTGGCCATGTCCATCGCGAACAGCTGCAACGGCACCACGTCGACGAGCGGGCTCATCAGCGTCGGGCACTGCGGCCGCCAGAACACGACGTCCGCGTAACGCTCCACGTCCGGGTCGCCCTCTTCGGCCACAGCGATGATGAACGCACCGCGCGCCTTGACCTCCTCGATGCCGGAGATCACCTTGGCATGCAGCACGTTGCGGCCACGTTCGGGCGGCACGATGAACACGATCGGCTCGCCTTCGTCCACGAGCGCGATCGGGCCGTGCTTGAGCTCGCCGGCCGCGAATCCTTCCGTGAACGTGTACGCGATCTCCTTGAGTTTCAGCGCGCCTTCCATCGCCACCGGGTAGCCGACGTGGCGGCCGAGGAACAGGAACGACTTCGCGTTCACCATCTGCTCGGCGGCTTTCTGCACGGCCTTGGTCTGCGTGTCGAGGATCCACTGGATCTTGCGCGGCATGGCCTTGAGCGCGTCGAGCGTGGCGTGGATCTCGTCGCGGAACATCGCGCCCTTGACCTGCGCGAGGTACAGGCCGAGCACGTAGGCGGCGGTGATCTGCGCGACGAACGCCTTGGTGGAGGCGACGGCGACTTCGGGGCCGGCGTGCGTGTAGAGCACGGCGTCGGATTCGCGCGGGATGGACGCGCCCTGCGTGTTGCAGATCGCGAGCACCTTGGAACCCTGTTCGCGGGCGTGGCGCAGGGCCATGAGCGTGTCCATCGTCTCACCGGACTGCGAGATCGCGACGACGAGCGTGCGCGGGGTCAGGATCGGGTCGCGGTAGCGGAACTCGTGCGCGAGCTCGACCTCGACCGGGATGCGCACCCAGTGTTCGATCGCGTACTTGGCGACCATGCCGGCGTATGCCGCGGTGCCGCACGCGATGACGATGATCTTGTCGATCGCCTTGAAGTCATGCTCCTCGATGCGCACCTCGTCGAGGTTCAGGTCGCCGTGCTTGTCGAGACGGCCGAGCAGCGTGCGCTGGACGGCGGCCGGATCCTCGTGGATCTCCTTGTCCATGAACGAGTCCCAGCCGCCTTTTTCGGCCGCGGACGCATCCCAGTCGACGGTGTACGTCTTCGGATCGTCGATCACGTTGCCGTCGAAATCGGTGACGATCACCTTGGCGGCGGAGACGCACACGGCCTGGTCCTGGTCGACTTCGAGCGCGCGCTTCGTGTACGCGACGAACGCGGCCACGTCGGAGCCGAGGAAGTTCTCGCCGTCGCCAAGTCCGACGACCAGCGGCGAATCGTGGCGTGCGCCGACGACGATGTCCGGCTGGCGGCAGTCGGTGGCGAGGATCGTGAACGCGCCTTCGAGCATGCGCGCCAGACGGCGCACGGCCTTGAACAGGTCGGGCTTGCCGTCCTCCGCGATGATCGCATCCACGATCTTGCCGAGCAGTTTCGCGGCGACCTCGGTGTCGGTGCTCGACGCGAACCGGTAGCCTTCGGCCTGCAGATCGAGGCGCAGCTGGGAGGCGTTTTCGATGATGCCGTTGTGGATGATCGCGACCTTGCCGTCCGCGCTGGTATGCGGGTGCGCGTTCACGTCGGACGGTTCGCCGTTGGTGGCCCAGCGCGTGTGCCCGATGCCGACCGTGGCGAGCGGCATCGGATTGCGTTCGATGTCCTCGACGAGGTTGGCGAGGCGGCCGGCCTTCTTGCGCACGGCGACCTGCTCCATGCCGGGGGCGCTCAGGGCCACGCCAGCCGAATCATATCCGCGGTATTCGAGGCGCTTCAAGCCCTGCAAGCACACTTCCAAGGGCTTGCCGCACGCGGTTTCAACGTTTCCTGCATATCCAACGATTCCACACATAGCCCACTACCCTACCGGACGCATGTTGCAACGCGAAACCGCAACCCGCCACATTCACGCGTTCGGCGCAATGGCCGGTCGCACGCGTCATCTGCAGCGGATTCGTCCGCGTCCCGTCAACCACCGAAACAATGGAATCCCCCGCGGCGTACCATGAGGCGCGTGAGTACTGTGCGTATGCGGAATGTGTTGGGGAATGCGGGCACGCAGCTGCGCGACGCCGTGCGGACGGCGTGGTCGACGACGGTGGATGCGTTGCGGGTGCGGACGGCGATGACGGTCGCTATGTGGGTGTCGAATCTGCTGGTGATGGCGATGCCGTCGTTGCAGGTGTGGCTGATCCGTTGGGTGACCGGGCCGGCCGGACTGGCCGGATCGCCGTCGGACGTGCGCGTCGGTGCGGTGATCCTGCTGCTGACGTTGGGTGCGGTGGTGATCGCCGTCTCGTACGAGGTCACGTCGCGTATCCGCGAACTGCTCGTGATCCCGTTGGGCGCGGAATACCGCACGCGCCTGACCCACGCGTTGACCGACATCACGCCCGCGCAGACGCTCGACCGCGCTCTGAACGACCGTATCCGCGCCGCACGCGACGCGATTCCGTACAACATCGCCAATCACTCGTCCAACGCGACCGTCGTCGTGGGCGCCGTGTTCTCCATGATCATGCTCGCCGCGTCTCTGTGGACCACCAGTCCGGTCGCCGCCGTCCTGCTCGGCGCGGCGATCATCCCCGAACTCGTCGCGCAGGCCGCCAACGCGCAGCTCGGCAGCGATCTGTGGCCCTTGCAGGGCAAGTATTCGCGCCGTGCCGCCTATCTCGAGCAGATGCAGGATTATCCGCCGACCAGCACCGAACTGGCCGCCACGCGCGGCTCGTTCTCCATTCCCGAACAGGCGCACGACAGTTACACAGCCATGAGCGGCCTGTGGCGGCGCATCTCCCTGCAGGCATTGCGCGGTGCGGGATTGAGCGCCCTCGCGTTCGCCGTGCTCGCGGGCGGCGCGTTCGCGACGATCATCATCCATGACCACGCCGCACTCACCACGGTCGCGGCCGCCGTGGTCGGCGTGATCACCGCACTGTCGATCACGCGCAGCACGGGCGACGCGTTCGGCGAACTCATGAGCTCCACGCCGATGGTCCTCGCCTACCAGCAGCTCATGGACACGCTGCGGGCGAATCCGACGATTCCCGAAACGCATGGGCCGGTCGGCGTGCGTGCGGAACACGTCACGTACCGGTATCCGGCCGCGGATGATGCGGAAGACAACGGCGATGACGGCAACGTCAGCGACGACGGCACGAACGGCAACGATGCGACGCTGTCCGGCGCGGCAGACACGCCCGCTCACCCCGCGTTGGACGATATCTCGCTCGACATCGCGCCGGGATCGATCGTCGCGCTCGTCGGCGAGAACGGCTCAGGCAAGACGACATTGGCGAAGGTCATCGCCGGCATCCTAGAACCCGGCTCCGGCACGGTCACCCTGCCCCAACCGCACGATTCCACTGTCACGACAGCATTGGGACGGCTCGGCGCGACCAGCATGACGTTCCAGGACTTCACCCGGCTCGAGGTCACCGTGCGCGAGTTCATCGACCCGGCCGGACGGAAAACGGACCGGCAACTCTGGGACGGACTCGCCCGCGCCCATGCGGACACGACCATCGCCGACCAGCCGAACGGGCTGGACACCCAGCTCGGCGCGCAATGGGGCGGCATCGGCCTGTCCGGCGGCCAATGGCAACGACTCACCCTAGCCCGCACGGTCCTGTCCGACCAGCCGCTGTGGATACTGGACGAGCCGACCGCAGCCGTGGACGCGACCGCCGAAGCCGCGATCTACCACGATCTGACCGCCAACCGGCCGAAAGGCACCACGGTGATCGTCATCAGCCATCGGCCGCATGTGCTGGTCCATATGGACCGGATCGTCGTGCTTGATCGCGGCCGCATCGCCGAAACCGGCACGTACGACCAGCTCATCGCGGGTCACGGCATGTTCAGCCGACTGGCGCACGACAGTCTGGAATAGTCGCCTCTATCCGTACGTTGCTGCAGCATCGGCAGCACAACCGTACGTTCATACACCCTATCCGTACGTTTTCGCAGCAGCTTCAGCAGAAACGTACGGAGAAGGCCGCCCGGCGTACGGTTTCGCAGATGACTGTGGCGAAACCGTACGCCGGACGGCCTGTGAGGGTGATCGGCGACCTTCTACAGCACGTGCTGCAGGAAGTCCTTGAACCGGGGTTCGGTGGGGTGGTCGATGATGTCGGGACCGCCCTGTTCTACGACCACACCGCCGTCCATGAAGACAACCTGATCGGCGACCTCGCGGGCGAAGCCGATCTCGTGCGTGACGACGATCATCGTCATGCCCTCCTTGGCGAGCGAAAGCATCACGTTGAGCACCTCGCCGACCAGCTCCGGGTCGAGCGCCGAGGTCGGCTCGTCGAACAGCATGATCTCGGGCTTCATGGCGAGCGCGCGGGCGATGGCGACACGCTGCTGCTGGCCGCCGGACAGTTCGGACGGATAGTAGTCGAGCCGCTCCCCCAGTCCGACGCGCTGCAGTTCCGCCTTCGCCAGTTCGCGCGCCTCGGCCTTGCTCATGTGCTTGACGTGCACGGGCGCTTCCATCACATTTTCGATGGCGGTCATGTGCGGGAACAGGTTGAACCGCTGGAACACCATGCCGAGCTTGGAACGCTGCGCGGCCACGGCCTTGTCGTCCAGGGTCTGCCAGATCTCGCGGCCGTCGGCGTCCGTGCGACCGGTGCGCTTGTAGCCGATCAGCTCGCCGTCGACTTCGATCTCGCCGCCGGTCAGCGTTTCAAGCTGGTTGATCAGGCGCAGGAATGTGGATTTGCCCGAGCCGGAGGGGCCCAGGATCACGGTGACGGTGCCGGGCATGACGGTCATGTCGACGCCCTTCAGCACATGCAACGAGCCGAACGCCTTATGCACGCCGGTGGCCTTGACGGCCGGGACGACACCGGAGACAGTGCCCGTGGAAGTCGTAATGTTATCGGTCATCTCAAATACCACTCCCTCGGCTCACGCGGTCATGCCGGTGAAGCCGGCCTCGTTGATCTTATTCACGTCGTCCTTCGGCTCGCCTTCGGTCTTGCCGGGCAGCGGCGGCTGCTTGCCGCGCGTGCCCATCGCGCGCGCGTCGAAGCCCTTGCCGAAGTGCTTTTCGATGCGCGACTGGATGACCATCAGGATCGACGTGATGAGCAGGTACCAGAAGCAGGCCACGAGCAGCAGCGGAATCGGCTTGTAGATGCGGTTCGCGATCGCGCCGGTGGCGAACTGCAGTTCGAGCGTGAACGGGACGGCGGTGACGAGCGACGTGGTCTTGAGCATGCCGATCGTCTCGTTGCCGGTAGGCGGGATGATGATGCGCATGGCCTGCGGCAGGATGATGCGGCGCATGATGAGCGAACGCTTCATGCCGAGGGCCTGCGCGGCCTCGGTCTGGCCCGGGTCGACCGCCTCAAGGCCGGCGCGCACGATTTCGGACAGGTATGCGGCCTCGTTCAGGGCCAGGCCGATCCATGCGGCGTTGAACGCGGTGATCACATCCTGCGAGTTCACGCTCCAGAACGCGATGTCGGTGAACGGGATACCGAGGCTGAGCTTGGGCACGAGCACGGCGAACAGGCCCCAGAACACGAGCTGCGTGTACACAGGGGTGCCGCGGAAGAACCAGATGAAGAACCAGCTGACGCCGCGCAGCACCGGGTTGATGGACTTGCGCATGATGGCGAGGATGATCGACAGGATGATCGCGACGACCATCGAGATGACGGTCAGTTCGAGCGTGTACCGAATGCCTTCGAGCACGTTCTCGTTGAACAGGTACTTCCAGACGGTCGGCCAGTCGAGCCGCGGATTGGTGATCATGCCCTGGATGAGCATCGCCGCGAGCAGCGCGACGATCACGGCGGCCACGATCGGGCCGGGACGGCGCACGGGCAGCGCGTCGATGCGGTTCGGGATGTTCAGTCCGTCGCCGTCAGCTTGTTTCTTCGCCATATGTATATCAGTCCTTATGTAATATCTCGGCTCCCTCGGCTGAGGGACGTTGCTGTGAAGCAAACGCGGGAGCGTTTGCCAGCAACGTGCGAGCCGTGAGGCGAGCTAGTAAATAGCCAGCCGGAGGCTGGTCCGCAATTGCAGGATGCTGTCAACGTAGCTGACTGGGGGAGGGTCAAAGCCATTGCCTCTTAGTCCCACTTCGCTGATTAAGGGGCAATCAAAAGCAAAACCCTCTTCTCTCCCTCAGTCAGCCTGCGGCTGACAGCTCCCTCATCAGAGGGAGCCGAGTAATAGAGGTTTACGCCAGATCGGTGGGGTTGATCTCGGCCTTGTCGAGCGCACCGGATTCGACGCCCCAGTGCTTGAGGATCTTGCCGTACGTACCGTCGTCCATGAGCTGCTGCATGGCGGCCTGCACGAACTTGTCCATCTCCTCGTCGCCCTTCTTGATCGCGACGCCCTGCTTCGCGGTGCCCTCGACCTCGCCGAGCATCTCCAGCTCGCCGCCGGTCTGGCTGATCGCGTAGCCGCCGACCGGCGAATCCGCGTAGAACACGTCGGCCTTGCCGGTCACCACGCTGGTGGCCGCATCGGTCTGCAGCTTGGTGGAGAGCACCTCGACCGCATCCTTGCCGTCGGCCTTGCACTGCTCGGCGGCCTTGTTGGCCTCCTCTTCCTGCACGGTGCCGGTCTGCACGGCGATCTTCAGGCCGCACAGCTGCGCGGAGTCGACCTTGTTCGGGTTGCCCTTCTTGACGACCCAGCTCGAGCCGGCACGGTAGTAGCTCACGAAGTCGACGGCCTCGAGACGTTCCGTGGTGATCGTCATCGCGGTGATGCCGAGATCGTACTTGGATCCGACGGACGGGACGATCGAATCGAACGTGGACGAGACGATGTCGGTCTTGACGCCGGCAAGCTTGCCGATCGCGGTGGCGATGTCGACGTCGTAGCCGACCGGGGTCTTGCCGTCCTCGGCGAGGAATTCGGCCGGCGCATACGACAGTTCCATGCCGACGGTCAGCTTGCCCGCGCTCTTGACCGCGGACGGCAGCAGCGCGGCGACGTCGTCGTTGGTCTTGACGCCGCTCAGGTCGTAGCCCTCGGTGGTGTTGGTCGCGTTGCCGTCCGCATCGGTGGCGGTGTCGGTGGTGCCGCAGGCCGCCGTGGCGAACAGCATGGCGGCGCTCAGCGCGAGCGCGGCGGCGGTTTTGAGGTTCTTGAACATCATGGTTCCTCTCTGTGTTCTCTCGGTTCTCGATGTGTTTACCGAGTATACAGAGAGGACAGGTTTTTCCTGTTACGAATGATGCCGCGGTTATTTCGATCAGACGAGGCACACTCACCATTGTCATGTCGACCGAGCGAAGCGAGCGGAGAAATCTTCCGGAAGCCAGCCTCCTTAAAGATTTCTCGACTCGGCTTCGCCTCGCTCGAAATGACAGGGGGTAACAGTCACTCCAGTCGAAACGACACGTTCTCGATCACACGGTCGGGTTGATCTCGGCCTTGTCTATCGCGCCGGACTTGACGCCCCACGCGTCGAGGATCTTGCCGTACGTGCCGTCGTCCATCAGCTTCTGGATGGCTTTCTGCACGGCTTCGGCGGTCGCCGAATCGCCCTTCTTGATCGCCACGGCCTCCGGCGTCACGCCGGTGTCGTCGCCGAGCGTCTCCAGCGTGTCGCCGGTCTGCGAGATCGCGTATCCGGCGACCGGCGAGTCGGCGTAGAAGATCGACGCCTTGCCGGACGCCACGGCGGTGGTCACGTCGGTCTGCAGCTTGGACGACTGGATGTCGATCGCGTCCTTGCCGTCGGCCTTGCACTGCTCGTTGGCCTTGTTGACCTCTTCCTCCTGCGTGGTGCCGGTCTGCACGGCGACCTTCACGCCGCACAGGTTCGCGGTGTCGACCTTGTCGGGATTGCCCTTGCGCACGACCCACGTGGAGCCGGCCTTGAAGTAGGTGACGAAGTCGACGGCCTCCATGCGTTCCGGCGTGACCGTGAACGAGGAGATGCCGATGTCGTATTTGCTGCCGACCGACGGGATGATCGAGTCGAACGTGGACGAGACGGTCGTCTCTTTGAGACCGAACACGGCGGCCAGCGCCTTGGACAGGTCAACATCGAAGCCGACGGCGGTCTTGCCGTCCTCGGCGAGGAATTCGGCCGGCGCGTACGAGGTGTCGGTGCCGACGGTGAGCGTGCCGTCGCCGGCCACCGAGTCGGGCAGCAGCGAGGCGATCGCGTCGTCCTTCTTGATGGAGCTCGTGTCAAAGCCCTGCGTGGTCGACGAACCGGAGTCCTTGGAGTCGTTGCCGGACGCGCTGTTGCCGCCGGTATCGGTGGTGCCGCAGGCCGCGGCGGCAAAGATCATGGCCGCACTCAACGTGGCGGCCGCGATGGAACGGATCGAACGTATTCCCTTGCTGTAAGACATTGGATTTCCTCTCTCAGACATGTCGACCGGCGGGTATGTTTCCGGCTAATTCGAGAGAGTACGTTTCCGATGCTACGGTATCGTAAACCGAACACGGATTGTCCACTGTATGGACAATCCGATCATCCACCCGCCTTACCGGGCGCGCATGTTCTTGTAGCGCATGACGCGCAGCGCCTCGCGCTTGTCCTGCTCCTCGCGCAGGGCCTGGCGCTTGTCGTATTCCTTCTTGCCTCGCGCCAGCGCGATTTCGGCCTTGACGCGCCCGTCCTTGAAGTACAGGCTGATCGGGATGATCGTGTAGCCCTTCGCCTCGGACTGGCGGGAGAGCTTGACGATCTCGCGTTCGTGCAGCAGCAGCTTGCGCTTGCGCTTTGGGGCATGGTTGTTCCACGTGCCGTTCAAATATTCCGGGATGTTCGCGCCTTCGAGCCACATCTCGCCGCGGCGGTCGATGGAGACGAACGCCTCCGCCAGCGACGCGCGTCCTTCGCGCAACGACTTGACCTCCGTGCCGGTGAGCACGAGCCCTGCCTCGTAATGGTCCTCGATCAGGTAATCGTGCCGGGCCTTCTTGTTCTGCACGATCAGCTTCGTGCCGGTTTCCTTGGCCATCGTCCCCTCCTTTCGTCATGCAACGCAACAGATCAGAATATCACAGCATACGCGAAGGGGCTTCCTCTCGGAAAGCCCCACGCGACGCGAACGACAAACGGCAAGATGCCGCCAGCAGTTCAGTGCACAAACCAGTACTGGCCGGAGTTGGTCAGCACGCGGCTGTGCATCATGTACAGGCCGCCCCAGTTCATTTCGGAGATGAGGAACGTGCCGTCGGAATACACGGCCTCGACCACGGCGACATGGCCGTACGTGCCGTCGGAACCGTCCTGTCCGGGAAGGAACGACAGCGCCGCTCCGACCTGCGGTGTACGGTCCACGCGCAGGCCATACGAGGGCGCGGTAGCCCACCATTCGCCGCCGTTGCCCAGATAGGACGGCGTGCCGATGCCCATTTCCTTGCGGCGGTTGTAGGCGTACCACGTGCACTGGCCGGCCGCGTAGGCGTTGCCGCTGTCGCCGTTGCTGGTGCCTTGGCCGCTGGACGAGGTGCCGGCGGATGACGAGGAACCGGATGACGACGAGCTGTTGTTGGTCGTGCCGCCCGTATTGGTGGAGGTACCGGCATTGGTCGTGCCGCCGGTCGAACCACCCGTCGACGGCGTGACATCCACGGACGGGGTGACGTTCGGATCGGTGGTGCCCTGTTCGCCGCTGCTCGGCTGCTGCGCGGCCGCGGCCTGCTCCGCCGCGTACTGCTCGTTGAGCGCGTCGATGCGGGACTGGGTCAGCACTTGGCTGGCGGCCTCCTTGGCCGCGCTGTCCTCAAGCTGGTCCTGCAGGCTTTCGAGTTCGGACCTCTTGGCCTCGCCGCTCACGCGCAGCGCCTCAAGTGAGTCGCGCTTGGCCTTCGCGTCGGCGGCTGCGGCCTGGGCCGTGGCCACCGCGTCGTCGGCCTTGACCTTGAGCTGGGCGATGGTAGTTTCGATGGCGGCCAGTCGTTCGCTGCGGTTCATCGACGTGTTCAAGGTGACGGCCGCGTCGGACGCCGCGTTCGACTCGGTGCGCGAGAGCGCGTCTCGCGTCTGCATCGAGTTGACGAATTCCTTGGTGCTGGTCGATCCGGTGACCACGCTCATCACGTCGGACGCGTTCGAGCCGTGCATGGAGTCGCGCGCCATCTGGGCCACGGCCGCGTGCGCGTCGTCGTAGTCCTCACCGGTCTTCGCGATCTCGGCCTCGAGCGTCTGCTTGTCCTTTTGCGCGGCGGCGAGGCGTGCGGCCAGCGCGTCGGCCTCCTGCTGCGCCTGGGCCGCGGCGTCGTTGGCCTTGGTCACGGCGTCCTGCGCGGCCGGGATCGTCGTGTTGGTCAGCTTGTCGAGTTCTACGATCTTGTCGGCCAGTTCGCTGTTGACGCCGGCCAGACGCGAGCGCAGTTCGGCTTCGCGGTCGGCGCTGGCCTGCTGTTCGGCCTGTGCGTCGAGCAGGTCGCTGTACGTGTCGGCGGATGCGATCGGCACCACCGATCCGCTGAGCGCCGCGATCCCCATCGTCAGGCACAATGCCGTCGCCGACATCATCGCGATCGCCGGTCTACCCGCTCGTCTACGCACCATCAACGTATCCTTTCGTCACAAACAGTGCTCACCATAACATACGAATCTGTGTATGCGCTGGGCCGTTCGCGCCCGGCTCGTGACCTATCTCACGGGCGCGCGAAACGTCTCATGCCTTGAGATAGCGGCGCAGCGAGATCATCGACGCAACCATCGACAGCAGGATCGCGCCGGCCACAAGGAACGGCGAGATCATGAGCACGGTCATCTGGTCGACATACGGGATCCACGTGACCGACTGCGCGAGCCAGCCGGTGATGAACGTGCGCACGATCACCGACAGCATCACGCACGACAGTACGGAGCCGACCAGCGACGCGACCGTGCCTTCGAGGATGAACGGCAGCCGGATCGTCCAGTTGGACGCGCCGACCAGCCGCATGATCTCCGTCTCCTTGCTGCGCGATGCCGCCGACATGCGGATCGTGGTCGCGGTCAGCAGGATCGCGACGAGCACCATCACCGCGGCGAGCACCGCCGTCACCACGGTGGCCCGGTTGAGCACGGCGAACACCGGCTCGAAGATCTGCCGCTGGTCGGAGACCTCCTCCACGCCGTCCTGGCTGGAAAGCACTTCGGCGACGACCTGGTACTTCTCCGGATTCTTGAGCTTGAGCCACAACGAATCCTGCATGTCGTCGGCGGTGAGCGTACGGCCCTGATACTCACCGTTCGGATACTGCTTGAGGAACGTGTTCTTATAGAACTCGTCCTTGGACATGTAGGTGATCTTGGAGACCACGTCGGGCAGTTCGTCGCGGATCTTCTGCTGGAGCGCGGTGATTTCGGACGCGCTCGGCGACTTGCCGGACGCGCAATTGGCGGACTGGCTGGTGCCGTCCGGGCATAGCCACACGACGACCTCGACCTGGTCATACCAGCCGGACTTCGCCTTGGTGATCTGCGCCTGCGTGAGCACGGACGCGCCGATGAACAGGAACGAGATGAACGTGACGAGCATGACCGACAACAGCATCGGCACGTTGCGCCTGAGGCTCGTCCAGGTTTCGGACAGGATGAACCGCACTCTCATCGGGTTTCCTCCTTGCTGTCGCCGTCGTTTGCGCGGCCGGTCTGATTCGCGTGATTCGTTTGGGTCGCCGGATCGGATGCGGCGCGGGCGTGCGGCGGGGCCGGCGGCGCGGGCGGCATCGGCGGAAGCGGCACGTCGGGCAGATCGGTCGACGGTTCACGGTCGTCGTGTTTCACGGATTGTTTCACAGGCTGTTCCACAGGCTGCGCGAAAGCCGGCGCAGGTGCCGGCGGCTCCGTGGCGGCGCCGGCTGCCGGAATGGTCTCCGCAACAGCCGACGGCTCGGATGCCTGACGGAGCGCGTCGGCAGCGCCGGCATCGTCCCCAGACCGATCCGAATCGCCGGTCTGGGGACGGGCGGATCCATCTGCCCGTTCGGAACCGACACCGGACTCGGCGTCCCCCTCGCCCGCGTCGGCCTTCGCGGCCTCCTGCTGGGCCGCATACTCTTCGAGCCTGAGTCCCTTGCCCCACGTCAGCGTCGTCTCGACCGGCGCGAACACCTCGCCGTAGCGGCCGGTGCGCCCTGAATGCACGGAGTTGGCGAGCCGGGCGATGCCCTCGTCGGTCTCGTCGCTGTTGATCACCTCGGAAACATGTTCGACGACGCGTTCGGCCTGCTGGGAACGTGTGCCAGTCGTCTCGTCGATCGTCACCGCAGGAACGGACGCCGGCTGCGCGGAACCGGCCACGACAGCCTGCGACTGCTGCGCGTCGGTCATGCCGAGCGCTTGCTTGGACTTGGATTCGACATCGGCGTCGGGGAAGAACAGCGCGGAATCGTAGGAGCCCTGCCGTTCGTCGCGTACGATCTGGCCGGCATGCAGTTCGACGACGCGCTTGCGCATCGAATTGACGATCTCCTCGTTGTGCGTGGCCATGACGATCGTGGTACCGGTACGGTTGATCGCGTCGAGCACCTCCATGATGCCGAGCGACGTGGTCGGATCGAGATTGCCGGTCGGCTCGTCGGCGAGCAGGATCTGCGGATGGTTGACGTAGGCGCGAGCGATGGTGACGCGCTGCTGCTCGCCGCCTGACAGCTCGTGCGGATAGCTGTTCTCCTTGCCCGTGAGCCCCACGGTCTCGAGCACCTTCGGCACGAGCGACTTGATGGTCGAACGGCGCGTGCCGATCACCTCGAGCGCGAACGCGACGTTCTGCCAGACGGTCTTGTTGTTGAGCAGCTTGTAATCCTGGAAGATGAAGCCGATCGAGCGGCGATACTGCGGCACCTGACGGTTGGTGAGGCGGCGCAGGTCGTTGCCGGCGACGTGGATCTCGCCGCCCGTGGCCTCCTCTTCGCGCAGCAGGAGACTGAGCAGCGTGGTCTTGCCGGAGCCGGACGCGCCGACGAGGAAGACGAAATCACCCCGGTCGATGTGCAGATTGACGTCGTCCAGCGCGGGCCTCGTGCCGCGCGGATAGATCTTGCTCACATGATCCAACGAGATGAGTGCCATGATCTTCCTTTGTTATATATGTGTGATGGCTCGCAATACCATCTTGGTTCCCTTGCCGGCCGGCAAGGGAACCAAGAACGAGTTACTCGGCCTCGGCCGCCGCGGCGCGACGCTGCTCGTGACGCCAGCGGATGCCGGCCTCGATGAACGCGTCGATGTCGCCGTCGAACACGGCCTGCGTCTGGCTCGTCTCGTAGCCAGTGCGCAGATCCTTGACCATCTGGTACGGGTGTAGCACGTAGGAGCGCATCTGATCACCCCAGCTGGCCTTGATGTCGCCGGCGATCTCCTTCTTCTTCTTGGCCTCTTCCTCATGGCGCAGCACGAGCAGTCGGGACTGGAGCACGGCCATGGCGGCGGCGCGGTTCTGGATCTGCGAGCGCTCGTCCTGCATGGTCACGACGATGCCGGTCGGAAGGTGGGTGATGCGCACCGCGGAATACGTGGTGTTCACGCCCTGGCCGCCGGGGCCGGAGGAGCAGTACGTGTCGATGCGGATGTCGGTGTCCGGGATGTCGATGTGGTCGGTCGCCTCGACGAGCGGGACGACCTCGACCGCGGCGAAGCTGGTCTGGCGGCGGCCCTGGTTGTCGAACGGGGAGATGCGCACGAGACGGTGCGTGCCGCCCTCGACCGACAGGCGGCCGAACGCGTACGGCGCGTCCACCTGGAAGGTAGCGGACTTGATGCCGGCCTCTTCCGCGTACGAGGTATCCATCACCTTGGCCTTGTAGCCGTGGCGCTCGGCCCAGCGCAGGTACATGCGCAGCAGCATCTGCGCGAAGTCGGCCGCGTCCACGCCGCCCGCGCCGGAGCGGATCGTCACGACCGCGGAACGCTCGTCGTATTCGCCGTCGAGCAGCGTCTGGATCTCCATGTCGTCGAGATCCTTCTGGATCGACTCGACTTCGGTCTTCGCCTCGGCGAGCGAATCGGCGTCCTCCATCTCCTGGCCGAGCTCGACGAGCGTCTCCACGTCGTCGATGCGCTGGCTTGCGGAGTTCAGACGGCGCAACTGGGCCTGCGCGGCCGACAGCCGGCTCGTGATCTTCTGCGCGTTCTCCGGGTCGTCCCACAGGCCAGGCTCGGCCGCCTGCGTTTCGAGATCCTTGATGTCGGCCTTGAGCCGGTCGACGTCGAGTGCCTTGGCGATGGACTCGTACTTGGCGCGAGCGTCGCCGATTGCTTGGGAATAATCAAATTCTGCCATCGTATACCACCATATGTGTCGTTGCTGATGTATCCGGTCGTTTTCCTAGGTGCGCACAATATATGCATGAAAAACGCATATCCCTCGTTGGGCATGCGCGGGCAAAGGTGCGTCAAAGACCGGCGTAGATAGCCGGGATGACAAGGCTGAGCAGCATGGCGGCAGCGACGACGATGCACACCGCGCGCATGATGTTGCGACGGCGGCGTTCGCGCTGCTCCCGTTCAGTCTTGTAATCGTTCACAGTCCGCCATTGTAACGACTCGCCCGGATTTATGACGCGCACGAATTAAGCTGGAGGCATTATCACATGATCTGATAAGGAGCACTCAATGGCAAACGAACGCACCGCATGGGGTTGGGGCCTGGCCTCGGTGGACGCGGCCGGCGCGACGCTGGACGTCTGGTATCCGAAGCTCGAGCTGGGCGCGGCGCCCGCCGAAGCCGACCGTCCGAACCACGGGTTCGGCACACTGGTCCACGACACGGCCGACGCGCGCGGCGTGCGCCGCATCCCGGTGTTCACCGTCGGCGACCTCGACGCGCCGATCGCCGACGCCGCCGACGCCTACCTGCGCTTGCACCTGCTGTCGCAGCGTCTCGCCAAGCCGAACACGGTCAACCTCGACGGCATCTTCGCACGACTCACCAACGTGGTGTGGACGAACTACGGCCCGTTCGCGGTCGAGGACTTCGCGCTGCGCAAGATCGACGTCGAATCCGCGGCGATCACCGCAGCCGACGCGTTCGCCGCCCAGGTCGGGCTGCCGACCGCCGCTCCGGCCGCGATGGTCACCGTCCTCGCGCTCGACAAGATCCCGCGCATGATCGACTACGTCACCCCGTCCGGCGTACGCATCGGCGACGCCGACCGCGTCCGTCTCGGCGCGCATTTGGCCGAGGGCACGACCGTCATGCACGCGGGCTTCGTGAACTTCAACGCCGGCACGCTCGGCGTGTCGATGGTCGAGGGACGCGTCTCGCAGGGCGTGGTCGTCGGCAACGGTTCCGATGTCGGCGGCGGCGCGTCCATCATGGGCACCCTGTCGGGCGGCGGCAAGCTGCGCAACTCGATCGGCGAGCACTCCCTGCTCGGCGCGAACGCGGGCATCGGCATCTCGCTGGGCGACAACTGCGTCGTCGAGGCGGGCCTGTACATCACCGCCGGCACCAAGGTCACCGTCTACGACAAGGCCAAGGTCGCCGCCGGCGAACCGCTCGACGTCGTCAAGGGCGCCGACCTGTCCGGCAAGAACAACATCCTGTTCATCCGCAACTCCGTCACCGGCCGCATCGAGGCCCGCTACCGCAAGACCGGAATTGAACTCAACGAAAAGCTGCATAAGAACTGAATGGTGAATAACGGAGCATATACCGCCTAGGGACGAAAACGGCACGATGATGCGTGCGGTATCAAGACGCACCGAGGGAAGGCGCACTGCAGTGCGTTGACCGAGGAGCAACGCAGATAACGCACCATCATCGTGCCGTTTTCGCTACCATTCGTGGCGCTGGTAGGCTATGCGGGTCGTATCGGTGGGGCGGTCGAGGAGCTGGATGAGACCGCAACGGGCGAAGCCGCTGGTCTCGAGGACGTGTTGCATGGCCTTGTTGTTGGGATGGGTGTCGGCGCGCACGTTGCCGTAATGCTTGAGCGCCCAGCGGATGCAGTCGCGGGCGGCGTGCTTGACGAGTCCGGACGAGGCGATGCGGTGGATGGTCACGTAGGTGTCGTCGTCGAGCCATGCGCCGTCGATGTGCGCGTAGGTCGGGTCTTCGCCGGGGCACAAGGCGAACTGCGCGAGGATGCGTTCATGGCCGTTCGCCATGTCGACGAGCAACATGGTGCGTCCGTGCGCGATGTCGTCGCGTACGACCTCCTCACGCGGGAACGTGTTGCCCCACTGGGTCGGATTGCCGTTGCGGGCCATGAGTTCGCGCGCATGGGCGTAGATCTTCTGCATCTGCGGAAAATCACGCATGGTCGCATGCCGGAACCGACGGGACGACGTAACGGCTGACGCTTCGGAACCCACAACTCACCTCATGCTCGAACGGAACGTAACTGAGCCGATAGGCTACCACGTCTGCGGCACAATCGGCGCCGCGCATATCACCGATCCGAGGGCGACGGCCCGGCATACGCTCACCGTCCGACCGTGACCGTCATGGAGACGTGGCGCAGCGCGGGGTCGAGGTCGCGCGCCGCAGACAGGTCGAAGACCGGCCGCCCGTCGATGCCGAAGTGCACGCGGTGGATGCCGTCGCAGCGCAGCCGCGATTCGTACGAGGTCTCCCCGTGGTACGAGATCATGAGGTTGCCCTCGGGGTCGACGAAGAACGCGTTGTGCCCCGGACCGCACACGCCGTCGATTGACCGGAATGTGAGCACCGGCACGTTGCGTTTCGTCCAGTTGCCGGGATCGGTCAGGTCGTCGCCGACCTTGGCGGTCAGCAGCCCGAGCGCGTACAGGTATCCGCAGGCGTCGCCGCCGGAGTAGGTCAGGTAGACGGTGCCGTCGGCGATGAACGAGTTCGGCCCTTCGTTGTTGATAGTGCCTTCCGCGTTCTCCCAGCCCAGCATCGGCCGCGACAGCAGCACCGGCTCGCCGGTCAGTCTCCACGGCTCGTGCCGGTCGACCGTCGCGATGTACAGCATCGAACCGGTGTCGAGCGTCTCGCCGATGTGTTCGCGGTACGACCAGACCATGTATCCGACGCCGGCCGATTCGATGTAGGTCATGTCGAGGCTGATCGCGTTCGGCGCGAGCGGACCGCCGTCACGCCGGCGAACCGGCATCGGATCCTCCCAACTGGCCGGGTCGGTGGGCGGCATGTCGGCCTTGAGATGCATCACCTGGCATTGCGGCGCCCATTCGCGCCCGCCGACCGCGAACAGGATGTACGCTTCGTCGCCGATGACGTGGAATTCCGGCGCCCAGAATGTCTGGATGAGCCCACGCGACTCGTCGTACGGCACGATGAGATGTTCCTCGATGCCGGGCGCGAACAGCGCCTGCGGCGTGTCGGCCTCGCGGATGTACAGGCCGACGTCGTCGAGGTTGTCGTTGGTGGCGAGGAAATAGTACCGGCCGTTCCACGGGAAGATCACCGGATCGCCGTATCCTTCGGCCAGCGGGAACGGGTACCGCCGGTCCGTGACCTCGCCGTCGATCCGGTACGTGCCGGGACGGTCGAAGTCGATGCCGGACGTATCCCAGGCGACCGTCTTGCGTGCCGTCGAGCCGTCGGAATAGACCGCCGTGGCGCCTATCCCGTCCAGGTCGTCCGCCCGCGCGGCCCTCACTTTATCCGGCACGCGCACCGCCACGTTGGCGAGCGCGTCCCAATGCCGTCTCATGCGGTCGAGCACCGGCCGTTCCACGTCGACGGCGTCACCCAAGGCCACGCCGTACGTCGAGCGCACGTAGTCGCTGATTTCGTCCGGTGTGATGTCGAGCAGACCATGGTCGGAGAAGTCGATGAAGTCGTCGGTCGTCCAGCATTGGACGCCACCTATAGACTGCTCGCTGCCGTCGTTGCTGACCGGGCGCGCGAGGATGCCGTATGTGCCGCCTGGCTGGCGGAACAGCACCGGATCGACGACGCCGCGCGATCGGATGGTGTTGTCGGGTGAGATCGTGCCTTCGATGAACAGCATGCCGTAGTCGTCGTGCAGCGGATGGAAACGGCCGTCGCCTTCGCTCCACGCGAAGTGGACGCTGTTGGCCAGTCCGGCCGGGTACCTGCTCGGTTCGATGCGGCGCGAGTATGCTTTGAGGCTGACGGTCGGCATGGTGTAGCGCATGGGTGCTCCTTTGCTGCGATGCATGATCTTCTTCGTACTGCTGTTGCGTATCGGTTGACGATGACCGGTCACGTCGGCCGGCGGTCGAATGACGGAGACCGGTCGCCGGTCAGGTTACGCTCACTCGGATGATGCGGTTGTCCGCCCGTGCGGTCACGCGGATGTACCGGGCCCGCCACTCGCCGCGGCATTGGTATTCGCCCGCCCTGCCGGTCGGATGCACTGCCACCGATTCGTATCGTTCACCGTCGAGCGACAGGCCAATCATGGCGAGCGGCGAACCGGTCGCGTGTATGCGGATGGCCGATATGGCGGTGTCGCCTTCCAGATCGACCTTGATCCACGGTTCGGGTTCGGGTTGCGGCCGCCACCAGCCTTCCGTGGCGTCGGTGACGTGCGAGGGCTCGTGACCGGGCATATGGGAGCTGGAGAAGACCGGATGGTTCCGTGCAAGATCGGTATTGTCCGATGGCCGATCCGATGCCGTGTACCGCAGTTCGTCCGCGCCCATGAGGCGTGGCGGCGGGACCATTGCGATCGGCTCGCGCGTGCAGGCGGGAGCGTCGACCGTGACGGCGACGGATGCGGGGGCGAGTCCGTCCGCCGTGGCCGTGATCACGTTGGCTCCCCCGTGGTATCCGCGGAACGTCACCGCTCCTTCGCCGTCCAGCAGGGTGCGTCGTTCAGGGCACAGCGTCATGTCCTTCCCGGTCGGGAGCAGGCCGGGTCCGTCGACGTGCAGCGTCACGGTGCGCTCGTCGGCCACGGGTTCGCCGTCCGCGTCGCACAGGACGACGTGGAGGAACGCGTCCTCCTGCCCGTTGCCGGCGATCGTCGTCCGGTCCGCGGTCAGGACGATCCGTTCGGCCGGCCGTCGCGGTTTCGGCGCCGGCGCGGGGATGCCGCGCAGGCGGGCCCGATACCAGTGCCACGCGTTTTTGGGCAGACGGTAGTAGTCGATCATGCCCATGCGGCCCATCTCGCCGAGGATGCTGCCGTGGTCGAAGCCGCACCACAGGGCCTTGCCGCTGCGCCACGGATAATCCGTTTCGGCCCCGTCGGAGAAGTTGCCGTCATAGCGTCCCGGACGGTCTTCGATGCGGCTGCCGTATTCCGACACGAGATTCGCGAATCCCGGGTCGGGGAACAGCGTCGCCCCGTCCCCGTTGTAGCCGGTCACGTCGCCGATGCCGCCGAAATCGCCGCGCTGCGCGCCGCCCACGGCCGCCGGACGGGTGGGGTCCAGCTCGTGGACGCGGTTCACGAGCCGTCGCACGAGGCCGCGGGCCTGGTCCATGACCTGATCGTCGGAGAAGAACGGCTCGTTGCACACGCTCCATGCGATCACGCTGGGATTGTTGCGATGCTGGCCGATCATTTCCTCCAGCGTCGTCAGGCAATGCCTCTCGAACGGTTCCTGGTCCCGCTCGTGCGGCGGATATCCGCTGGCCGTCCACCATCCTTCGACGTTCGGCCCGCCGGTGCCCCAGAAGCACAGTTCTGACCAGTACATCACGCCGAGACGGTCGCATTCGTCGACGAAGAACGGATGGTGCGGATAGTGCGATCCGCGGATGAAGTTCATGCCGCAGTCCTTGATCATCCGCACGTCCCGGCTGATGGACGATCTGGTGACCGCATCTGCCCAGCCGCCCTGGTCCTGGTGCACGTTGGCCCCGAAGATCCGCTCGTGCCGGCTGTTGAGGAAGAATCCCTCGTCCTTGTCGAATCGGATCGTCCGTATGCCGAACGTCGTCCATTGGCGATCGACCAGCTCGTCGCCGCGGTACAGGCTGCTGCGCAACCGGTACAGGTTCGGATGGTCGAAATGCCATAGCCGCGGGTTTTCGACGCGCAGCCGTTGCCGGATCCCGACATCGTCCGCTCTGCCGTCGCCGACGGCCGTATCGACCGGGGATTCGCACACGGCCACGCAACGGTCGCCGAAGAACGCTTCCGAACGCAGCGTCAGTCCCTCATCCCGAACGGCGATGCGGATGGATGCCGATATCGTGGCCTCGCGTTCGCCGAGCCGTTCCGTGGTGACGGTGACGCCCTGCCAGCGCAGGTGCGACGGTTCGACGACGTGCAGGTATACGTCGCGGTAGATGCCGCCGTTGAACTGGTGTTCGCCGGCCCGCGGCGCGACCTGCGGCTGCCAGAGGTTGTCGACGAGCACGGTCAGTCGGTTCTCGCCGGGGACGATCACATCGGTGACATCCACGCAGAAACAGGTGTATCCGCCGACGTGGCGGCCGGCCGGCACGCCGTTCACGATGATGTCGGCGCGTTGGAAGACGCCGAAAAACTCCAGCAGGAACCGTTTGCCGGCCCAGTGCGGCGGAACCGTCAGCGTCCGCGTGTACGTTCCGTACCCGACGTAGAAGTCGTTGGTCATCTCGTACGGTATGCCGAACGAGTGCGGCAGCCCGATGTCGCTCCAGTCGTCGCACGGTTCCGCACGGTGGTCGCCGTAGCGGAATTTCCAGTCGTTGTTCAGCAGCAAGGTGGCACGCATGGGGCATGCTCACTTTCCGTGCAAGACTGTCGGATCGACGGTAATGCGCTGACCGGCGGTGAACAGGACATCGACGAAGGCGCCGGACGGGCCGGTCAGGCGGACCTCGCCGTCGCGCAGACCGGTCAGGATCAGTTCGCGGACGCGGCCGTCGCGCCAGCTCAGGTCGACGCTCGCGCCGGCCTCGAGCACGACGCCATGCGCATGCCCCGATGCGAGGGCATCCGGCAGCGCCGGCAGCACGAACGCCTCGTCGCCGTAATCCTGTAGCAGCGTCTCGTACATGGCGGCCACGGCGCCGAAGTTGCCGTCGATCTGGAATGGCGGATGGTTGTCGAACAGGTTGTCGAGCGTGGAATCCGCAAGCAGCCTGACGATGTTGGACCACACCTGGCCACGGTCGCGCAGACGTGCGTAGAGCGCGATCACCCACGCCTTGCTCCAGCCGGTCGCACCCGATCCGTGTTCCATGCGCCGCTTGATGAACGCCGCGGCGGCCTCGGCGAGTTCGGGCGTGCGGTCGACGCGGATGTCATGCCCGGGGAACAGAGCGAATAACGGCGAGAAATGTCGGTGGCCGGGTTCGGTATCGGCCCGGTCGCGAGGCCATTCCATGATGCGCCCGTCCGCGCCTATTTGGGTCGGCCGCAGTCCCGCCAGACGTTCGCGGGCATCCGCGGCGAGATCGTCATCGTCGCGGCCGAGATCGTGCGCGACGGCGAGGTATTGACCGAACAGGTCATGCAGGATCTGATTGTCCATCGTCGAGCCGATGCACAGCACGCCGTCCCGTCCGTCCGCGGTCCGGTACGCGTGTTCCGGCGACAGGCTCGGCCCGACGGCCCAGTATCCGTCCGCATCGCGGATCATGGTGTCCGTGAAGAACAGCACGGCGTCGCGCAGCACGTCGAAATACCTGTCGATGAATGCGCGGTCTCGCGTGTACCGGTAGTGTTCGGCGATGTGCAGGCTCAGCCACGCGCCGCCCAGAGGCCAGACCGACGCCGTCATGCACGCGTCCTGCGGCGCGCAGTCGCCCCAGATATCGGTGTTGTGGTGCGCCACGAACCCACGCGCGCCGTACATGGCGCGGGCGACCTCGCGACCGCGCGCGTCCATCCGGCGAACATGTTCGAGCAGCGGCGTGTGCAGTTCGCCAAGTCCGGCGCGTTCGGCGAACCAGTAGTTCATCTCCGCGTTGATGTTGATCGTGTACTTCGATCCCCATGCCGGCTCGTAGTCGCGGTTCCAGATGCCCTGCAGCGTGGCCGGCAGGCTGCCCGGCCGGCTTGACGAGATCAGCAGGTAGCGACCGAACGCCAGATACGTCTCCCACAGGCCGATGTCGGTGCCGCCGTCGGCGACACGACGCAACCGCTGCGATGTCGGCAGCGATTCCAGCGACGGATCCTTGATATCGTCGTCGAACGTGATCGCGCCGCGATCGTACAGTGCGCGGTAATCGGCTATGTGACGGGCACGCAGCTGCCCGTATGAGCGTGCGCTCGCCGCGTCGAGCGCGGCCATGCACCAGCCGGCGGGATCGCTCGTGCGGAATGTGGTGCGTCCGGCGATCAGTACCGTCACCGATCGTGCGTCCGTGACGTCGATCGTCACTCCGGTGCGTGCGGCCTCGCCGTCGTCTGCGATCACGCGCACGGCCATCTCGTAGCCGATGCCGTCCGCGCCGCCGTTGACGCCGTGCAGCCGGATCGTGCGGTCGTCGATCGGTCCCACGCCTTCGCATCGCCAGATGAGCCCGTTGTGCACGTCGTTGCGCGACGCCGTGACCGTACAGGAGAACGGCGTCTTGCCGTCGACCGACTCGATGCGATAGACGAGCACGTCGTCGGGGTTCGATGCGAAGCATTCGGCATGCAGCGACGGATCGCAGCCGAAGTCCTCGACCATTGCGCTGTCCGAACCGCCGGACATGCGGTCGACGAACGCCACCGCCTCGTCCACGTCAAGCCCGCGGCGAACCGCGGGAGCGCCGGCTCGACCGCCGTCAGGACCGCCGTCGCCGCCATCGTCACCGGCATAGTCCGGAAAATCGATCCACACATCGCCCAATGGCTCGTAGTGGCGCATATCCGGCACCGTGGAGTACAGGCTGCGCTCGGCCAGACGTTGCGCGCCCTCGACGTCGCCGTCGAGCAGCAGCGAGCGCACGCGTCCGACGGTGCGGGCCGCGTCGGGGTTCGACCGGTTCATCGGACCTCCCGACCATACCGAGTCCTCGTTGATCTGCAGGCGCTCGCGCCGCGCGCCGCCGTGGATCATCGCGCCGAGGAACCCGTTGCCGACTGGGATCGCCTCGTTCCAGTCGTGTGCCTCGCGGTCGAACAGTATCGTGTGCTTCATTGTCGTCTCCAGCCTTTCGTCATCATTGTCCGCCGTAATCCCCGTGCAGTCCGGTCAGCCCGTCGAGGATCGAGCCGACTGCCCATGGCATCAGCGCGAACCACGTGCTGGCCACGTCGCCGTTCGGGTAATGCTCCTCCAGCAATCCCTGGCTGTAGCAGAACCGTTCGGACATCCACCCGACCTTGCCGTAATCGTATTCCCCATCGACCGTGTTGTAGGTCTGGCAGCTCCACGCTATGGTGTCGTCCATACGCGAACGCACGTATTCGTCGTCGCGCACTCTCAGGTAGTAGTCCATGTCGCCGATGACGTTGCTGGACATGGGGTGGATGTGGGGGTTGCAGGTCGACGTGATGCTGCCGCCGCAGCTCGACCAGCCGACGTGGCTGAGCGGAGGCACGTTCACCGGGGAGTTCCAGCAGAATTTGAACGTGAACTCATAGCATAGGGCGTCGCGCAGATGGTCGAGGTACAGGTCGTCCCCGGTGATCTCGTGCAGACGACGGACGGCTTTGACGTAGGCGAGGATGCCTTCGGAGTCGACGGCTTTCGCGGTGTCGAGCGGGGCTCCGTAGCATTCCACGCGCCGCACGTACGCGTCGTAATACCGTCGTTCGGAGCGGCAAAGCCCGTCGAGATATCGCCGATCGCCGGTGATGAGCGTCCAATAGGCGCCTGCAGCCAGGCACCACGCTCCGGCGAAGGAATCGTAGTCGATGCCGGCGCCGGTGCGTTCGCTGAACAGGTATGGGTATTCGTCGTCGCCGTTGCGGCCGCGTTCGAATACTGTGATGACCCGTCCGGCGAAGTCCAGCCAGTCGTCGTGCGCGCACGACCGGAATTCCAGTTCGTTGCGATAGCAGTCGAGGATGTAGTACACGGCCTGTCCGTCGAGGTACGAGCTGTGGCCGGCGGACGGCAGACGTTCGAACCACCATCCGTGATTGCTCCACGCACCGCGTCTGACCGCATCGTATGGCAGTCCGCTGGCGGGGTTCAGGCTGTGGTGCACGATGTCGTCGATGCAATCGATGGCATGGCCACGCATGATGTCGTCGTTGAGCCGCAGCGCCGCGGACAGCATCGGTCCGGCCGCGGCCATGCCGTTGGTCCAGCTGACCGATCCGAGTTCCTGGTATTCGATGCCGTTCTTTCCCGGCCTGTCGGCGATGTCGTGATGGTTGTCGAATACGAAGCCGGCGTACATGTGGCGGTCGGCCAACCACGCGTCATGGTCGACGGCCGTGCTCAGGTCGCGTACCGCACTCTCGACGGATCCGATGGCACGGGGCGGCTGGTGGAATCTGCGGTAGGTGTGTTCGATGGCACGTTCGATGCCGAGTTCGTCGCCGGCTGGATAGTCGAACACGTCAAGCCGGATGGCGACGCTTGCGCCCGGCTGCAATATCAGGCAGTTGTCTCCCAGCGGAGCGCGTTCATGCACATTGGACGAGCTGACGAACAGCCACGGCGCGTTCTCGTA
The DNA here is from genome assembly GCF_018555335.1 of Bifidobacterium sp. SO1. Taxonomy (NCBI): domain Bacteria; kingdom Bacillati; phylum Actinomycetota; class Actinomycetes; order Bifidobacteriales; family Bifidobacteriaceae; genus Bifidobacterium; species Bifidobacterium sp. SO1. The sequence goes on along the minus strand of NZ_JAFEJR010000011.1, from coordinate 32,682 downwards.
TCCCAGGGTCGCGCCAACGGACGGCGTGCCGGAGACACTGCCGTCGTCGCAGCTGTAGCCGGCGTATTGCGCGAATGTCGGTTCGTCATCGGATTGCGACGGAACGGCCCTCGGCTCCCAACCGTGCAGATCGCCGTCGCCGGATTCGACCAGATACGGGCTGGCGCACAGGCCGACGACACGCGTGCCGTCGAACGCGAGCGCGCACGGGTTCGACAGCCGGTCACCGCGCACCATCCACCACGATGATGCCGGGCATGACGGTTCGCCGGATCGCATACGCGGGAATCGTTCCGGCACGGCGAGCGGGGCTTCGCCGCGGTTGCGGCCGTACATGAACCCCGGCAGGAAGAACCGCAGGTCGTCCGGACTGATCGTGGCGGCAAGTGGCAGATCGATGCGGACCACCCCGCGGAACGTCGTATCCGCCATATTGGTCACGTTGACCGTATACGCGGTTACGTCAGGCTCGTGTCCGGCCGTCGCCGGCCGGCAGGCCACGGCAAGACCGCTCGTTTCCAACGGCCGGTATGCGGTTCCTTCATCTGCTTGGTTTCGTACGGCAAAGGTCAGCATCGTCGCTCCTCGGTGTCGATATGGATTCGGCCAAGACCGATACCGGTCAACGATGATCGGCATCGATCTCGGCCGTGGTTCAGGATCGGGGAAAATCACCACACCCTGATGCGGTTATGGCCCGGCGTGAGCGATTCCAACGGACCGGCGTGGCGAGTCGCGTCGACGGCGCGCTCTCCGGTCATGTCCGTGTCGAGCACGTACGGCGTGCCGTCGGCGTGTTCGTAGAGTTCCTCGACGATGCGGGGCGTGCCCAACGTCGCGGTGGTCACGACCGGCACGTTCGAGGCGGCGACCGCTTCGGGCACGTCGCACTCGAGGTACAGACCGTCGTCCGTTTCGATCAGCGAGATCGGCATGGCCGCATCGGCCGCCGTCTCTCGCGCATCGAACCCGCCGAAGTACGGCAGGTCGGCCGCATTGCGTGTGGGAGAGCCATTGACCGTTCCGTCGTCCGTCGCCGCCTGAGCGCCGGTCAGATACAGGTTGCCGCCCGCGTACAGCGGCTGCAGCGGGTTGCGCTCATCACCGCTCTGCTGCGGATCAAGCCACATCTGGCGTACGCGCTCGCTGTATTCCGGCTTGTCGACCGGGTGCTCGGCGTACTCCTTCAGTCCGAACGCGCCGATCGGGGCCGATGCGAGCTGCGGCGCGAACACGTTGTTCAAGTAGCGTTCGTCGCCGCCGGAGACGACCGCGCAGCCGGCCACCTCGGTGACGTGAGGGAAGTGGTATGGAGTAGGACGGTCTGGCACAATGTGTGTCTCGATGGACCCGCAGATAAGGTTGTTGACGAACGAGCCGCCTTGCGAATAATTCTGGAGCATAATATCAGAAGCAAAGATATTGTTATCAACTACGCATGGCCCATGAGTAACCTCGATCATCAGGTCGCGCACGTTGCGGTGGAATACGTTGCCGGTCACGCGCGTGCCCTGCGCTTGCCAGTCGAGCCACATGCCCAGCGAGCAGTCATGGATGTTGTTGCGGGCGATGACCGTGTCGAGCGCCGCGTGGAACTTGATGCCGGCGACCTCCCAGCCGAAGAACTCGCGTTTGAGGCCGATGCGGTGGATGTGGTTGTGTTCGACGAGACTGAACGCGCAGCCCATGTGCCCGACGACGCCGTTCTGCCCGCAGTCGTAGATGTCGTTGTTCCGCACGATGTGCGAGCCGACCTGGTCTCGTTTCCAGCCGACGCGTAGCCCCTTGAACACGGCTTCGAGCTGGTACTGATGACCGGTTTTACGATCAGTACGCCACCATTCGTTGTCGCCGGAGGAGAGCTCCTTGCCGAGGCTGACGGCGCTGAATTTCGCGTCGTGCAGCACGTTGTCCTCGATGATCCAGCCGCACGACCAGTTCGGGCCGACCATGCCCCACTGCCGCGAGGTGGGCGGCGCCCAGTCGCATGCGGCCTGGCACATTTCGAAGCCGCGCACGGTGATGTAGTTCACGAAGTTGCGCGACGGGAAGAAACATGTGCGGCGCACGCTGATCTCGGTCAGCTCCTCGTTGGGGTCATAATCGTGGAAGTTCGCGGTAATCGTGGTCGTGCCGGAGGCCGCGTCCACGCTCGCATGCCACACGTAGCGCGTCTGGTCGGGGTCGATCACCGGGCAGTCGAATCCGAGCGCGTTGTCCTTGACCGTCGTGCGTTCGACCGGCTCGTACACGTCCGCAAGATCGGTGACCTCGTAGAACGACCGTCCGTTGAGGTACACGTCGCCCAGATGCTTGATCGGGTCACGTCCGCGTTTGGGAGATTCGAGCCAATCTCCGAAGATGATCTCGGCGAACGGGTTGAAGTCGCCGAACATCGAGTTGGGCACGCTCACCTGCCATACGGACGGGTGGCCGTCGACCTGTCGCCATCCGGTGATCCGTTCGGAACCCTTGATGACCGGACGCCGCTCCCCCGGCGCGCCTTGGTAGACAATGCGATTCTGATCGCTTAGGCCGCCGCGCGCCGGGTCGACCGACTCGCGGTAGACGCCTTCGTGCACGGTCACGGTGTCGCCTGCGACCGCGAGCGCCGCCGCGCGCGAGATCGTGGCGAACGGGTGCGTCGCGTCGCCGATGTTGGTGTCGTCGCCGTTGATGCCGACATGGTATTCCGTCATTGGAATCGCTCCTCATATATTTGCGTATCTTGTATGGTCGTCGTCGCGACTATCTGCCGGCGTCGATGCCGGACGCCCCGATGAACCGGAAGTCAGAGAAAACCGCGGTGCCGCCAGCCGTCACGGTCGAGTAAGCGAACAGTCCGATGCGGCAGCCGATGAAATAGTCGAGCGTGTAGTACAGCCGGTACGTGTCTCCCAGCCGCCGCCATGGTCCGCGCGCTTCATAAGAGGTCGTGTCGAACGTGCCACCGTCCGGACCATCCGTGTCATCGACGGTCCGGTAGAAGAACGTGACCGTGTCGTTCATGTCGGTGAAGTCGTACTCGGCGCGCAGTCTCACCAGCGGTCGTTCAAGCGTCGCGGACGCACTTTCCGCGGCGGATGATTCCCAGTCCCCGTCGCCGAACGTTGTGCCGTCGCGGTACGGCTTGAACCGAATGGTCAACCGCGTGCCTCCAGCCGTCCGTTCCACACCGATGAACCGGTAGTAGCCTTGGAACGCCGCCAGTCCCGCGGTGTCTCCCTCGTGCAGTCCGGTCACGTCGAGCGTGACCTCGGCGGCACAACGCGGTCCGATGGTGCGCTGAGTGAGCGTGTTGCGCGCATGGTTGATGTTCGAGACGATGCGGTCGGTGCGCAGTATCAGCGATCCGGGCCGTTCGGTCAGCGACCATGCGCCGCGCTCGGGATTATGGTTGAACTGCCAGAACGGTTTGAGATCGGTCAATTCGACGTCCGTCTTGCCGTCGCGCGGCTCATAGCGGAAATCGTCGCCGCCGTTGAGCGGCGCGTACCGGTGACCCGCCCGTTCGGCCGTCACGCCGGTCACGCTCACTTCGATCGGTACACGGCCATGGTCGCCGAGAATCGGGAATCCGTCTTCGCCGAAGCGCATCGGCATGATCGTCAATGCGCGGCCGAGCGCGCCGCGGTCGTGCATCATGAACGCGTACCAGTCACCGGCGGGTGTGTCCACCATGCCGCCTTGCGCGTCGCCGAGCCCGTGGAAGCCGAGGTCGTCGTCGAGGATCTCCCGGGCGGTGAATTCGCCGTCCAACGAGTCGGCGACGAGGCAAGCTTCGGTCTTGCGGTGGTTCGGCGGGAAATGGCAGGTCCACACGTAGTAACGGCCGTCATGCTTGTAGATGTGGCAACCTTCGTAGCCGAGTCCAGAACGCGGGTCGTCCTCGGCAATGATGCGGTCGAGTCCTCCCGGCTTGGGCCGGCTCAAATCGGGTTCGAGTTCGGTCAGGTGCAGCTGCATGTTGCCGTAGACGATGTAGACGCGACCATCATCGTCGTAAAGCACGCTGTTGTCGTGGTAGAAACCCTCGATCGTGCGTTTCGTCCAAGGCCCGGCCGGATCGCGGGCTTCGAGCACATAGGTCCGGTGCGTGTCGTTGGCCACGAACACGATGCGGTATGTGCCATCGTGGTAGCGCAGCGAGGGTGCCCACATGCCCTTGCCGTACGCGTTGCGGCCCGGCTCGTCGAGCCGTTCGGCCGGCGTGTCGTCCAGTTCGGCGTAGGCATGGGCGAGGAATTCCCAGTGCACCAGATCGTAGGAACGCAGGATGTCGCATCCGGGCATGAGGAACATCGTGGTGGTGGCCATGTAGTAGGCGTCGTCGACCCTGATGATGTCGGGGTCCGGGAAGTCGCCGTTGATGACCGGGTTGATGCCGGTCACGGTCGTGTATCGTGTTTCGTTCATCGCTGTTTCTTTCTATCGGTGCCGCCGTGTCATTTACCGGTAGATCAGACGGCCGTGTTCGTCGGGGATGCCGCTCATGCGCAGGAAGTAGGTGTTGATCTGGTCGCGCCATTCGACGGCGTTGCGGCGTTGGCGTTGCAGGCGTTCGGCCACGTTCGAGAATGTCGCCTCGTCGATGCGCCCTTCGAGTGCGCTCCAGCGTCGGATGTACTCGTCGACCGTGTCGACGCCGGCGAAATGCGTGTCGTAGATGTGCTGGATGACGGTTTTCCCGCTGTGCAGCACATGCGTGTACGGCACGTGGTGGAAGAACAGCAGCATGCCGTCGGGGCAGGTGCCCGCGTCTTCCAGCGTGGCGGCGATGCGCGGCGCATACTGGCCGATGTAGCCGGTTCCGGTAGCGACGGTGCGGTCGACGCCGGTGCCGTCGCGGTCGGAATAGTGGTAGGTGCCCCAACGGTCGTATTCAAAGTCGTTGATGCCGACGCCGTAGTGGTTCTCGCGTTTGACCATGAATCCGACGCCGAGCGGCGCCGCATAGGATTCGTAGGTTGCGTTGGAGGTGTCGAGGATCCATTCGATCGTGTCGCGCGCGTCGGCGTCGGCCCGGGCGAACGTGAGCGAGGTCCATTCGCGGGCGATGTCGTCCGCGGTGAGCGAGCCATCCCAGCACATGCGGCCATAGCCGTACAGGTTGGCCTGGGCGAGCCTGTGCCCGGTCCAGTTGTCGTCCATACCGACGTTGGCGACGGCCGCGTAGCCGACGTTGCGCCGGTCGACGGCGGCGAGCGGCAGATATGCGGGAACGGTCACGGCCGCGTCCGCATCGTATCCGGTGTCGGTGGCAAGACTCGCCAGCCATTGCGGCAACGCGTAGTTGATGTCGATCTGATGACCGAGGTATTCGGCGGCGATCTGGAACTCGACGATGAGGTTGGTGTGCCGCATCGCGCCGATGAGCGGGCTGAGCGGTTCGCTGGGCTGGAAGTCGATGGGGCCGAACTTGACCTGCAGGATCGCGTTGCGGGCGAATCTGCCGTCCAACGGGCGGAACGTGTCGTAGGCGGCGCGGGCGCGGTCGAGCGTGCGGTCGCGCCAGTCCATGTGGCAGTCGTAGACGAACGCGCGCCAGATCACGCGTCCGCCGTGCGGTTCGAACGCACGGGCGAACATGTTCGCGCCGTCGGCGTGGTCGCGCCCATAGGAGAACGGCCCCGGCTCGCCTTCGGAGTCGGCCTTGACCACGAATCCGCCGAAGTCGGGGATCGTGGCGTAGATGTCGTCCACGGTCTGCCGCCACCAAGCGTTGACGGCCGGGTCGAGCGGGTCGCAGGTGTCGAGTCCTCCGATGATCCTCGGCGCGGCGAAGTTGACCGACAGGTACGTGTCGATGGCGTACGAGGAGAAGATGCGGGCGATCTGCGCGACGCGGTCGAGCCACGGGTGGACGATGAGCCGGACCGCCGCGCCGCGCACGTTCACGTTGTTGAGGCTGACCGCGTTGATGCCAACGGATGCGAGGAACCGGGCGTACCGTTCGATGCGGTCCATGTCGCCGCGGAACACGTCCGCATCGGTGCGCTCGGGGAATTCGGTGAACTCACGGTGCTCATTGCTGTTCCACCGGCCGAAGAAGATGGATTCACCAGCGTAGCCGCGTTCGACCGAACCGTCGGTCTGGTCCCAGTGGTCGATCATGCGGATCGGCTGAGATGGGATGCTCACGATGCGACCGTCGATCGTCTCGCCGAGCATGCGCCGGCGCAGCCAATCGTAGAAGCCGTAGACCAATGCGCGCGTGGTGTTGCCCGTGATCTCGGCGGCGCCGTCGACGGCGTCGATCACGAATCCCTCATCCGATTCGAGCACGGACGGCCGTGCGATCAGCCGCACCGTCGCATCCTGCGGGTTCGCGGCGCACGGTCGTTCGAGCAGTTCGGCGATGTCGGCGCGGATGCGCAGCGACCGCCGGTCCTCACCGACCGCGGTCACGTCGAGATAGAACGAATCGTCGCGAACCGCGTCGCGGACTACGTCCGGCTCCAGCCACATATGATCGATCATAAAAACTCAACTCCTCTTTGTTGTAGATGACGAATATCGCGGACTATGGAACGATTCAGCGGGCCTGGACGCCGGCCAGGCATCCGACGAATCCTCCGGCATGCTCGGTGCTCAGGAACCGTGCATCGTATGAACGCAGCGTCCGTGAACGTTCGCCGGGCACGCCGTCGCGCAGGACATGCAACGAACCGTCCTGCCCCGGCAAGGCCTCGGTGTCCAGCGCGAACACGTCCAGCCGGTTGCCGTGCAGACGCAGCCCGACCGCCTCGCCCGCCCGCAACGCGAACTGGTCCCATGCCGGTTCGTCGCCGTCGACGCGATGCACCACGACGATCGGCCCGTTCTGCGATGCCTTCGCCTCCACGGTGGCGTAATGCCCGGTGTCCTGGCGCAGCATCAGCGCGTTGCCCGGCACGATCGCGCCGGACCAGTCCATATCGTCGACCGGCTGGAACCGGTATGCGCCGGCAGCCTGCACGCGGATAGCCGGCACGTCGTCGCCGGCCGTCGCAACATCATCCGTCACGCCAAGACGCTCACATTCGCTGTCCGAAACCGATTCGACCGCAGCCGCGCGTCCATCTTCGTCAACGTCCACCCGCAGCCATGACGGAACACGGCCATAGCCCGGCGCGACCGTCGGCCAGCCGGGATCCTGGCCTTCGCCCGGCAACGGCTCGGGCAACGTATCCTGCGAATCCTCATAATCCCAACGCACCGGCGCGACGAACGTCTCACGGCCCAGATAACTGCGCCGCTCCCCCGGTCCGCCTCCTAACGTCTGTCGCACGCCGAGACAGGTCAACATCCAACCGGCTTCAGGATGATGCAGCAGATCGGCGTGGCCGATGCACTGCACCGGCTCGGCCGATCCCAGATGACGGTGCGTGACGATCGGATTGCGCTTGCACGCGCGGAACAAGCGATCATAGTCGCCCAACACGCTGCGCTCCCCCTCACGGGCCGGGCGAATGGCCACGCCGCGCGCCGCGCAGTCGTGCGCAAATCCCTCGATCGCCGCAGCAAAACCGTCAGGCGCAAACGCACGCATCATCATCTCGCTGTGCTCGAACGACGTACCGCCCTCCGCGGTCATCAGATACACGAAGTCGCCCACCCGGTACAGGTGAGGCCCCTCCGCCCACACCGCATCCAGACCGTACCCGCGCCAGATCACCGTGCGCTCGCCGGCGATCGTCCAGGTGTCCGGGTCGAGCGGCGCGGTCCATACTTCGGTCTGACCGTCCCAATGCGAGTCGACGGCGGGACGCGTCTGCGTCCACCAGACTTTGCCGTCCCGGTCCTCGAAGATGTCCGGGTCGATGCCTTCCGCGCCGCTCACCCAGAATGGTCCCTGCCACGGGCCTTCGAGCGTGTCGGCGGTGATGATGAAGTTGCCGCCGGCCGTGTCGCATCGCGCGAGTTCGTCACCTAGACCGGCGGCCTCCGCATGATCGCGGTCGATGCGGGTCGTGGTGCATGCGATCACGTATCGGCCGCGGATGCGACGCAGGGTCGGCGCGTACAGGCCTCCGGAGTCGGCTACGCCGTCGAGGAACAGACGGCGCGCCATGTCTTCGTCGACTGCGTCGGCGACGTGCGTCCAGGTCGTGAAGTCCCGGGTCGTGTGGATCGGCAGTCCGGGGATGAGCTCGAACGACGAGTTGACGAGCGCTACCTCGCCGCGCGTCCCGTCCCAGATCCACGAGGGGTCGGGGTGCATGCCGTGCAGGACGGGGTTGTGGATGAATCGGGTGACTGCCATGTGATTCCTTTGATCGTGACCGAGTCCGGTCGGCGGATACGTTTCATTCACCAGTCGCGCCGGTATCGGCCGGCGAGCGCGAGCATGGCGAAGGCGTAGAGGAAGTTGTCGTAGTATCGGCGCGGGCCGATGCGCAGGGGCGTGTTCCACAGCAGGTCGACCCATGCGCGCGCGTTGCGTTCGGCGTCGGGGTGCCGGCTCGGATCGGCGTGGATGGCGGCGAGCGAGCCTTCGGCGGTGGCTGCGATGAAGCCGACCGGGTGCAGGACGCGTTCGTCGGCGACGGGCGTGCCGTCCACTTCGTAGGCGCAGGTGCGGTCGTGGGTGAGGAAGAAACGTTGCAGGGCGGCCACGCGGTCGCACAGCACGGGGTCGGTCACGCCGTTCCAGCTCACGTCGAGTCCGATGTTGCCGGCGGTGCGGTAGGCGTCGGAGTAGAACCAGTCGTGGCGGCCGAACTGCGCTTCGGTGTGCGGCGTGCCGTCGTACAACGAATATTCGGGATTCAGGCCGGTCGTCTCGTCGCAGGCGCGTTCGAGATACGCGCGGCTCGCTTTCGCCGCGGTCTGCCAGAATGCGCGGTCCTCGTCGCCGACGTATTGCGAGAACACCTCGTAGAAGTGCGGAAGATGGTACGAGGGGTCGGTCCATTCGGTTTCGGGGATGAATTTGATGAGATGGTTGTCGACGTTCCACATCGGGTCCCCGGCTTCTTCTCGTCCCTTGTGCACGCAGTGGTGCAGCAGTTCGCGCGCCTGGGCGACGTAGTCGTAGATGCCGTCGCGGCTGCCCCATCGGCGTGCGGCGAGGAACAGGTCCATCGCGAAGTATTCCTCGCCGTCCGGGGCGGGGCCGCCGGCGCGTTCGGAGCCGTCGGGTTTGACCGACCATGAGAAGTAGTGCACGTGGTGTCCGTCGGCCATGTACATGTGCTTCATGACCCATCCCCACAGCTTGTCGAACACGTCCTGCCGGTCGTATTGCACGGCGAGCATCATCGCGTAGCTCATGCCTTCGGTGCGCACGTCGTCGTTGCCGGTGTCCATCACGTAGCCGAGCCCGTCGTCGGTGTCCCAGTAGACCTTGTCCGGTCCTTCGAAGATCGCGTGCCAGACCTGTGCGAGTCGCGCGTCGATGTCGGTCTGCGCGTATCCGCACTGCGCGAACATGGATGGTGACGACGTTGTCATGATTGGTTTCTCCTTGGTTGGCGTCTACCGACGTGTCTGAACGATGATGGTCTGCGTGGCCGAACGCATGCCGGGCGCTTGTGCCGACAGCACGACGCGCCCCGGCTCGCCGGTCATGCGCACCATGACGCTGGCCACACCCTGATACAGATGGATGGTGTCGCTGTCGTACGGCTCATTGCCCATCAAATCGCCGTTGTCGACGGCGACGATGTCGGCCGGTCCGGCGATGCAAAACCGCACCGGAGCGAACTCGCGGAATACCGGATTGCCGTCCGCGTCGAGGCATCGGACGGACAACAGCCTTTCGTAGCCGCGTTCCGATGGCAGTTCCACCGTTTCCGGCAGAGGCTCGCGCCTGGTCGGATCGGCGAATTCCAACGTCACGGCGGGCGAGACCGGCGTGCGCGTGACCTCACGGCAGACCTCGCGCCCGTCGCGATAGCCGATGACCGTGAGCGTGCCGGGCTGGTAAGGCAGGTATCCGGTCACGGCGCGGTTGGCGAACTCACGTACCGGTCGAACGTAAATCTCGCGCTGGTTCACCAGGATGCGCACCTCGTCGCAGTTGGTGGCAATCAGGTACGGCACGACGCGCTTGCGGTATTGGGGAAATTCCCAGTGTCCCACGAACGGCGGAATGTCCCAGTGCTCCTTCACGTTCTCGTCGGGCTGCGAATAGTCAGCGACCATGATATGCGCGAACGGTTCTGCGTCCGCACGCCAGTACGAGCGCATCAGCCAATATCCGGCCTTCGGCACGCCGTTGGTGCGGATCAACGCGCCCGACCAGCCTTTTGACGGCCAGCCCATCGACTCGCCCAGATAATCGAATCCGGCCCAGATCGCACCGCCGATCACGTACCCGGCACGTTCCGGCACAAGATTCGGGTTCTCGCTGATATAGTCCTGCATCTGTGATTCATGGCCCATGAACCACTGGTAGGTCTCCGAACCGAAGATCGGCTTGTCCGGCACGGCCGCATGTATCTTGCCGTACCACTGCTCGGCATAGTTGAGCACGGTCACGTCGGTAATATCGGCGATCAGTCTGATGCGGTCGACACGCTGGTCGGGATCGTTGATCTCCTGGTCGGCGGGTGCGTCGTCGGTGGCTTGGATGATGCCTTCCGACGCGGTGACGTCGGCGGACTCGGTCTGGAAATGCGGGCTCATCGCGCAACCGACCGGGCGTCCGGTGTCGTCGAGCCGATGCGTCTCATCGACCAGCTCACGCAGGATAGCCAGCATCGAACGTTTCGCCTGGTTCTCGACTTCGTTACCCACGCCCCACATGACGATGCTGGGACGGTTGCGATCCCGGAGGATCATGGCGGCCAGGTCGGCGCGCCATCCATCCTCGAAGAAACGACGGTAATGGCCCGACTTCCATTTGTCGAACGGCTCGGCATAGACGTAGAAGCCCATTTCGTCAGCCAGGTCGAGCATCTCTCTGGCATGGGCATGGTGCGCGAGGCGCAGGCCGTTGCAGCCCATGGTCTTAAGCTGTTCGAGCCGGGCACGCATCAGCTCCCGGGTGGATGCGGATCCGACGCATCCGGCGTCCTGATGCAGGCACACGCCGCGGAAGATCGTGCGGTGTCCGTTGACGATCATGCCGTGCTCCGGGTCGAACCGCACGTCACGCAGCCCGATGCGCAGATCGATGCCGTCGATCACGCCGTCCATTGCAGTGCCGTCGGTCCCGCACGTTCGACCGGCGGATGCCAGTGTGAGCGTCAACGTGTACAGGTATGGCGTTTCGGCGCTCCATAGCCGTGCGTCGTCCACGTGCAGCGACAGTCGACCACGGTCCTGTGTTTCGGCCACGGTCCTGCCGTCGGCGTCGCGCAGCGTGGCGATGACGATCTCGTCGGAATACGGCTCGATGCCGGCGTCAATGTGCAGGTCGGCGGTGCGTTCGCTCCAGTCGACGTGCTGGCGGACGATCACGTCGCGCTCGTCGAGATGGCGTTCCGGCAGTTCCATCCAAGTGACGGTTCGGTAGATGCCTGCACCGCTGTACCACCGGTCGGTCGGAGATTCGACGTTACATGCCCTAACGAGGATGTCGTTGTCTCCTTCGACGATCGCGTCGGTGACGTCGAGCCGGAACGGCGAATACCCGTAATCCCACCCGCCGACGGAGACGCCGTTGACATTGACGCGCGCGTTCTCGTACACGCCGTCGAAGTCGAGATAATACCGATATCCTTCCCGTTTCTCGTCGATGCGGATCGTACGCCGGTACCAGCCGATGCCTTGCCATTCGCGGAACGCCTGGTCCACGCCCCAGTCGATGCGATCATGCACCGGACGGTTGATGACGAAGTCATGGGGAAGATCGACACGGCGACCGGCTCCGGCATCCGTGGGAACCGCTCCCTGGGAGAACTCCCAGCCGTCCATGACCGACATGCGCGTCGCGCTCATGTATCTATCTCCTTTTCATCGGGTCATATCATTTGCCGTATCCGGATGCCGCTAGTCGATGGACATGGAGAACGGGGTGGCGAGCAGGCCGGCCGAGTTAGAGAGTACCGGCGTGGGCGTGGGCTCCCACAGGAAGCGCAGACTGGCGTCGCGGCCGGGAACGGTACCGAGCGGCAGATCGATGGCGATGCGGTCGCGGGCGATGATGCGTCCTTCGAACGTGGCGACGCGCGGCAGCCCGGCTCCGTTCACGACGTCGAACCGCAAGGGGCCGAGCGCGTGCAGCCCGTCGCCGACGTGCGTGAACCGCACGACGAGCCGGTTCGCTTCGCTGCGCGCCCAGCACGGCACCGGTCCCATCGGCTCGCCGTCACCGCCGTAGGCGAGCGACTCGGCCGCCACGGCCATGCGTTCGGCCACGGTTTTCTTGTCAAACGGGTGCAGGTCGCTGTCCTCGCCCGCATCGTAGGTCGTGACCATCGCCGTGTTGTGCACGGCGAGCGCCTTGCGCTGTTCGTCGCGCAGGTACAGCCACGACGAGGGATCGTCGAGCTGGTAGTTCGGCAGCTGCGCGTAGATGAACGGGAACTCGCCCTGATCGAACAGGCGACGCCAGTCCTGTACGAGCGACGTCTGCAGGTCCGCGTACCCGTACGGATGCCAGCAGTTCGACTCGCCCTGATACCACAACGCGCCGGTCAGACCGAGGCGGCGCAGCGGCACGATCATCGCGTTGTAGTCGCCGACCGGTTCCATGCGGAAGAACTCGTCGTTCGGTTTGACGGGCATCCATACGCTGCGACGGAACCGCCAGGGGCCGAGCGAGTCCACGTCGATCACACCGTCGGTGGAGGCCGCGTCGAGATTGGCGTGGTCGGTCAGGTCGCGTTCGAGCGCGTCTCCGACGATGATGAGATGCCGCTTGCCCTTGGTGAATCCGCCCATGGCGCCTTCGACCTTGAGCCGTATCGCGAGGGTGAACGTGTGCGGCAAGGCACCGATATCGTAGTCTCGCGGCGGATACTGATAGAACGTTTCGCCGATCAGGCGTCCGTCAAGGTAGATGCGGTCGGCGTCGTGGATGGTGCCGAAGCGCAGCTGGGCCGGTTGGCCGGCGTACCGTTCGGGCACAGTGATGCGCTTGCGCAGCCAGATGATGCCGGGCGATTGCAGTTCTGGACGATCCGATTCAGTGAGTTCCATCGTGTCCCAGTCGGAGTCGTCGGCATCCGGCGATTCCCAGTGTTCCACAAGTCCACGGTCCGCATCGTCGGCTTCCTTGTCGTACGCCGCTGCGGCCGCGGTGAACAGCCGCTGCTGGCGTTCCACGTAGTCGGTCGTGTACTTGTCGAAGTCGTCGGGCAGCGCGCCCATCGATTCGAGTCGTTCGCGGCTCATCCATGTTTCGATCTTGCTGCCTCCGACCGCGGTGTTCACCAGTCCGATCGGCACGTTGTGCGTTTCGCGCAGTTTCTTGGCGAAGAAGTAGCCGATCGCGGACATGTCGGCCGGCCGGTCCTTCGCCGAAACGAACCACTCTCCCGCATCCAGGTCGTCATGCGCGTGCTGGAAGTCGAAGACCTGCGGCACGTTGAACCAGCGGATGCCGTCGTCATCGGCGTCGTCCAGCAGATGCGGGGCCTCGTCGGCGATGCGCTCCATGCGCATCTCCATGTTCGATTGTCCGGCAAGCAGCCATACATCGCCAAACAGCACGTCATGGATGACGCCCGTCGTCTCGCCGTCCGTGACGGTGATCGTCGCCACGGTGCCGGCCGGCTGCGCGGGCAGCGCAACTTCCCAGCGGCCGTCTGCGGCGACGTCCGATTGTACGGATACGGACGACTCGGCCGTCGTCAGCGTCGCCGCGATCGTACGGCCCGGCCCGGCGGTACCCCAGACGACGACCGGCCTGTCACGTTGGATCAGGCAGTGGTCGGATACCAGAGGTGTGATGTGCAGCGTCATGACTGTGCTCCTTGGACAGGATTGAAACGGATTCGGCCCGGCAATGTCCGGATGCCGGGCCGAACGTGATATCAGAATTCGATGGTCGTGGATTCGGGCGCAAAACCAAGCAGTTGTGCGGACCTGGCGTCGGGCTGACTGACGCCGGCGTAGATCGCGAAACGGTTGCCGTCGACGATCTGCTTGCCGTCCTCGTCGTAGACCGTGAACGCATCCGGATCGACCGGCACCGTAACGGTCGCGTTTGCGCCTGCAGCGAGATCGACCGGCTGAAATCCGGCGAGCTGCCAGTTACGCGGGGCGAGCGTCGAATCGAGGTTCTTGACGTACACCTGCACGATCTCGCGTTCGTCGCGACCACCCGTGTTTTCGAGTGTCAGACTCACGTTCGCGGTACGGCGCTCGCGGTCCACGTCCACGTTCATGTCGCCGAGCGCAGTGGTCGAATACGTCAGGCCGTAGCCGAACGGGTAGAGCGCCTCGTCTTCCAGGTATCTGTAGGTGCGTCCCTTCATGGAATAGTCCTCGAAATCGGGCATGCCGTCGCAGTTGCGGTAGAACGTGACCGGCAGTTTGCCGGACGGCGCGGCCTTGCCGAAGAGCACGTCGGCCACAGCGTCGCCACCCTGACCGCCCGGATACCATACCTGCATGAGCGCGGCGAGATTCGGATGGTCCTCAAGTCCGTCGAGGCTCAACGCACTGCCAGCGGCGAGCAGCACGATCACCGGCTTGCCGACCTCAAGCAGTCGTTCGAGCAGATGGCGCTGACGTCCCGGCAGACTCAGATTCGCCTTGTCCCCGGCGCCCATCGAGTTGCCGGCGTCGCCCTGTTCGCCTTCGATGGTGGCGTCGAGGCCGAGGACGGCGATGATCACGTCGGAATGTTCGGCGTTGATAACCGCTTCGGATTCGCGCTCGTTCTCTCGCGACAGGCCGGATTCGGCGTGTATGCCGAACAGCGAGCAGCCGAGGCCGGAATAGACGCGCACGTCGTCGCCGCACGCACGTTCGATGCCTTCGAGGATCGTGGACTTGTGGCTCGGCCGACCGAAGTAGTTGCCGAGGATCGCCTGCACGGAGTCGGCGTTCGGACCGGTGACCGAGATCGCGTCAAGCTTGGATTTGTCGAGCGGCAGGATGCCGTCGTTCTTGAGCAGCACGAATGTCTTCGGAGCGAGCGAGCGGTTGAACGCGCGGTGTGCGGCGGAGTCGTTGGCCGCGTAATCGATCTGGTCGTATTCGCAGTCGTCAGCGAACATGCCGAGGCGAACGCGCGTGGCATACAACGCCTCGACGGCGCGCGTGACCTCGTCCTCGCTCACGAGGCCGCGTTCGATGGCCTCCTTGGTGGCACCGGAGCAGTGGCCGGCGCACAGGTCGAGTCCGGCCCTGATCGCGTCGGCCATCGTTTCGGCCGCGTCCTTCGTGTAATGGTGGTTCTCGTGCACGTCCTCAAGCGCCATGAAGTCGGAGACGACGTGACCTTCGAAGCTCCACTGGCCGTAGAGGTGGTTCTTGAGCAGATCGTCGTTGACGGAGCACGGCTGACCGTTGGTGGAATTGTACGCGGTCATCACGCATTCGACGTCCGCCTCCTCGACCGCCGCCTTGAAGGCGGGCAGATAGGTTTCGGCCATGTCCTTCTTCGAGGCGACCGCGTCGAACTCGTGCCGCTTGGCCTCCGGGCCGGAGTGCACGGCGAAATGCTTGGCCGTGGCGGCGAGCTTCAGATACCTGCCGTCGCCCTGCAGTCCGCGGATGAACGCGACGCCGAGACGGCTGGTCAGGTACGGGTCCTCGCCGTACGTCTCCTGCCCCCGCCCCCAGCGCGGGTCACGGAAGATGTTCACGTTCGGCGACCAGTAGGTCAGGCCCTTGTAGATGTCACGATCGCCATGCGCCGAATACTCGTTGTACTTGGCGCGGCCTTCCTCGGCGATCACCTCGGCCACGCGCTTGAGTCCGGCGTCGTCGAACATGGCGGCCATGCCGATGGCCTGAGGAAAGACGGTGGCGACGCCCGCGCGGGCCACGCCGTGCAGCGCTTCGTTCCAGTAGTTGTATTCGGGGATGCCGAGCCGTTCGATGGCGGGAGCCGTGTAGTTGAGCTGGCCGATCTTCTCGTCGAGCGTCATCTGCGCGACGATGCGCTTCGCCTGTTCGAGCGCCTCGGCGTGGGTCATCTGAGTCATGGTGTCGATCCTTTCAGCCCTTGACCGCGCCGATCATCACGCCCTTGTTGAAGTACTTCTGCAGGAACGGATACAGGATCAGCAGCGGGAGCGTGGAGACGATGATCACGCCGTACTTGATCTGGTCGGCGACCTGACGGGCCTGCTGGGCGGTGTCACCGAAGGTGGCCGTGTTCTGCGCGGACTGGTTCGACAGCAGGATGGACTGCAGAACCACCTGCAACGGCTGCTTGTTGGTGGTGCGGATGTAGATGAGGCCGGTGAAGTAGTCGTTCCAGTGGCCTACGAAGTAGTACAGCGCGATGACGGCGATGATCGCCGAGCTCAGCGGCAGCACGATCTTCCAGAAGTACCCGAAGTACCCCAGGCCGTCGATCTGCGCGGCGTCATGCAGGTCCTCGGGAATCGAGGTTTCGAAGAACGAGCGGGCGATGATCAGGTTCCACACGGACAGCGCACCGGGCAGGATGAACACCCACATGGAGTCGAGCAGGCCGACCTGCTTGTACAGCAGGTAGCTCGGGATGAGGCCGCCGGAGAAGAACATCGTGAAGGTCAGCAGGAACAGGATCACGCGACGCGGCTTGAATTCGCGGCGGGACAGGCCGAACGCCATCGGCAGCGTGACTGCCATGTTCAGCGCGGTGCCGACGAACGAGTAGATGATCGTGTTGCGGTATCCGCTCCAGATGCGGGCGTCTTCGAAGATGCGCTGGTAGCCGCCCATCTGCACGCCGCGCGGCAGAAGCAGCACCTTGCCGGTGGCCACGAGCTTGGGGTCGGAGATGGACGCGATGATGATGAACCACAGCGGATAGAGGATCGCGAGGATCACCGCGACCATCAGCACGGCGATGACGATGTTGACGATCCAGTCGGAGACGGTCTGCTTCTGACGAACGTGCTTGTTCCACGGAATGTCTGCGGATGAGGCCTTCGGCGCGGCGATGGTCGCGGGCGCCTGGACTGCTTGGGTGCTCATGATGTGTCTCCCCTTAGAAGATGCTGGTTTCCGAGGTCTTCTTGGCGATGAAGTTCGCCAGGACCAGGAAGAAGAAGTTGATGACCGTGTTGAACAGGCCGATGGCCGTCGAGTAGGAGAACTGGCTCTGCTGGATGCCGATCTTGTACGTGAAGGTGGCGATGACTTCGGAGGCCGGCTGGTTGAGCACGTTCTGCATGAGGTAGACCTTCTCGAAGCCCACGGAGAGCACGGAGCCCATGTTCATGATGAGCAGGATGCCCATGGTCGGCAGGATGGTGGGAATGTCGACGTGGCGGATGAGCTGGAGTCGGCCGGCGCCGTCGATTTTCGCGGCCTCGTACAACGCGGTGTTCACACCGGACAACGCGGCCAGATAGATGATCGAGTTCCAGCCGACGTGCTGCCAGACCTCGCTGATCCAGTACAGCGCGGTGAATGCTTTCGGCTCGCCCATCAGGCTGTGGCCGGGGAAGAAACGGCCAATGATGCCGGTGTTCGGGGTGAGCAGGATGTTGAGCATGGAGACGATGACGACGGTCGAGATGAAGTGCGGCATGTAGGTGACCGTCTGGATGAACCCCTTGACCTTGGTGCTGGACACTTGGTTGATCATCAGGGCGAGGATGACCGGGAAGATGAATCCCATAACCAGCGTCCACAGACTGATGCGCACGGTGTTGGTGATGACTGCGGTGAAGTTCGGGTCGGTGAAGAACTGGTTGAAGTACTTGAACCCGACGAACTTGCCGCCGGTGATGCCTTTGCGCGGGTCGAAGTCGCGGAAGGCGAGCTGAATGCCCCACATCGGCACGTACGAGAAGAACAACACGAAGCAGCAGCCTGGCAGGATCATCAGCCAGATCTGCCAGAATCGCTGGAAGTGCCGCGCCAGTCGCACGGGCAAAGGCTGGCTTCGCTGGATGGCGATGTTGTCTGGGACGGATGACGAGAGGGCTACGGCGGATTGCGCGCCACGTTGCGCTGTCTTTCTCATGGTTGGTCTTTCTTTTGCAGAAGTTGTCGATTCAATCGTGGAATGACCGCGGAGACGCGGATGACCGTGTCTCCGCGGCATATGGGTGGAGCCGTGTCGGCGTTACTGTTCGTCCGGGAACAGCGGCAGTGGATCAGTCACCTGGTCGTCGTATGCCTTCTGCCACAGGTCGAGCATCTCGTCGAGGCCGGCGGCCTTGACCTGCTTGACGTAGTCGTCCCATCCGTCCTCGACGCCGCCGTTCTGGATCCAGTTACCGGTGGTGGTCATGACGTAGGTCATCACGCGGTTGTACAGGTTGCTCAGCGTGGTGCCGTCCTCGGTGCTCATCTTCACGTAGACCGGCATGTAGCTCTTCTCGTTGACGTGGCGCTGGGCCGCTTCGAACGGCGCGTCAACGGCCTTGTTGCGGTCCACGTCCACGTCGCCCTTGATCACGATGTCGTCGGGAATGTAGGTGGTCATGTTGATGGTCGGCGCGATCTTGAGATCCGGGTCGTAACGGGACGGATCGACCGTGTATTCCTTGTCACCGGTCTTCTTGATGTAGTCGGTGCCGTAGTTGATCTGCAGCGCCATGTCGGTACTGTACATCTTGTCGACGATCTTCCAGATCGCTTCCTTATTCGGAGCATCCTTGGCGACCGCGAGCGTGCCCTGACCGTACTTGGACGCCTGCAGGGAAGTATCCCAGACCAGGTCGTCGTCGGACATGGACGAATCGTACTTCAGCGGCCCGAGGGCGACGTACTGGTCGGCAATATCTGATCCCATGGAGTAGGCGTTGGCTTCGATGGCGACGCCAACGGAAGCGGTCGTGCCCTCGCCCTGCTTCTCGGAGTCATAGGAGGAATCCTCGTGGGTGAGCGCGTCAGCGGGCAGCAGGCCCTTGCTCATCAGCGTGTGGTAGAACTCGATGGCGACCTTGTAACGGTCGTCGGTCAGCCACGCCTTCACGGTGCCGTTCTCGACGTAGACGCCTTCCTGGCCGGGGGCGGTGTTGAACGAGGTCGGGATGCCGGTGTCGTTCATGATGACGAACGGATCCCACCAACGGTAAGACGTGGTCGCGAACTTACGGATGTCCATCGGGATCTCGTCGGCTTTGCCGTTGCCGTTCGGGTCCTCGGTCTTGAACTTCTCGAGCACATTGATCAACTCGTCCCATGTGGTCGGCATGTCGAGGCCGAGCTTGTCGAGCCAGGTCTTGTTGATCAGACGGCGGTGCACGGACATGCCGCCCTGCACGTTGCTCTGGCCCATCACGTAGATATGGCCTTCAAGATCGGTGACCCACTTCTTGAGCGTGGGCTGCTCGTCGAGCATCTTCTTGACGTTGGGCATCTGGTCGAGATGCTGGCTGAGATCCTCGAAGTACGGATACTGGCTGACCGCATCGGAGTAGTACAGGCCGTTGATGGAGATGTCGGCAACGTCACCGGCGGCAAGCGCGGTGGCCTTCTGCTGGTCCCATGCGGTGGTGGAGACCTCCTTCCATGTGATATGGCAGTCGCAGGCCGTTTCCAACTCGTCGGTCCATTTCATGTCCTTCATGGCCGCCTGGTTATCCCACTTGAGGACCTGGATTTCCACCTCGGGCTTGCCGTCCGAGGCGAGGCGCTTGCCGTCGCCTTCGGAACTCGACCCGCAACCGGCCAGAATGGTGAGGGCCGCGCAGGCCGCCGCTGTAATGCTAAGCATTCGGGCTTTGCCACTTCGTCGTGTCATTGCACTCTCCTTTGTGCGAAAATTTTCTCTCCGTTCTCGATATCTCAAGAACAATTCATTTATACAACTCGGCATATGCATTCGTCAAACAACCGCAAAACACCGTTCTCGAAACTTTTTTCGAGAGAATCTCTTATGCTAAAACATTGAAAGTAAGCCGTTTACAGTCATACACACGCATCGAGATTGCCATCACAGGCATCATAAACAACGACTCTTGTGTACAATCATTTTTAGAAGTTTTTTCGAAAATTTCATCTCAACGAGGAGGTGCCCACATGCCACAATCCACGCGCATCAGACCATCGGCAAGCCAGTCCCGGTCGAGAAGACGCCCGACGCTGACCGAAATCGCCAGCCAGCTGGACGTCTCCGTGGCCACGGTGTCCAAAGTGATCAACGGGAAACCCGACGTGGCCGACGCCACCAGAAACCGCGTGCAGGCCGCGCTGGACGCGATGAACTACGCGAAAAGCAGGTCCTCGACATCGCCGCTGATCGACGTGGTGCTGGAGCGGCTCGACAACGTCTGGGGACTGGAAGTCATCATCGGCGTGGAACGGGCCGCCCGCAGCCATCGCCTCGGCGTGGTGATCACGGAGACCCGAGGCGTCAGCGACGACCCCTCATTCTGGGTGGATGCATGTGTGGAGCGCAATCCGATCGGCGTGATCCTGGTGCTGAGCGATCTCGCCGAAGACGCGGCGCAACGACTGGCCGCCCGAAACATCCCCTACATGCTGCTCGACCCCTCGGGAGATCCCGACCCGGGCTCGGCATCCATCCGCGCCGACAACTGGAGCGGCGGGTTGGCAGGCACCCGGCATCTGCTGGATCTCGGCCACACGAACATCGGGGTCATCACCGGCCCCTCATCCATGCTGTGCTCACAGGCGCGACTGGCGGGGCATCTGGCCGCCATGGCGGAACGCGGGCTGTCCGTCGACGAATCGATGATTCTGGAAGGCGACTTCACCACGACATGTGGACGCGAGCTGGCGGCGAAGCTGCTCGCCCGCACGCCGCGCCCCACCGCCATCGTCGCCGGCAACGACCTGGAGGCCATGGGCATCTACGACGCCGCCCACACGTTCAACCTGCGCATCCCCGACGACCTGTCGGTCATCGGATTCGACGACGTGCAGACCTCGGCCTATATGGGGCCGCCGCTGACCACGGTGCGCCAGCCCATTCGCGAGATGTCGTCGGAGGCGGTCGACCTGCTGCTGCGCTGGGACGAACGTGACACGCTGATGACCAATCTGACGCTGCCCACCACGCTGATCGTCAGAGGCAGCACCGCGCCATCGCCCGACGAATGATCCGATCAGGCCTGGGGTGCGCCGGTGGTCTGGCGCACCTCGAGCCTTGGCGTCATGACGATGCGGCGTTCCGATATGCGCCGCCCCTCGTCCTGCTGGGCCTTGGCGTTCATGATCATCTTGACCGATTCCTGCGCGACGCCGAGAAACGGCTGGTGCACCGTGGTCAGCCCCATACCCGCTACTGGAAACACATCGTCGAAGCCGATAACCGAAAGCTCCTCGGGCACCAGCACCCGAAGGCGGGCCGCCGCATGCAGGATGCCGATGGCCGTCAGATCGTTGAACCCGAAGATGGCGGTCGGCGGCTCTGGCATCCGCAGGAAACGCATGGCGGCATCGAATCCGGCCTCCGACATGAAGTCGCCCGTCGCGACCAATGCCGGATCGAGCTGAAGACCAGCCTCACGCAGCGCCATGCCAAGCCCCGCCATACGCGCAGCCGACGATTCGGAATCATCGGGCCCCGACACGACCGCGATGCGCCGGTGCCCCAACCCGACAAGATGCCGGCCGGCGATCAATCCGCCGGTCCAATTGTCGACGCCTATGGAAAGCGTCTCCTCGCTGGAGCCACGATTCATGTCGACGATCACGAACGGGATCCACCGGGATCGGAACAGCTTGCGTTCCTTGTCGGTGACATCGGGAAGGTCGACGATCACGCCCAGCGGGTTGCGACGCAGGATCTGCAGGAACAGCTCATAGCGGTCTGCTCCAGGCTTTGTTTCACTGACCGTCACGCCGGCGCCCATCGCTTTGGCCTGCGAGGTCGCTCCCCGCAGGAACTCGACCAAGCCGTTGCCATCCCCATACGGCAAGATCAGTTCGACGGTGGACGACATCTTCGCGTCAAGCTGCCTCTTGCGGCGATACCCGACCTGTTCCAGCACCTTCTCGACGTTCTGCCGAGTGGCGTCCGATACGCCGTCACGTCCGTTGACCACCTTGGACACCGCGGCGATCGACACGCCCGATCGCTGGGCGATCTCAGCCAACGTGACTTTTCGCTCTGCATTGCCTGTCATAACCACCTCAGTTAATAGAAAATTTTCGTTCTTGTTTCAGTATAGCGAAACCTCGCAATCAGTCAGGCAATCCTTCATATTCCAGCAATACATGCTGATAGACATCATTCTTGACACAGGTTCCCCAACTGATAGCATTACTCATGTCGATATTTTTCTAAATTTAAAAGAAAATTTTATATCAGCGGCCGTCATCCGGCATTCATCCGGGGCGCGAACCGCCGACGACGGAGTCCCCCGGAGCCCGACCGTCCGGTTCGCCGCCCATCGTCATCAGGCAAAGGAGCAAGATGGTAGCACGACAAGTCATCACCCGATACGGGGCCATCGAGGGCCTTGCCCTCGAGGATCCGAACATTACCGCATTCAGGGGCGTGCCGTTCGCCGCTCCCCCGGTCGGCGAGCTGCGCTGGCGCGCCCCGCAGCCGCTTCGGCCGTGGGACGGCGTGCTCAAAGCGCATGATTTCTCGCCGATCAGCATGCAGCCGATGAGCGGCCCGGACGAGTTCTATGGCAGGGAGTGGGGCGTCGATCCCGCGACACCGCGCTCCGAGGACTCGCTCTACCTGAACATTTGGACGCCCGCGCTGCGAGGTTCCGGCGACGAGGTCGGATTCCTCGGCGCAGACAACCCGCGATTGCCGGTGCTGGTGTGGATCTACGGCGGCGCCTACCAGTGCGGCACCGCTTCGGAGAAGGAGTTCGACGGAGCGTCGTTCGCACGCCGCGGCATCGTCGTGGTGACTGTATCCTATCGTCTCAACGTGTTCGGCTTCTTCACGCACCCCGGTCTGCGGCATCCCACCGAACCGACCGCGAACTTCGGCATGCTCGACCAGCAGGCGGCCATCGCTTGGGTCAAGAACAACATCGAGGCGTTCGGCGGCGACCCCGGCACCATCACCGTCGCCGGCCAGTCGGCCGGTTCGGCCAGCGTACTCGCCCAATGCGCGTCCGCATCGTCAGACGGCCTGTTCCAGCGCGCGATCATGCAGTCCGGCGGCGGGCTCGGCGTCTTCAACGAGCACCTGTGGTCGCTGGCGGAATCGCAACGCAACGGCGAACGGTTCCTCGCTTCGCTCGGCGTCTCGTCGATCGACGAGGCCCGATCGATCCCCGCCGCCGAACTGCTCGACGCGGCCTGTGCATTCCCGGTACCACCGGACTCCGGCCGCGAAGGCGACTGGCCGATGCTGGTCAACTGGATCCCCTGCGTCGACGGTCGGTTCCTCACCGACCAGTATGGTGACGCCCTGCTTCATCCGCACAGCGAGCGCCATCATCGTCGCAAGCTGCTGATCGGCAACACCACCGGCGAGTTCACCGTCCCCGGACCGAACGGCACGCCGGTGCCCGAAGGCGAGCTGGGCAATATCAGGCTGGCGAACGCATGGATCGAAGCCGGCGACCCGAAACCGTTCTTCTACCGGTTCGACGTGCAGATGCCCGGTGACGACGCCGGCGCGTTCCACTCTTCCGACCTGTGGTTCACGTTCAACACGCTGCACACCTGCTGGCGTCCGTTCTCCGGCTGGCATTACGACCTGTCCGCCGCCATGTGCGACTACTGGGCGAACTTCATCCGCACCGGCGACCCGAACGGCAGCGGGTACGACGGCACGCCGCTCCCCCGCTGGGATGCGTTCGATCCGTCGCATCCGCAGGCCATGCGATTCGGCCGCGAATCCGGCATGGAGTCTCTGGCCGGTTGATCGCCGGCCAAAACGAATGCGGGGTGTGACCGTTGTGCCTGTTGCAACGGTCACACTCCGCACGACCATCTATGCCCGAGCAGCGCCGCGGGCACGTCACTGCGTCCGGATTCCACCAGCAGCATCGCCTTCCTGATGGAATCCGGACGCGGCAACGGCCATCAGCGTCCGCTTTCCATGAGCAGTGTCATCTTCCTGGAGGAAAACGGACGCCGCGAAGGCCGCAGGCGTCCGTTTTTCTCCAGCAGCCGCCGATCCGAGGAGATTTCGGACGCTTCAGTATGCCGGCTCGGATTCGGCTAGAACTCGTGACATCCTCGACGAATCCGGCCCGCCAGACAGCGGCACCGACGAGATCGCAACCCGCTCAGTGGGTCGCGATCTCGTCGACCTTGGTGACGTGGCCGCCGAACTGGGCCCTGAGGGCCGTCACGACGCGCAGGATGTCGTCGGCCGCGCCGCGCGAATCCTGGCGCTGCCACAGGGCCGCGGCGGTGGTCGGCGTGGGCACGCCGAGTTCGAGCGCCGCCTCGACCATCCACTTGGCCTCGCCGGACTCGTTGGCGACCGGCGGCACGTTGTGCAGCGTCGGATCGTCCTTGGTCGCGTTCTCGAACAGGTCGAGCAGCCAGCTGGCGACGACCGAGCCGGAGCGCCACGAGGCCATCGTCTTGGCCGGGTCGGTCACGTATTCGCTGCGCATCATCGTGGCGAAGCCCTCGCCGAACGCCTGCATCATGCCATATTCGATGCCGTTGTGCACCATCTTGGCGAAATGGCCGCCTCCGACCGGGCCTGCGTGCACGAGACCGTACTCGCCTTCCGGCTTCAACGTCTCGAAGATCGGCAGCACGGTGGCGTAGTCCTCGGCCGAGCCGCCGACCATGAGCGCATAGCCGCGTTCCGCGCCCCACACGCCGCCGGAGACGCCGCAGTCGAGAAAGCCGATGCCACGTTCGGACAGCACGGACGCATGTTCGCGGTCCTCGGTGTACTTGGAGTTACCACCGTCCACAACGATGTCGCCCGGCTCGAGCAGCTCGCCGAGCTTGGCGCTCGTGGATTCGGTGGGCACGCCGGCCGGCACCATGACCCACACGACGCGCGGGGTCCTGAGCGCGCCGACGAGCGCCTCGAGCGAGTCGACGTCGCGGCCGGAGTCGGGGTTCATGTCGAAGCCGACGATCTCATGGCCGCCTTCGCGCAGCCGCTTGACCATGTTGCCGCCCATGCGGCCGAGTCCGATCATTCCCATTTGCATGATGGTTGCACCTTCCTTGGTGAATATGTGATGGGTGAATTGGTTGGGTGAGATTTACAGTCCGAGCGCGGCGACGACCGCCGCGGCCTCCTGGTCGGGCGTGGTGCCGTGGCCGATCTCGACGTCGACGTGTACCTCGTCCGAACCCGGCTCCTCGAGGATGTCGAACTGGGACTGGAGCATGCTGGTCTTCATGAAATGGCCCTGGCGGTGCGACATGCGCGCCAGCACCTCGTCGTAGGTTCCCTTCATGTACACGAACACCACGCCCGGCCTGCGCAGCTTGTCGCGGTACACCTTCTTGAGCGCGGAGCAGGTGACGACGGCCGGCTCGCCCGCGGCCACGCGCTGGTCGATCCATGCGGCGAGCGCGTCGAGCCACGGCCAGCGGTCCTCGTCGGTCAGCGGGTGGCCGGCGGCCATCTTCTCGATGTTGGCCTTGGGGTGGAAATCGTCGGCTTCGGCGTATTTGACGCCGAGTTTGGCGGACACGTGCTCGGCGACGGTTGTCTTGCCGCAGCCGCACACGCCCATGATGATGGCGATGGGTTTGGTGTGCGCGAAGTAGCCTTCCGGAATGGTGTTGGCCGAAATGAGATCAGGCCGCTCGTCCGACTGTGCGGACCGCGACGCGACATCCTGGGTCTGAGCCGAAATCTCGGTATTCGTCATCTGACGCTCCCTTGATATGATCGCGCAACCACGCGCTGTTTTGCATGACGTTTTATTTATCGACGTACATTTCGTATGCCTTTTCATACTATATCACATCATTTGGAATACGCAATACGAAATATATGCGACTCACCCATTACGTATGCCAATACGAATGACCTACGTTGCTTTTGTATGTGCGATACTTGACGGTATGACTGTCAATACGACCAACGACAGCGGACGCAACGCGGACCGTCCGCTGCACGACCGCCTGCTTGAGGAATGGGGCATGGCCGTGGTAAGCGGCGACATCGCCGTCGGAGAACGCTTGCCCGACCCCGCCATGGACGGCGACACGCCGCCGTCGCGCACCGTGACGCGCGAAGCCACGAGGGTGCTGGAATCAATGGGGCTGGTGAGCGTCAAACGCAAGACCGGCGCCACCGTCAACCCGATCGAGCAATGGAACATGTTCGACCCGCAGGTCATCGGATGGCGACTGCGCGGCGCCCATCGGCTCGACGCGTTGCACGAGCTCTCCCAGCTGCGCGCCGCGGTGGAACCGATGGCCGCGCGACTCGCGGCGAGCGCCGCCACGCCCGACCAGTGGGCGGCGCTGACCGAGGCCGCCATCGGCATGGTGTCGCATTCGAATCATGCCAACGGCCCGGATTATCTGGACGCCGACATGCGCTTTCACCGCACGCTGCTGCAGGCGTCCGGCAACCGCATGTTCGCCGAGCTGGGCGACGTGATCGCCTCGACGCTGAGGGGACGCACGCAGCACGAGCTGATGCCGCAGACCGCGGACCAGACCGCGCTGAATTTGCACGCCGAGATCGCCGCGCTGATCCGCAAAGGCGACGGCGAGGCCGCCGAGACGGCGATGCGACGCATCGTGGACGAATCCGAGGCCGCCATCGTGCGCCTCGCCACGGCCGACGAACGCTGAGATCCCGCCGCACACGCAGCCCGCAACCGGCATGACGACGCCCGGCTTCCATCGCAACGGACGGAACGCCGGGCGTCGTCATGCCGGACTCCCGACGGTCGGGAACCGAACCGGCCATCGGTTCAGATCAGACGACCTTGCGCTCGAACGGATCGGAGCTGATGCCCTTGGCGAGGATGTCCTTCGCCCATTCCTTCGCGGTGAACAGGCTGTGGTCGCGGTAGTTGCCGCAGCTTTCGATCGTCGTGGCCGGCACGTCGTCCCACGTGGCCTGGTAGGCGATGAACTCGAGTGATTCCTTGAGCGCCTTCGCCACGTCCTCGGTCGAATGCGTGCCCCAGGTCAGCAGATGGAAGCCGGTGCGGCAACCGAACGGCGAGCAGTCGATGTAGCCGGGGATGCGTTCGCGCAGCAGCACGGCGATCGTGTGCTCGATCGTGTGCAGGCCGGCAGTCGGGATCGCGTTCTCGTTCGGCTGGACGAGACGCAGGTCGTAGTTCGAGATCACGTCGCCGTTCGGGCCGGTCTGCGTATCGATGTAGCGCACGTACGGGGCCTTGACCTTCGTGTGATCGAGTTGGAAGCTTTCGACGACTGGCTTGTCGGCCATTTCAGACTCCTTGTCTTGAGGATGATGTCCGTCTCCTATTGTTCCACCATCGACGGCGTTCATGGGGCGGATCGGCAAAATCGCTATAGACGCTGCTTATAAGCGAGGACGCTTCCGCGCTGCTCGCCGGCACGTCGTTCCTCTGTCGGAGGGGCCACGTCACGCAGCGTCCGGGATCATCGTCCCCGCATAACCAGCGCGCGACGCTAGTCGCCGAACCCGGCGATCGCCTCCATGAACCGTTCGCCGTATTGCTTGAGCTTGCTTTCGCCCACGCCGTTGACCCCGAGGAACCGCTCGTCGGTGGTCGGTTTGACGCGGGCCATGTCGCGCAGGGTCTTGTCGGAGAACACGATGTACGGCGGCTTGCCGATCTCCTGCGCGATGTCGCGACGCAGGGCGCGCAGCCGCTGGAACAGCGCCTCGTCGGCCTCGCTGACCGGCTCGAACGAGCCGAGCGCCGGGCCGGACGCGACGGTCGCGGCGCCGAACCGGCCACTGCTCGCGGCGCCGGAACGGCTCGATGCCGCCCGTTCCACGCGTTTGATCTCGTAGTGGAAGTCCGGCGCGACCGTTTCCGCGGCCCGCTTGCCGAATCCGACGATCGGCAGTCGCCCTTCGGACACGAACAGGAATCCGTCGGTCGTCATCTGACTGAGCACATCGCGAACGCGCGCTTCGGGCGTCTGCTCCAGTCTTCCGTAGCTCGGGCATCGGTCCAGTCCGCGGGCAAGCACGTCCTGGGCACGCGAACCGCGCAGCACGGCGACGATTTTTCCCGAGCCAAGCCCCTGCCGCATCGGCGTGCGCGTCGGCTGGTTCCGATCGTCGTAGTCGTACATCACGTCGTGCACGCACCGGCTGATCGCGCGCGCGATGTCGGTCACGTCCAGCGTCTCGAACGTGCTGTCGCAGTTCGTGCAGCCGCCCTTGCATTTCGCGGCATCTCCGTTGCCGTTCGCGTCGCCGGTGCCACTGCCGGCCGGTGCGGTTTCGCCGAAATAGCGGGTCATGTACGTGTGCAGGCAGTCCGTGGTGCGGCAGTATCCGATCATGGCGTCGAGCAGACGACGTTTGTTGGCGCGGTTGATCTCCTGCTCCTCGGGCGTCATGCGATCGTTCTCATAGTCGCTGTCGAGCAGACGGCGGCGGGTGACGATGTCCGATTCGTTCCACAGCAGCGTGCAGCGGCTCGGTTCGCCGTCACGGCCCGCGCGGCCGGCCTCCTGGTAATAGGCTTCGATCGATTCGGGCATGTTGTGATGGATCACGTAGCGTACGTTCGACTTGTCGATGCCCATGCCGAACGCGTTGGTGGCCACGACCACGGGGATGCGGTCAGTGACGAAGTCGCGTTGGGCCTGGTTGCGTACGTCGGCCGGCATGCCGCCGTGGTAGGCGACAGCGACCGGGCCGAGGCTGTCGAGACCATCCGCCACGCCGCCGGCCGCATCTCCCGCCGCGCGCAACGCCGGCACGGCCCGGTTGATTGCGGCGGCCAGCTCCTCGGTCGTCTTGCGCGTGGCGCAGTACACGATGCCGGATTCGTCCGGGTGCGAGGCGATGTAGCTTGCCACCCATGCGGCCTTGCGCTTGGTGTCCATGCGGATCACGTCGAAATACAGGTTCTCGCGGTCGAAACCGGTGACGGTGACCTGCGGATTGCGCAATCCCAGCATGCCGACGATGTCGCGGCGCACGCGTTCGGTGGCGGTGGCGGTGAACGCGGCGACGACCGGGCGGGCGGGCAGATTGGCGATGAATTCGCCGATGCCAAGGTATGAAGAACGGAAGTCCTGGCCCCATTGGGAGACGCAGTGAGCCTCGTCCACGGCGATGAGGCTGACGGGCGTACGGGCGGCGAAATCCCGGAACCGATCGGTGTCGAGGCGTTCCGGGGCGACGTAGAGGAGCTTCACGTCGCCGCGGGCGGCCTGCGCGAGCACCATGCCCTGCTCGTCGGGGCTTTGCGTGGTGTTGATGAACGCGGCGGGGATGCCGGCGTCGGTCAGGGCGTCGACCTGATCGCGCATGAGGGAGATCAGGGGCGAAATGACCACGGTGATGCCGGGCAGGAGCGTGGCCGGAATCTGGTAGCACACGGATTTGCCCGCGCCCGTGGGCATCACGCCGAGCACGTCGCGTCCGGCGAGGATCGCCTCGACCAGGCCGGATTGGCCGGGCCGGAACGAATCGTAGCCGAAATACTGTTTGAGCGCCCCCAGCGCCGCCGCGTTGTCTGTCATGCCTCCCAAGTGTAGGCGATGGCGGGCGATCCGGGCATGTCGCGGGCTGGCGCACAAGCCATGATGGCACTATGCGAAAAGTCTCCCGGCCGTCGTCGCAAGGGGAACGGTCGGGAGACTCGGGGCCGATACAAGGACCGACGTCAGATCGCCTTGAACGCCTGATCGAGGTCGGCGATCAGGTCGTCGGCATCCTCGACGCCGACCGACAGGCGGATCAGGTTCGCCGGCACCTCGAGCGTAGTGCCCGCCACGGAGGCGTGGGTCATCGCACCCGGGTGCTCGATCAGCGATTCGACACCGCCAAGCGATTCGGCGAGCGTGAACACCTGCGTCGCACCGGCGAAGCGCTTGGCCGCCTCGAATCCAGCCTTGATCTGCACGGAGATCATGCCGCCGAATCCACCGTGCATCTGGCGTGCCGCGATCTCGTGGCCCGGATGCGATTCGAGGCCCGGGTACCACACGCGTTCCACCTCAGAATGGCCTTCAAGCCACTGCGCGATCTTCAGCGCATTGCGACTATGCTGCTTGACACGCAGGTCAAGGGTCTTGAGTCCGCGGATCTCCAGCCACGAGTCGAACGGCGAAGGCACCGCGCCGGCAGCGTTCTGCAGGAACGCCACCTCGTCGCGCGTTTCCTCGTCGTTGAGCACCACCGCGCCGCCGACCACGTCGGAGTGCCCGCCGATGTACTTGGTGGTCGAATACACAACCACATCTGCACCTTCCGCGAGCGGGTGCTGCAGCACCGGCGAGGCGAACGTGTTGTCGACCGCGACCTTGACGCCATGCTCGTGCGCAAGCGCCGCCACGGCCTTGATGTCGGTGATGTTGAGCAGCGGGTTCGACGGCGTCTCCACCCAGATGTACGCGTAGGGCTTGGTCTTGAACGCCGCAGCCACCGCGTCCAGATCGGTGATGTCGACCACGTCGAGGCCCACGCCCCACGGCACGAACACCTTCGACAGCAGTCGGTAGGTGCCGCCGTACACGTCGTTGCCGAGCAGGATGTTGTCACCGGGCTTGATGGTCGAGCGCAGCAACACGTCGATCGCAGCGAGGCCGGAGGAGAACGAGAGCGCGTATTTCGCGCCTTCGACGGAGGCGAGCTGCGCGTCGAAGCTGTTGCGGGTCGGGTTGATGGAGCGGCTGTAGTCGTAGCCGTGGCGCAGTCCGCCGACGCCGTCCTGCTTGAACGTGGAGGTGGCGTAGATCGGCGTGACGACCGCGCCGGTGGTCGGATCGGGTTCCTGGCCGGCGTGGATGGCGCGAGTGGCGAGCTGGGATGCGGCAAGTGCGGCGGCGTTGGTGGAGATGGTCATGGTCGGTTCCTTTCGAATGTCCCTCTTGCGAGGGTAATGGTGTGATTCGGTTTGTGTGGTGGCGTGGCTATCGGAGTTGCCGATAGCGCGTTATGTGTGGGGTCGAGCTGACGGTTCGCCCGCTCACAGGTATTGCGCGGCGAGCGCGGGCCGGCTGGTCGCCTCGACGATGTCGCCGTAGCCGTGGTCGCGCATCCAGTCGTCGTTGAAGATCTTCTCCAGGTAGCTGCGGCCGGAGTCGGGCGCGAGCACGACAACGAGCTGGTTCTCGTCGAGCTGCCGTTCACGCGCGTATCGCACGGCTGCGGCGACCGCCATGCCGGACGATCCGCCGACGAGCAACCCTTCCTCCCCCGCGAGCCGGCGCGTCATGAGGAACGCGTCGTGGTCGTTGACCTTGACGATGTCGTCGGTGATGGTCCGGTCGAACGCCTTCGGATAGAAGTCCTCGCCGACGCCTTCGATGTCGTACTGGTGGACAGCGCTCATGTCGCCGCCGGCGGAGTAGATCGAGCCTTCCGGATCGGCGCCGACGACCGTGACCGCGCCGTTCGACGCGTCCTTGAGGTAGCGGCCGGTGCCGGAGATCGTGCCGCCGGTGCCGATGCCGGCCACGAAGTGCGTGACCTGGTGGTCGGTGGCCTGCCAGATTTCCGGGCCGGTGGTGGCGTAGTGGCTGGCCGGCCCGTTCGGATTGTCGTACTGGTTGGGGCGGAACGCGCCGGGGATGGTGTTGGCGAGCCGTTCGGCGACCTGGTAGTAGGACCGCGGGTCGTCGGGGCCGGCGTCGGTGGGGGTGACGACGATTTCCGCACCGTACGCGCGCAGCACGGCGCGTTTGGATTCGCTGACTTTGTCGGGCAGGGTGAAGATGGTGCGGTAGCCGCGCTGCTGGGCGACGAGCGCGAGGCCGACGCCGGTGTTGCCGGAGGTCGGTTCGACGATCACGCCGCCGGGCTTGAGTTGGCCGGAACGTTCGGCCGCGTCGATGATGCGTTCGGCGATGCGGTCCTTGGACGAGCCGCCGGGGTTGAGATATTCGACTTTGACGGCGATGGTGGCCTTGATGTCGTTGGCGACGTGGTTGAGTTTGACGAGCGGGGTGTTGCCGATGGTTTCGGCGATGGAGTTGTGGACGGTCATGGTCGGTTCTCGTTTCTTCTGCGGGGAATGTTCTGGTTTTCGCGATATGGATGAGATAGGAGAGGTTCTGGCTCATCGGCCAACGCCGCAGGTATGAGAAACGGGATTGATGATTTTCGATGGCATGTGTGATCGGTTGAGCTGATACTGTCTTGAACCGATACCGTTTGCGATCACAGACCGATAATGGTACGAAACTACCATACACAAACAAAGTGGGATGATCGAAAAAGAATGACCCTTATCTCAAGTTATGCGTTGTCAACCGCTTGCCAATGCCCGATGTGGGCAGCACGGTTAGCGGCAACAACAACACAAGAGATTCGTCATGTCTAACACCATACCACCCACCCCAACCCCCAGCGTGTCGCCCATCTCATATCCTGACACCGGCCCATCATCCTGGCCAAGTGCATATGGCGCTGGCAAGACATTGATAAACGATGCGCAAGCAGCGCCGGCCGGCCAAATCCGCCCCTATTCGCGTATGATGCCGGCGGAGCCTCGGCTCCCTCAGCCGAGGGAGCGTCGCGGCATGTCAGTGCCGCCACATCCAACAACCACCGTGTTTGGTTGTTTGATGGGTTGAGTGGCGACGCTGACGCTCGCACCATGCGTGGTGTTGTTTGAAAACCTACGCGTGGGAGCGGACGTGGCGTGTTAGCGCGTGCCTCGTCGGATGGCTCGT